>NZ_JBVVPS010000006.1:0-151756 GCF_055811355.1 Bradyrhizobium sp. WSM4873 | reverse complement strand
CGGCCTCGCCCGCCGGCAATGTCGAGACCTACACGCGGGAGCTCGAAGCGGGCTACCGCCAGTTCTGGCGCGACTATTGTGCTGCGGCGTCGGAAGGCGGCGAGGGCGCCTGACTCGGCCTGCCAGACGAACGCCCCAAATTGCGAAGGTCAAGTTAGTCCTCCGGAAACCATGCGCCGGTGCGCGACCGGGCCGGTTCATGGCTCCGAAAGCTATTTCTTGGCATTTGGCGCCAAAAAGGGTGCGCCAATGCTTGGTTTCGTCTTCGGCTTGAACGCCCGGCTCGGGCGATTGCATTTCTTCCTCGCCACGGTCGCGCTTGCCATCGTGATGACGGCAATCTGCTTTGCGATCGCAACGGCGGTGCTGCGCAACACCTCGCCCGGCGCGATCCGGCCTGAAGATCTCACCAGGAGCTGGGCGATGAACGCCGCGATCATCTTCTTCGGGGTTGCCACCTTCACGCTGCAATCGATGCGCATCCGCGACATCGGTTGGGATCCGGTCTGCGTGGTGCCTGCCTGGTTCGCGCTCGTGATCGTCGACCATGTCGTCGCGGGCCGGTTTCCGGCCTGGGCGATCGGGCAGGAGCACCAGGCGACGGCGGTCGGCGCGCTGGTCAACCTCGGGCTGATGCTCGCGCTCATGTTCTGGCCGAGCGGCGACAGCGAAGGCTCCTACGGCGCTCCCCTCCCGCCGCGCACGCGCGCGATCAAACCTTCGCTATCGAACGAGCGCCTCGGGCGGGTGTCGCAGGGATCGTCGCGACCGACCTGGGGCTAGACGAACGGCAGCTTGATGTTGCTGCGCTTCTCCAGCCATTCCGGCACGGGAAGGCTCTTGGCGCGCATGAAGTCCGCATTGAACAGCTTCGACTGGTAACGGCTGCCGGAATCGCAGAGCACGGTGACGATCGTCTTGCCGGGCCCGAGCTGTTTTGCGAGACGCATCGCGCCGGCGACGTTGACGCCGGTCGAGCCGCCGAGGCACAGGCCTTCGTGCTGGAGGAGTTCGTAGATCACCGTCACCGCTTCGGCATCGGGGATGAGATAGGCGTCGTCGACCTTTGCGCTCTCGACGATTGCGGTCGCCCGGTTGAGACCGATGCCCTCGGTGATCGAGCCGCCCGGCGTCGCCTTGGCGTCGCCCGTTCTGAAATATTCATACATGCCGGCACCGTGCGGGTCGGCGCAGGCGATCCTGACGTCCTTGCTCTTCTCTTTCAGGAAGCGGCTGGTGCCGGCCAGCGTGCCGCCGCTGCCGACGGAGCAGACGAAACCGTCGATCTTGCCGCCGGTCTGCTCCCAGATCTCGGGACCTGTGGACTCGTAATGCGCCTTCGCATTGTCGAGGTTGTTCCACTGGTCGGCGAACAGCACGCCGTTGGGCTCCGTCTTGCGCAGCTCGTCGGCAAGGCGGCGCCCGACATGCTGGTAGTTGTTCGGATTGGAATAGGGCAGTGCCGGTGATTCCAGCAGCTCGGCGCCGCACAGCTTCAGAAAATCCTTCTTCTCCTGGCTCTGCGTCTCCGGGATCACGATCAGCGTGCGGTAACCGCGCGCGCTGGCCACGACCGCGAGGCCGATGCCGGTATTGCCGGCGGTCGATTCCACCACAAGACCGCCGGGCTTGAGCTCGCCGCGCTTCTCGGCCTCCAGGATCATCCATTTGCCGGCGCGATCCTTCACCGACTGGCCGGGATTCATGAATTCGGCCTTGCCCAGGATGGTGCAGCCGGTCAGTTCGGAAGCGCGCTTGAGCTTGATTAGCGGGGTGTTGCCGATGGCTTCGACAACGTCGTTTCGAATGGTCATGTCAGGCACTTACCGGTCGATTTTGCAATTACTGGACGACCCTAAAGGAGGGGGGCTGGGCATACAAGCCGGCCGGCCAAACTCTTATTGTTGCTTTGCGGCAAAGGAGGTTTCCGGGCGCCCGTGTTCCGCGGCCACTGGTGCTGAAAATTGTCTCACGCTAGTTTGACAACCGGGTCGCGATGGAAGTGATTTCGCGTTGGGGCACAAATGATTGAGAATGCACTTATTGGAGCGCTCGAAGGAGCACTCGAGGCGATCGACACAAATTATCTCGACGGTCACGCCGGTTCGCCGAGCCTGACTGGAAAACTCCTCGATGCGCTCAGTGGCCTTTCGAAGCCGCCCAATCCGATGGAAGCGTTTTCGCCATTCGAGTTCTGGCTTCGTGTCACGGTCTCAACCGCAACGTTTGATCAATCTGAGCTGCACAGGTTAAGGCGGCTCTACGAAGTACTGGCATGCACTGGTTGCTCGACAGAAGCGGAGGGCGCGATAGGCTTTCTGCTTTGTTGCCGTAGTGCGGATCAGGCTCAAGCGGTCAAAGCCGGGCGCTCGTCGGTGATGTCCGCAGGCGATATTCTACAAGCGGACACCGCGCTTGCAAGTGCCAGTGAGTATCTGGCCAGCCCCGCCGTGCGCAGTTGGATCGCCAGCTATTACGGGATTGACCGGTCCAAGATCGTAGATGCGCACGCCGAAGTGACGATGATCGCGTCGGGCACCACTTCCTATGTGATCCGATATGGCGGTTCGGCAGACTACGTTTTCAAACTCGTCAAGCCGCAATTCATGGGAAGCTCTCTCATCAGGGATCAAACCTCATCCTATGGGAGCCTTCTCCGGACTCAGGCGGCGGCCAATCCGCGTCTTCCTCGCGTTCTCGCGGCCGGCGGATCCTATATCCAAATGGAGTTCATCGACGGTAGCAGCCTCGCCGACATCATGGAGCGCGGGGAACTGGACAAGATGACGGTCAATGAGCGAAGGGAGTTATTGTTCGGGATCATCGGAAACCTCGAAGCATTGCGGTCGCCGCACCTGGACCTATCACCGGGCAATATCATGGTCGAAAACCTGCCGGTGGGGCATGATAAAATCCGTCGCTTCAGCGTTCGTCTTATCGACTTCGGCTATAATTATCTCCTGCGCGAGGGACTTTCCGGGCTGCCGATCCGCAGTGATATTGTACGTTACAGTGCACCGGAGATGATGGCCGGCGCATACGAAGGAAGCACCAAGGCGGATATTTATTCGCTCGGAATGGTCATTCTCGACATCATGCGACCATCGTCGAATGCAATCGATTTGTCCGTTCAACTCGATCGCCTTTGGCAAGTCCATCCTCAACTTGCGTCGATCGTTGAGGAGCTGATCGCCATCGATCCTGTCGACAGGGCATCATGGTCGGATGGATTGGATCAAACAGCCGCGTATGGCGCGTTGAGGCGGCGGCTGGAGCAAGAAGAGCAGATAACGAAACTCATCGATACGCGAGTTGAGGTGTCCGCTGCCTGGGGAGGATTCGAGCCGCTTGTCCAACAAATCGTGAAGATCGTTCGTGAGCTCCCGACGTTGGGGAAGCTCACCGACAAGGACGCCTACAGTGCGAATGCGAAATATCTCTACTGCTGGGGCGCGGTTATTAACACGTCCATCGTCGCATCGCTGGTCTATTGTGGATACAAGCTCTTTCAGACTGTGCATCCAACCGACGCAATACCCGCAAATCTGTGGTCGCCCAGCGGGTGGGTGAAAGGCACGATCGACAAGCTAAACGCGAGCGTGTTTGGACCACCTGAAATTCAGTCGGTCATAGCAGGGCAGACTCTCGCATTCGCGATCGTCCTGGTGGTGTCACAATACTACAACTCCATATTTTCGTCGATTACAACGCGATCGGTGCGCACCCGCGCAGCTCGATGGGCCGAGCGTACCATGAGATTAACTCCGTTTGGGATCATGCTGCTGTGCGTGTCGACCGCAGGGTTGTTTCCGACCTGGTGGTACGTCACGTCCTTGATCGGGCCGCTGATAACGGCGGCAAATAATTTTGCGGCCTGGGATTTTTGTAGAACCGTTCGACAGGAGGCGAGCGGTCGCTCAATTGCGGGTAATCTCGAGACAACTGACATCACCAGGTTCGACGAGACGTTTAGCGGATGGTGGATGTCTATGATCGGCACGGGCGTGTTCATCTGCCTCGTCGGCCTGTTGTTGAGGTTCGGCCCCGTCCATGACGAGGCATTCTGGGGCCTCGTCATGGCGCTCCTGTGCTATTACGCTCTCCACAAATACGCGAGCACCGATATGGGAGCACTGGTGCGCGGAGGAATCCGAAGATACGTCAAGGTCGCGGAGCGAATGCAGGCCGCTGGACACCAACAAGGTGCTGCTCCACCGTCGGCATTGGAGTTCAGTCGTCCCGATAGCCCCGGGCGAGGAATTTCCACAGCAGAATTGTAACGACGTGCCCGAACGGAGCTTTTGTGATCGGGATGTCTGGCCTAGTTTGCCGAAGTTTGGTGATCAACACATCGCGGCTGTACTTCGGAATGAAATGGTCGAAGTTTCCGAAGATGAACTGCGATGCGGACCCCAGTGAACCTAAATTGTTAACAGGACTGATTGAATTCAACCGCGCAGTGAAGTCTGCTTGACGCAGTCCCGTTGCTTCGGCCTTGATGCGCAAATGATGTGACGCGGGGCTGTTGAAGGTGAGCCAGTCTCCGCTATGACCACTCGCGACGGATATCAGGTCGAGATGATATTTGTTGGCCAGATAGGTCGCTGCGAAATTCCCCATGCTCATGCCGATGAGCAGCGGATGCCGTCCCGATTTCCGGATGGTCGCAAGGTCCTCGACGAATGTTTTTTCGGTCTCGGTCAAGCAAAGAACCGGTATGTCAGGCGTCGAGCTCACGATTCCCTGAGGAGCTTCGTTGCATGTAAAGTACGACTTCGGGAGAAGACGCAGAGCTTCTGCTGCTTCGATCGATACATTCCAAGGCAGAAAAATGATGATGCGACTCTGGGCATTTCCAAACTTGCGACGAAAGGAGATGGATTGATCGTCGAGCTCGTCAATTCTGCGCAACAGGCTCAGGCGATCGAATAGACCCAGCATGCGTGCGAGCTCTGAGCTTTGAAGGGGGCAAGGGATTGTTCGAACACGGGGCCGACCAGTAGGCCCTCCAGCATCCGTTCTGCATCAAAGGATTTCGGTGCGCCAGCAGGAATCTCTTACCAGCGAGAGGGATGAATGTGCGAAGCCCGGAACTGCGCGGCTCGGCCGGCGTGGCGCCAGTTCCTGCTGGGCCCCGCTAACTGTGCTACAGCGCAGCTCAGGAGAGCGCCTGCCTAGCTTCCCCCAGGTGTAGCGCTAATGTCACATGAATTCTTGGTAAGCTTGAAAGCGCTTTGTGATGCATGAAAAATGAAAAAGTCACTGCAAGACAGGCATATCTTGCATTTGTGCCGTCGTGCCATCATCGCGCGGGCACTGCCTATCTCGCACCTGCGGGACTGTCCCGCAGTTCCGCGTCCGGCTAGTATGAGACGCAAGGTTTCGCTGAAAGCATCACCTGTGAACGAGTTATCCAAAGCCCCCCGACGACCGCGCTGCGAATCGGCTAATCCGGCCGCGCGGTGGCGGCTCGATCTGCCCGCCGGGGGGTGGATGTGACACAGCAAGTTCCGGCGATCGCCGTGCGGCGGTCTCCAGGTCCTGCGTCCCAGACGTATCGTGCGGCGCGCTGGCTTGCGGCGTTGTGGCTGGCCGCCAGCTCTGGCGCCTGCGTGTTGACTCAGGACCTTCCGGACCCCGCTCTGGACGTTCCCACGCAATACAAATACGCCGGGAAGGGCGATGCGCCGCCCTCGCTGGATTGGTGGCGCAGCTTCCGCTCCGCAGAGCTGACGCAGCTGATGGAAGAGGCGCAGACCGTCAATCTCGACATTGCCGCCGCCGTTTCGCGCATCGTCCAAGCCGACGCCCAGGCCCGGCAGGCGGGTGCGGCGCTGCTGCCGAGCCTTTCCGGCACCGGGCAGGAGGCCTATTCGCGCACCTCCGGCTCCTCCGCCTCGGGGCTCACCAATGGCGGCCGTGAGGTCGTCAACTACCAGGCTTCGCTAAGCGCGAGCTACCAGCTCGATTTCTGGGGTCAGAACCGGGACGCACTCCAGACCGCGGAAGAAACGGCGCATGCCAACCGTTTCGATCGCGACGTCGTTGCGCTGACGACGCTTGCGGGTGTGGCTAACGCCTATTTCCAGGTGCTGGCCTCGCAGGATCGCATCAGGACCTCACAGCGCAACATCGCGAGCGCGCAGCGCATCCTTGATGCCGTCAGGGAACGGCGCAAAGCCGGCACCGGCACCGACCTCGACGTCGCCCAGCAGGAGAGCGTGCTCGCAAACCAGAAGGCACTGGTGCCGCCGCTGCGCCAGACGCTCGACCAGAACGTCAATGCTCTTGCAGTCCTGGTGTCGCGGCCGCCGGAGAGCGTGCGGGTGCTCGGCGGCTCGCTGAACCGGATCGCCATTCCCCGCGTGACGCCGGGACTGCCGTCGGAGCTCCTGACGCAGCGGCCCGACATTCGCCGGCAGGAGGCCCAGCTCGCCTCCGCGACAGCGAACGTCGGCAATGCCCGCGCGCAGTTCTTTCCGACGATCCAACTGACCGGCAATGGCGGTTATCAGAGCTCGGCCCTGGTCTCGCTATTCCAGCCGCATGCGGCGTTCTTCCAGCTCGTCGGCAGCGCGACGCAGCCGATCTTCGACGGCGGCAAGATCCTCGGCAATTTCGAATTTGCCAAGGCGCGACAGGACGAATTGCTCCAGACCTACCGCAAGACCATCATCCAGTCGTTTGCCGATGTCGATAACGCGCTGTTCTCGATCAAGCAGACCACGATCAGGCTGCAATTGCAGCGTGACGTCCTCAACGCCTCCCGCCGCGCCTTCGATCTCTCCGAGCAGCAATTGCGCGCCGGCACCGCCGACATCGTCACCGTGCTCAATACGCAACTGACCCTGTTCCAGGCGGAAGACGCGCTGTCGCAGGCGCAACTTGCCCGCCTTCTTGCTATCGTCAGCCTGTATCAGGCGCTCGGCGGCGGCTGGGAGCCGAGGATGGAGAAACCGGTCAATGCTCTTTAAGCCGGATACGAAGCAGGGCGCGAAGGAGGGAACGGCGAAGACGTCGCGCGGGCGCGGCTTCGTCATGACCCTGATCACGCTCGCGATCCTCGGCGGGCTCGGCTACTACGGCTGGACCACCTGGCACCAGCAGCCGCAGCAGGCGAACAGCCGCAACCAGCGGCCCGATCTGCCGGTGCCGGTGCTGGCGGCGACGCCCCGCATCCAGGACGTTCCCGTGTATCTCGACGGCGTCGGCGCGATCCGCGCACTCAACACCGTGACCGTTCGTTCGCAGGTCGACGGCAAGCTGATTGCGGTCAATTTCACCGAGGGACAGGACGTCAAGAAAGGCGACGTGGTCGGCGAGATCGACCCGGCGCTCTACCAGGCGACGTACGATCAGGCCGTCGCCAAGAAGGCGCAGGACCAGGCCCAGCTCGCCAACCAGCGCATCGACCTCACGCGCTACGAGCAGCTCGCGGCGTCCAATGCCGGATCCAAGCAGCAGGCCGACACCCAGCGCGCGCTGGTCGCGCAGACCGAGGCGCTGGTCAAGGCCGACCAGGCGGCGATCGACAATGCGGCGGCGACGCTGAGCTACACCAAGATCGTGGCGCCGATCTCGGGCCGCGCCGGTCTGCGCCAGGTCGACCAGGGCAACATCATCCATGCCTCCGACACCACTGGCCTCGTGGTGATCACGCAATTGCAGCCGATCGCGGTGTGGTTCAGCCTGCCGCAGCAGCAGATCATGCGGGTCAACGCCGCGGCGTCGAAGGGCCCACTCGCGGTCGATGTGTTCGGCAATGACGGCCTCACCGTGATCGACACCGGCAAGCTCACCGGCATCGACAACCAAGTCGACCAGACCACCGGCACGCTCAGGCTCAAGGCCGAATTCCCCAACGCCAACTACCAGCTCTGGCCCGGCCAGTTCGTCAATGTCCGCCTCAAGGTCGAGACCTTGACGCAGGCGCTGGTGGTGCCGACGTCGGCGGTGCAGCGCGGCCCGATCGGCACCTTCAGCTATGTCATCGGCGAGGATAACGTGGTCGCGGCCAAGCCCGTGACGGTGACGCAGCAGAACGAGCATGACGCCGTCATCGCCAGCGGCCTGTCGGCGACCGATAAGGTCGTCACGACGGGGTTTGCCAATTTATCCGACGGCTCCAAGGTCGTCATCGGCCGCGACGACCAGACCCCGTCGGCCGATCTCGCGCCGCGCAAGCGCTCGCGCGGGCCGGATGGTCAGAAGAAGGATGGCGCAAAAGACGGCCAGAAGGACGGACAAGATAAGGACGGCGAGTTCCGCGCCAAACGCAAGAGCAGCGAAGGCGACCAGAAGGGCCAGACCGGACCGGCACCAGGGCCTCCGTCAAGTCCGGGTGCATCGGGAAGTGGAGCCAGGCAGCCATGATCCCGACAACAGCCGCCTGAGCGGCAGGCGCATCCCATGGGCGTCTCCGAACCCTTCATCCGACGGCCGATCGCGACCTCGTTGCTCGGCATCGCGCTTCTGATCGGCGGGCTGCTGGGCTATTTCGCGCTGCCGGTCTCGGCACTGCCGCAGGTCGATTTCCCGACCGTGCAGGTGACGACGCAATTGCCCGGCGCGAGCCCCGACGTGATCGCTTCGCTGATCACCGCGCCGCTGGAGCGGCAACTCGGCCAGATCCCGTCGCTGTCGGCGATGAACTCGACCAGCTCGTTCGGCGTCAGCCAGATCTCGCTCCAGTTCGATCTCAATCGCGACATCGACGGCGCCACCCAGGATGTCCAGGCCGCGATCAATGCGG
This sequence comes from Bradyrhizobium sp. WSM4873, assembly GCF_055811355.1. Lineage (NCBI taxonomy): Bacteria > Pseudomonadati > Pseudomonadota > Alphaproteobacteria > Hyphomicrobiales > Nitrobacteraceae > Bradyrhizobium > Bradyrhizobium sp. WSM4873. The sequence goes on along the minus strand of NZ_JBVVPS010000006.1, from coordinate 143,004 downwards.
CGGCCGGCGTGCTGCCGAAGACGCTGCCTTATCCGCCGACCTACGCCAAGGTGAACCCGGCCGATGCGCCGGTGATGACTTTGGCGCTACGCTCCGACACGATTTCGTTGCGGGCGATGAGCGACATCGCCGACACGCTGCTGGCGCAGCGGCTGAGCCAGATTTCCGGCGTCGGTCGCGTCTCGGTCCTGGGCGGGTTGAAGCCGGCCGTCCGCATTCAGGCGGATCTCGCGCGGCTTGCAGCCTATGGCATCGCCATGGAAGACCTGCGCACCGCGATTGCCAATGCCAACGTCTCGGGGCCGAAAGGCTCGCTCGACGGCGCGCAGCAATCCTACATCATCGCCGCCAATGACCAGATCGCCGCCGCCGACGCCTACAAACCTGTCATCGTCGCCTACCGCAACGGCTCGCCTGTCACGATCGCCGACGTCGCCCAGATCGTCGACGGCCTCGAGAACGACCGCACGGGCGGCTGGTACCAGGGCTCACCCGCCGTCATCATCGACATCCAGCGTCAGCCCGGCGCCAATGTGATCGACGTCGTCAGCCAGATCCGCGCGGAAATCCCGAAGGTCCAGCGCGCCATACCGGCCGGGGTGAACCTCACCATCGTCTCCGACCGCACCGTCACCATCCGTGCCTCGGTGCGCGACGTGCAGTTCACGCTGATTCTGAGCGTCGTGCTGGTGACGCTGGTGGTGCTGCTGTTCCTGCGTTCGCTCCGCGCCACGCTGATCGCCGGGGTGGCGCTACCGCTGTCGCTGATCACCAGCTTCGGCATCATGTATTTCGCCGGATTCAGCCTCGACAATCTATCGCTGATGGCGCTCACCATCGGCACCGGCTTCGTCGTCGACGACGCCATCGTGATGATCGAGAACATCGTCCGCCACATGGAAAACGGCGACAGCGCGATGGAGGCGTCGCTCAAGGGCGCCAGCGAGATCGGCTTCACCGTGATCTCCCTGACGGTCTCGCTGATTGCGGTGTTCATCCCGTTGTTGTTCATGTCGGGCCTCGTCGGCCGCATGTTCCGCGAATTCGCGCTGACGCTGACGATCGCGGTCGTGACCTCGGCCGTGGTGTCGCTGACGCTGACGCCGATGATGTGCTCGCGCTTGCTGAAGCATGCCCATGAAGAGCTGGCCGTGCCGGGTCTTGCCGCGGTCAGCCGCTTCATCGACCGCACCGTCGGGTTCTATCACCGCACGCTGCTCTGGGTGCTGGAGCGCCAGCGCGCGACGCTGGTCGTGACCTTCGCCACGCTGATCGCGACCCTGGCGCTCTATGTCGTCGCGCCGAAGGGCTTCCTGCCGCTGCAGGACACCGCCTCGATCACGGCGGTGACCGAAGCCGGTCCGGACGTGTCGTTCGCGGAGATGCAGAAGCGGCAGGCCGCCGCAGCCGACGCCATCAAGGCCGACCCTGACGTGACCGGCGTGGTCTCGGTGATCGGGGCAGGGTCGGTCAATCCGACCACCAATGTCGGCCGGCTTGTCATGACGCTGAAACCTCGCGGCGAGCGGCGCGACGATGTCAGCGTCGTCATCACCCGGCTGAAGGAGAGGGTGTCGGCCATCCCCGGCATGACCGTCTACTTCCAGCCGGTGCAGGACGTGCAGATCTCGACCCAGTCGAGCCGCTCGCAATACCAGTACACGCTGACCGGCACCGACGCTGCCCTGGTGTCGGAATGGGCGCGCAAGCTGGTTGCGGAGATGCGGCGCGATCCGCTGTTCCGCGACGTCTCCTCGGAGGCGCAGGAAGGCGGTCTGCGGGCGCAGCTCACGGTCGACCGCACCCGCGCCGGCCAGCTCGGCGTCAGCCTCCAGGGCATTACCGACACGCTCAACGACGCGTTTGCGCAGCGCCAGATATCGACGATCTACGGCCAGGCCAACCAGTACCGCGTGGTGCTGGAAGCGCTGCCGATGTACCAGCGCGATCCCTCGATCCTGTCGAAGCTTTATCTGCCGGGCGCGGCGAGCGCGACCGCAGGTGCGCCCAACGCACAGGTGCCGCTCTCCGCCGTGGCGACGCTGACCCGCACCACCGCGCCGCTCGCGATTTCGCATCAGGCGCAATTCCCGTCGATCTCGCTCAGCTTCAACCTCGCGCCGGGCGCGGCGCTTGGCGATGCCGTCGAAGCCGTGAAGACCATCGAGACCCGGATCGAGATGCCCAACAGCATCGTCGGCGTCTATGCCGGCGATGCTGCCGAATTCGCCAAGGCACTCGCCGGCCAGCCCTGGCTGCTGCTCGCCGCGGTGATCACGATCTATATCGTGCTCGGCGTGCTCTACGAGAGCTACATCCATCCGATCACGATCCTCTCGACCCTGCCGTCGGCCGGCGTCGGCGCGATCCTGGCGCTGATCCTCTGCGGGCAGGACCTCTCGGTGATCGGGCTGATCGGCATCATCCTGTTGATGGGCATCGTCAAGAAGAACGCGATCATGATGATCGACTTCGCGCTCGAGGCCGAGCGCGGGCAGGGGATGTCGCCCAACGAAGCCATCGTGCAGGCTTGTCTGCTGCGCTTCCGTCCGATCATGATGACGACGCTGGCCGCCCTGTTCGGCGCGCTGCCGCTGGCGATCGAGAGCGGCACCGGCGCCGAGCTGCGCTTTCCGCTCGGCATCTCCATCATCGGCGGCCTGCTGCTCAGCCAACTGCTCACGCTCTACACCACGCCGGTGATCTACCTGGCGCTCGACCGCATCAACCGCCGCCTCGAGCAGGCGCTGCCGCCGGCCGAACCCGGCGGGCCGCCGGTCGCGGGCGCGACCGAGGGGATGCAGTGATGGCATCGATCTCGGAGCCCTTCATCCGCCGCCCGGTCGCGACCACGCTGCTGTCGATCGGGTTGTTCCTGCTGGGCATCGTGGCCTACGAGTTCCTCCCCGTCGCCTCGGTCCCGAACGTCGATTTCCCAGCCATCTTCGTTTCTGCCAGTCGTCCCGGCGCCGACCCGTCCGTGATGGCCGCGACGGTCGCCTCGCCATTGGAACGTCGGCTCGGCGAGATTGCGGGCATCAACCAGATCACCTCGACCTCTTCGCTCGGCACGACCAACATCCAGCTCCAGTTCGACATCGGCCGCAACATCGACAAGGCCGCGCGCGACGTGCAGGCGGCGATCAACGCGTCCCTGGTCGACCTGCCCAGCGATTTGCCGACGCTGCCGCGCTTCCGCAAGGCCAATACCGCGGGCGCGCCCGTCTTCGTTCTGGCGCTGACCTCGAAGACGCTGTCGGCCAGCGCGATCTACGACGTCGCCGATACCGTGCTGGCGCAGCGCATCTCGCAGGTCCCCGGCGTCGGTAACGTGGCGATCAGCGGCGCCGACCAGCCTGCGGTGCGCATTCAGCTCAATCCGGTGGCGCTGTCGAATGCCGGCATTGCCACCGATGACGTCAGGACTGCGATCATCAACGCCAACCCGCTTGGCCCCGTCGGCATTTTCAATGGCGAGCGCCAGAGCGAAACGCTGTCGCTCAACAGGCAGATGCGGACGGCGAAAGAGTTCCGAGACATCGTCATCAAGAGCTCGAACGGCAATTTCGTCCGGCTGGCCGACGTCGCCGAGATCGAGGACTCCGTCCGTAACGCCCGTTCCATCGCCTGGTTCAACAAGCAGCCGGCGGTGCTGATCCAGATCACCAAGCAGGGCGACGCCAATGTCATCGACACAGTCGACCGGGTGAAGGCGCTGATCCCCGCGCTGAAGCAATGGATTCCGGCCGGCGTGGATGTGTCCACCCTGGTCGACCGGACCAGCACGATCCGCGCCAGCGTACTGGACATGCAATGGACATTGCTGGCGACCGCCATCCTCGTGATGGTCGTCGTGTTCGTGTTCCTAAGGCGGATCACGCCGACGATCGCGGCCGGAATCTCGGTGCCGCTGGCGCTGGCCGGGACCTGCGCCGGCATGTGGGTCGCGGGCTTCTCGATCGACAATCTGTCGCTGATGGCGCTGGCGATCTCCGTCGGCTTCGTGGTCGACGACGCCATCGTCATGATCGAGAACATGTACCGCAATCTCGAGCACGGCATGCGGCCGCTCCAGGCGGCATTGGACGGCGCCCGGCAGATCGGCTTCACAGTGCTATCGATCAGCCTGTCGCTGATCGCGGCCTTCACGCCGCTGATCTTCATGGACGGCATCGTCGGCCGGCTGCTGCGCGAGTTCTCGCTGACGCTGACCTTCGCGATCCTGGTCTCGACCCTGGTGTCGCTCACGGTCACGCCGATGATCTGCGCCCATTATATTCGGCAGACCACGTCCGGCACGGCGACCCTGTTCGACCGGATCATTGAGGGCTCGCTGTCGCGCATCGTCGCGTTCTACACGCGCACCTTGCGCACCGTGCTGGAATATCCGCTGCTGACGCTGCTGGTGTTCTTCGCCACCATTGCGTTGACGGTGACGCTCTATATCAAGGTGCCCAAGGGCTATTTCCCGACCGACGATTCCGGCTTCGTCATCGGGGCGACGCGCGCCTCGGCCGACATCTCGTTCCAGTCCATGCTCAGCCTGCAGCAGCGGCTCGCCGACATCGTGATGCAGGATCCGGCCGTGGCTGGCATCGGCTCCACCGTCGGCAGCGGCGGCGGGCCGGGTGGCGCGACCTCCAATCGCGGCACCATGTTCATCAGCCTGAAGCCGCCGGAGGAGCGCGATCACGTCTCGACCCAGGTGGTGATCGACCGTCTCAGGCGGGCCCTGTTCCCGGTTCCCGGCATCCGGCTCTTCATGTTCGCCGCCCAGGACGTGCGCGCCGGCGGACGGCAGAGCGATTCCGACTACCAGTACACACTGACCAGCACCGACCTTGGCCTGTTGCAGAAGTGGGCCCCGATCGTTGCCAAGCGCATGGAAAGTGTCGAGGGCATCACCGACGTGTCCAGCGACCGCGATCCCGGCGGGCTTCAACTGACCTTGTCGATCGACCGCCAGAAGGCCTCGGCGCTCGGCGTCCGCGTCCAGGACATCGACAACGCGTTGAACAACGCGTTCTCGCAGCGGCAGATCTCGATCATCTACACCCAGCGCAACCAGTACATGACCGTGCTGGAGATCGATCCGAAATTCCAGGTCGACCCCTCCAACCTCGATCGCATCTATGTCGCCGCAGCGGGCGACGCGCAGGTGCCGCTGTCGGCCGTGGTACATGCGACGCGCGGGCTCGCCGCGCTCGCGGTCTATCATTCGCAGTCGTTCCCATCGACCACGGTGTCGTTCAACCTGTTGCCGGACGTCCAGATCCAGGCGGCAACGCAGAACATCCAGCGCGCGGTCGAGGAACTGCACATGCCGGAGGGCATCCGCGGCAGTTTTGATGGCAATGCCGGCGATTTCGCCAGGACCAGCGGCCGCCAGCCGCTCCTGATCCTCGGCGCGCTGGTGGCGATGTATATCGTGCTCGGCGTGCTCTATGAGAGCCTTGCTCATCCGCTCACGATCATCTCGACGCTGCCCTCGGCCGGACTCGGCGCATTGCTGGCCCTGCAGATCACCAACACGCCGCTGACGGTGATCGCCTTCGTCGGGATCATTCTCTTGATCGGCATCGTCAAGAAGAACGGCATCATGATGGTGGATTTCGCGCTCGATGCCGAGCGCCAGCGCGGCCTGTCATCGGCGGAGGCGATCTTCGAGGCCTGCCAGGCGCGCTTCCGGCCGATCCTGATGACGACGATGGCGGCATTGTTCGCCGGCATTCCGCTGGTGGTCGCGACCGGGCCCGGCACGGAACTGCGCCGCCCGCTCGGCATCACCATCATCGGCGGGCTGTTCGTCTCGCAGATCCTGACGCTCTACACCACGCCCGTGATCTACCTGCTGATCGACCGTCTGCGTCGTCGCTCTGAGCCGCGCCCGCTGGCTGCGCCGGCGGAATAGGCGGGTTGTTGAACCGCCGTGCAGAGCGTATAGCGGCGACCATGTCGAACCCCACCGCCGCCGCGCCGGCCGATCCGATCCCCGAATGCCCGCACTGTCAGAAGCCGATGCCGCTGTGCATCTGCGACAGCGTCACGCCCATCAAGAACCGGCTCTCGCTCCTGATCCTTCAGCATCCGCAGGAGCAGGACAGGGCGCTCGGCACCGCCCGGCTGCTTGCGAAGCATTTCGCCGGTGCCACGCTGCGGGTCGGCTTGTCCTGGCCGAGCCTGTCCAAGGCTCTGGGGCAACCGATTGAGAACGCCTCGCACTGGGCCGTGCTCTATCTCGGCTCGGCGCATGCCACCGATCTCGAGGCCGAGGGCGAAATCCTGGCGCTCAACCGCAAGGGCGATGTCGCGGACAACCAGCGCGCGCGCCTCGGCAAGCTCGAAGGTGTGGTGCTGCTCGACGGCACATGGAGTCAGGCCAAGGCCCTGTGGTGGCGTAACCCCTGGATGCTGAAATGCCAGCGCGTCATCCTCAACCCGGCCGCGCCATCGCGCTACGGGCGGCTGCGCAAGGAGCCTCGGAAGGACGGACTGTCGACCATCGAGGCCGCAGCGACGATCCTCTCCACTCTGGAGAAGCGCCCGGACATCGCCGAGACGCTGAATGCCAGTTTCGAACGGATGTTAACCCGCTACCGCGAGGTCCAGACCGAGATGCCCGAACTGGCGCCAAAGCCGCCGGTGAAGGACCGCCGGCGCGGTGTCCGACGGGGCAAGCGGGCCTGACTCCGACCCCGATCATCCGTACGGGCGATTGTCCCGCGAGAGGCGGGCGGAGACAGCGATCCCGTACATCGCGACCGATGAGATTCTCCTCCGATATCTCGGCGGCGGGAAGGCGTAGCTGCCCGGTCGGGGTTGCCTAAACCCGTGATCCCCTATATTGCTCCGCCCTCGTTGGGGCCACGTGGCGGAGTGGTTACGCGCCGGTCTGCAAAACCGTTTACTCGGGTTCGAGTCCCGACGTGGCCTCCATCACAACCCATTGAAAAATCAATTGATCTTTTTGTTCTCATTCGGCGGCAATGGCTGATTGCTACCGGATTTGCTACCCAATGGTCTTTTCGATGCCGCGGATGGCGGCCTTCATCGCGCGGTCCAGGTCAGCGGCAGCATTTTCCTGCATTCCGGGGATGACGTGGCTATAGAGGTCTAGGGTGATCCCCACACGGCTGTGGCCGAGCCGCTCGCTGGCGACCTTGGGATGGACCCCCATAGCCAACAGGTGAGTGGCGTGAGCATGCCTGAGATCGTGAAACCTCAGCTTGGCCAGCCCAGTCTTTGCAATGGCGAACCCCCATTGCTGCGAGACGTGGATGGGCGGCACCATGGAACCGTCTGGGTGGCTTACCACAAAATCATCGTCTGAAATTCGCTTGCCCAGCTTGAGGAGGTCTTCAGCCAGCCGAGCTCGGTGTGTACGAAGCTCGTCGGCCACAGTCTGGGGCAGGGCGACTGTGCGCCCCTTGCCGCTCTTAGGCGACTTGAACCGCAGGCCGGCCTTGGTTTGTTCCACGCTCTCCACGACGGAAAGCTGCGCACCGTCCAGATCAACGTTACGCCAACGAAGCGCACAGATTTCACCCCGGCGAAGGCCGCACATCACCGCCAGAAGCGACGGCATGAAAATCGACTTGCCACGAAGGGCCTCGAGAATCAGGGCGGTTTCTGTCAGGTCGTATGTGGAGACAGGCTTCCATTCGACCTTAGGTGGGTCGACGGCATCAGCTGGATTGCGGATCAAGAGCTCCCATTTGACGGCCTGGGATAAGGCTTGCTTGAGAACGCGGTGCATGTGCCCGACAGTACGGGGGGCAAGTCCCCCAGAACGGCCATCCCGCCGGCCACTTTTTAGAGCTGCTGCGTAACTCTCGCTGATCTGGACCGGTCGCAGCTTTGTCAGGAGCAGGGCTCCCAGCGCTGGTAAAATGTTTGTCTTAACGAGCCCAGAATAGCGCTCGTGCGATTTTGGCGTGACCTGCGATTTGATGTGGTCCAGCCAACGATCAAGGAACTGATTGAGTGTGATCTTCGAAGGCTCGATATAGGTCCCATCGCTCATCGCAGCGATCAGCCGTGCGCATTCAGTCTGAGCCTGACGCTTGGTACCTTTGAAGGTATGCCACTTACGCTTGCGGTTGCCCCTTGCTGGGTCCGGCTGATCCAGAATGATTGCCCAATGCCCGGGCGAGCGCTCGCGAATATGCCCCTTCATTGCTCACCTGTCCGTTTTTTTGGTCATGGAAGCTGAACCACACTGGCCCTCAAAGCATCGGCCTCATTTGCCTGCCTGAGGGCAGCCGCAATCGACTGTAGTCCTCCATCTTCGAGATAAGCTCGCACATTAATATAGCTTGCTCTGCCGGCCTCCCCACCGAAGAAGCTGTGATTAACGGTCTCTTTTGCCCGGTCGAACCAAGTGATGACGGCATAGAGATCGTTGCGCGCTACCTCCAAGTTGAGGCGAGTAGGAAATTCAGTCATCCGCAGCAAAGCAACTAAGGCTGATTTGAAATCCCGCCTCCCCGTTAATAGGCATTTCCTTCCTGGCCTCGTTCGTGAGCCGACACATTGAAACTCAGCCACCGTTCGGACGCGATCATCCGTCTCGGACAAATTGTCGGTCACCAACATGGCGATGATGATCATCGCGACTGTTGTTGCGGAGGCAGGAAGCCCATTACCGCGACCCCGGCCAACAGGAGCGGGTAGCAGACCCAAGCGAACGAGTGCACGCTGCCGTTCATAGATGGCGGCGGGTGTGGTGCCGAGGGCCTCGGCCAATACAGGACTAAACGCTTTGAGACTAATCATGACCAGGACACTAGGTATGCCACATAAAGTGGTGGATGTACAAATTATTTCACTGGCGGCTTCAGGTCGTCCTCAGATAAACGTATGGTCACCACTTATAACATTGGAGTTCACAAGTGAAGAAATCAACGGACGGCAGCGACGACGAGCGTCTCGTGTACACAGTCCCCGAGGCCGGGGCGCTGCTCGGCCTCAACCGGAACGCCAGCTACGGCGCCGCGAAGTGCGGTGACATCCCGACCGTGCGCTTTGGGAAGAAGCGGCTGCGCGTGCCCAAGGCCATGTTTCACAAGATGCTGGAAGAGAAGCGCTGATCCCGCAGGTGAGACACCTTTCTACCAGCGGCGAAACTGACCGGTGAATTAAGCGAAGCCTGGATCCAAACGCAGTGCGCGAGGGACGGTCACAGACGGTGGCGTCGCGCGCGAAAAGGCAGACCACAGATGAACAAGGTGCTTCCGCATTACGCGAGCGAGATTCACGAGTGAAGGATAAAGTCCCACATCAGCCTAACGCAAACGGCTCCCCTGAGCTTAATGGGGGCGTCGCAAACATTGTAGCGCTCAATGGTGACCATCAAACGGATCACCTGTTCGACGATGACAAACGTAAATACGGCGCCCGCGCCGCTGGGATATATCGCGATGCAGTTCGTGACGTCGCGCTCGCGCCGGCAAGTTCGAAGCTGGTTGCGTTTCGCGAATCTACCAAAGATTTGGCAGAGGCCGTTCCCGGTTGGCTCCCGAAGAACGTGGTGGTCGACCGTCTTGTCGGGATCGCCGGGACTTACAACTGGTTCGACATAGGCAGAGAGGAGGTCGAGCGCATCGTCGGATCGGTCTTCACGAAGGGAAGGTCGCCGGCATCGCCCACGAACCCGACATCAAGCAGAAAACGGTCGCTGCTCGTCCGTCGCGCAAGTGATTTGCGACCGGAAAAGCTCCGGTGGGTGTGGCCGGGACGAATCCCGGAAGGCAAGCTCGTTCTGATCGGTGGGCCACCCGGTCTGGGCAAGAGCCAGCTGACCACCTTCCTGGCGGCTACGATCTCGAATGGGGGGGCATGGCCCTGCGGCGAGGGCTCGGCCAACGCGGGAGACGTGATTATGCTGAGCGCCGAGGACGGCGTCGAAGACACGATCGTTCCGCGTTTGATCGCCGCCAACGCCGATATGAAGCGTATCCATATTGTCGAGGCGGCGACCAAACTGGATGGGACTGGACGGAAGACGTTCAGCCTCAAGACGGATGTGGATTTGCTGGAGGCGAGAGCGAAGGAAATTAAGAACGTCCGACTGATCGTCATTGATCCGATCTCTGCGTACATGGGCGGCGCAGACGGAAATGGAAACGTGGAAACCCGTGAAGTTCTCGAACCTTTGGCAGATATGGCCAGACGTTTGCGGATCGCCGTGGTCGCCGTCACGCATTTGAACAAAGGTGGGGCGGGCACTCAGAGCGCGTTGAATCGGTTTGCCGGATCGATCGCGTTTGTCGCGGCAGCACGTGCTGCGTTCGCCGTCGTCGACGACCCCGAGAACAACGGACGTCGGCTGCTCCTCCAAGCCAAGAACAACCTCGGCCCAAAGTGCGATGGCCTTGCCTTCCGAGTCGAGCAGCGCCTGGTTGAGGACGATATCCTCACATCAGGCGTTTCATTCGAGAATGAATACGTGGTGCATTCGTTGGATGAAGCCTTGGCGGCGTCAGAAAGCCCCGGCAAGCGCGATCGAACGAGCGGCCAGGAGACTGCCGAGTTTCTGGCGCAGCTCTTGGCTCAAGGTCCGGTGGATGTTCTTGAGGTCGAGCGGCAAGCACGCGCGGCTGGCTTGCTGGGCGAGGACAAGAGTCTCCGTCAGGACAAAGGATTCCGGCGAGCACGAGAGATCCTGGGTGTCGTCTCGACGCGCGAGGGCTTTGGGCCGGGATCACGATACCTGCTGAGCATCCCTGAGGCGGCATGTGCGCCCACGGCTGACATGTGCGCCCCGGATCCAAAGGGGGCGCGCATGGAGGAATTGGGCGCACATGAGGACCGAGCGGACGAATCAAGGCCGAACTCAGGGGGGGCCTTGGAAGAAGGAGTAACAACCCCATGAACCAAAGGACCGTCGTCCGATTAGCGAATATGAGATCGGCCGTGCGTTGCGGGGCGAAGACCAGAGCCGGAAGAAGCTGCCAATGCCCGGCCGTCCGCGGGCGTTCGAGGTGTCGCCTCCACGGAGGTCTCAGCCCCGGCGCACCTCGCGGCAACAAAAACGGGAACTTCAAGGAGGGCTTCTTCACGTGCGAAGCTGTGAGCGAGCGCAAGTGGGCGAGAGGCTTGATCGAGACCTACGCCAAGGAGACCGAGAAGTGACCGAGGTGCTGCCCCACCCTATCAACGGCTCGAAGCCATCTAACAGCCGCACGCGCGTAAAGCTGCGTCGCGTGAGCTCGGATCTTTCTAAGCCGTATCCGCCAGATGGCGACGAACAGCGCTGGTGGGACCGGCTGAAGGCCGCACTGGGCACGACGTCGAGCGATTTCGTGAATGCGACGCTGATGCAGATTCAGAATGCCTCACGCATGCCGTCCGGAGGCATTTCTGAGACGAGCGTTAACGCCGTGCTGGCGGTTATCGAGGCGGCTAAACCGAAAAACGAGATCGAGGCCACGCTTGCGATTCAGATGGCCTGCACGCATGCAGTCGCAATGGCCGTCTTGAATAGAGCGGGCGGCGCATATGGTGGCGACCGGCACGTGTCCTCAATGGCGTCAGCCGCAGCTCGCCTGCTGAATGCGTTTACCGCTCAAGTCGAGACTTTGCGCCGCGTTCGCAATGGAAGCTCGCAGTATATGCGAGTAGAGCACATCCATCTTGAACCGGGTGCCCAAGCAATTATCGGGAAAGTCGAGCAGTCTGATGGTTCATGAAGGTATACGCAGCCTGCATCGACGCGCCCACGCCGCTATCTCTGGTCAGATCAATTGGCCGGCTAGTCCGGACGACAGCGCTTCTATTTGGAAGATGCTGGCGGACTCGGGATTAACGGAAGAATTGCCGGATCGAACAACGAGATACACGGAGCCCGGCTTAGTTGACGAAATTGAACTGCTGCTCGTTTGCATCGGCGCCCTCTGCCCTTGGGAAATGCCGTTTTATTTGGAGCGGCACGGGTATGCTTCCGAAGAAGAGGCTATGGATGTGTGGGAAGCTGAAACGGAAGATGAAGCGCTTCGGCTAATAAGGCTGATTGTCTTCCGAGCGTACCGAGAGCGTTTCCTAAGATCGACATCCCGTCACTGAGGGGTTCCCCGGCTGGCGAGCTAAATGCTGCGTCTATGCGTTGCTTGACTACGGCTATGTCTATGAAGCTGTAGATCTTCGGTATGCTGCCGTTCCGGCGAAGGCGAAGCGACACCGATTCTGTCTCGCTTACCAAGCTTTTGGCTCACGTTGCAGATTTTGTGAGATAATTGCTCGCATCCTCGACGCGATCGAACACAAGCCTGGCAGGGATTTGCATTTTCTCCAGGTCTCGAAGTGCAACAGGAGAAGCGGCGAAGGCCGAGTGAGGATGCAAAGAGTGCAATCCTGTGACGACGCCGTACAATGCCGTTTCCATAGCTTCCAAGTTAGTCAGATCAATCAGTAGCGTTCTTGTACGCAGCAAACCTACGGCGAGTTGTCGAAGCGACTCGTGGTGTTGATTCGTCAGGGCTCCGAATAAACGTAGGCGATGGATGGACCCGGTGATGAGTATTAGTGCCGGCACCTCGTCGCGCAGATAGCCGAAGAGACCTTCAAGAGTCTCCATCGCCGGCGGAGCGTAGCAGGCTTCGAAGGCGAGATCGTAGATTAGACGGACCAACTGTCCTGCCGCTGTGGTAGCGCTGGGTGACTGAACCTGAAAACATGCCGCTCCAGCCGGCGTTCGGCAAATGACCTCGACTAGCATGCCGTCGAAGCCCGGGCGATCGGCGGAATGCGAGGAACTCGGCAACAGTTCATTAAGTCGGATCCAGAACGCATTTGCGCTTCTGGCGTCAATAGTACTGCCGTGAGTAAAGCGCGGTGAGAACGTGCTCGCGGAAGACGTCAACTCTAGACTCGTCTGGCCTTGTTCAGTGCTCGCCGGCCGCCGATCTGGGTTCGATCGGAGGTAATTTGAGATTGCCTGGTTTTCCAATAGCAGTGGCATAACCTTTAAATAGGCGCTCGCTAGCACGGGATTCTTTGTCAATCTCGTTAGTCGCTTCTCCTCGTTCTTCAGGGCGAGATCCATGTCCTCCTGTTGGAGAGGAAACAACTGGCGCGCCCACTCCGTTTTTAGCGACTGGGTCTCCGCAATTGCGTTCCAGTATCTCGCCGCAGCTTGGTGCATCGATGTTCTCGTTCTTCGGCGAGCGATCACGTCCAAGGTGAATCGTCTGATTTGCGGCTTCAACTCTCGAATTTCTTCGACATTCATGCCAGGCCAGCGAGATGCTTAACTAGCGCCGGAAAGCAAGGTTGCGAGCTCAATTTTGTCCCTAGGCAAATTCGATATTGCGGCTCTAGAACGGGGCAGGGCCTCTGCGTACAGGCATTTCGTGAGCGCCTATCGGCAACCGTCGTAGAAAACCGAGGTACAGACCTCGCCGATTAGTAGCACTATCGTCCGTGGTTTAATAGACCTACGAATGTTCGCTTGCGTGTATGAAGGCGCAAGCTTTAGTGGCCAGAAACATCAGACGGCTCCGCGTCAGCCGCGAGCTTTCGCAGGAGGCGCTCGCGGTGGATGCCGGAATCGACAGAACTTATGTTAGCCGACTGGAGCGAGGGATCGAGAATCCGTCGGTAGCGGTTCTCGAAAAGCTTGCGATTGCGCTTAGAGCATCGATACCGGAATTGTTCGTCGCGCCTGCGAAGGGAGAGGCGGCGCCACGCCCTCTCAAAGCAGGCCGCAGGCCCAAGCGGTAGAATTTTATTGAGCAGCGGATCACCCGGGTAGCACCGTGCTAGAAACGCGCTCCGCCCAAAATTGGAACCTTCCCCACAAGATTGCAAGTTGCATGATTCGCTTTTGCTCGTGAGATCGCCGATAGGTGTATCTCGATGCCCAAGCCAGATGTTGACTCACGGGAAATGCGTATAGTAAATATACTCATCGTACGAAGGGGTACGCTTAGTTTATATAACTATACGGGCAGCATTATGCGTTGGGGACTCGAGCGAAGGCTTGAATTTGTTGAATTTCGTCTCTTTTGGGAGGGTTCAATCAACCGCGCTGACGTCGTGGAGCGCTTTGGCCTTTCGGTTCCTCAGGCGTCGAAAGATCTAGCTTGCTACCAAGATCGCGCGCCCGGAAATATGGCGTACGATAAGCGCGGCAAGCGTTATGTCGCTGCCGAGAAGTTTGTCCTGCGTTTCCTCGACCCTGATCCATACGTCTACCTGGCGCAGCTTCGCTCTGTAACCGAGGGAGCCGTCCCCGCTCATGATTCATGGATCGCAGCGCTTCCCAATGCGGACGTTGCGCTAACCCCGAATCGGGACATCGACATTGAGGTCTTGCGCGGGATTCTCGACGCCGTGCGCACGGGAAACTCGGTGGAGATCTTCTATCAGTCGATGAACAGGGAACGACCGGATCCGATGTGGCGCCGGATCACGCCGCATGCCTTCGGCTTTGACGGTTTCCGCTGGCACGCCCGCGCCTATTGCCACCTTGAGAACCGGTTTAAGGACTTCCTGCTTCCGCGCATTCTAGAGCTGCGTGGTAGGGGCATTCCCGGGGCGATCAGCGAGCACGACTGGCTCTGGAACAATTTTTTCGATGTCATTATCGGGCCGCATCCCGATTTGACCGAGAGCCAGAAGAAGGTGGTTGCTAAGGACTATGGGCTCGACCACGGCAATAGTGCGCTTTCCGTGCGCTATGCAATGCTGTTCTATGTTCTGAAACGACTTGGCTTGCTTGGCGACGCAACGAAGCAGAATGCTCGTACACAGCATATTGTCGCGCTGAACCGCAAGGAGACGGAGGCTGCGCTTGAGAAGGCGGAGCTTCAGATATGACGGTGTTGTTGAGGGGGATGATCGATGGCGGCGAGGCTCGAAGGCATCAAGAACGGCGCTTCTGTCCGCGGCATAGCGTCGGCACAGCCGGTGCAGGTCGTGTCAGTCGACTGGATCGGCGATCAGGCGATAAACGTCGTCTACCGCGATCATAACGGCACGGTCGCCGAGTCCGTTCTCTACCGGGACGACGAGCATCGCCTGGAAGTCGAGCAGGACGGACGGCCCTGGTCGTTCGACGCCGATGGTGCGCTGTTGCGGTTAGTGACAGAAGCCAATCGCATCAAGCTGGCGCACTATTTCGACCCCTATCTCGCAATCCACACCAGCCTTGTCGATCCGCTGCCGCACCAGATTTCGGCCGTCTATGGCGAGATGCTTCCGCGACAACCGTTGCGCTTCTTGCTCGCGGACGATCCCGGCGCCGGCAAGACGATCATGGCCGGCCTGCTCATCAAGGAACTCATCGCTCGCAGCGATCTCGAGCGTTGCCTTGTGGTCGCCCCGGGCGGCCTGGTCGAACAGTGGCAGGACGAACTCGGCCAGAAGTTCAATCTTGAGTTCGACATCCTCACCCGCGACATGATCGAGACCTCGCGGTCAGGCAATCCCTTCTCCGATCGCGACCGGCTGATCGTCCGCCTCGACGTGCTGGCGCGCAATGAAGAGCTGCAAGACAAACTTATGAGCGCGCGCGAATGGGATCTCATCATCTGCGATGAAGCCCATCGCATGTCGGCGACGTATTTCGGCGGCGAGGTCAAATATACGCGGCGCTATCAGGTCGGCCAGAAGCTCGGTCAGGCTTGCCGGCATCTGCTACTTATGTCGGCGACGCCGCACAACGGCAAGGAAGAGGACTTCCAACTGTTCATGGCGCTTCTCGACGGGGACCGCTTCGAAGGGCGATTCCGGGACGGCGTCCATTATGCCGACACCCAAGACATGATGCGGCGCTTAACCAAGGAGGAGCTGCTCAAATTTGACGGCCGGCCGCTCTTTCCCGAGCGTCGTGCCCGCACCGTTAAGTATCAGCTCTCGGGAGGCGAGGCCACACTCTATGCCGCCGTCACCGAATATGTCCGCACCGAGATGAATCGCGTCCAGCGATTCGCCGAGGGGGACGGCAAGAAGCGCAACAATGTGGGCTTTGCCTTGCAGATCCTCCAACGACGTCTCGCCTCATCGCCGGCCGCCATCTACGAGTCGCTGAAACGCCGCCGCGAGCGTCTGGAGACGGAGCTGGGCGAGGCGCGCCTCGCCGCCAAGGGGCGGCAGGCGGGCATCGGCGAGCCGGCAATCAACCCCGACATACTGCGCAATATCGAGGAGTATGGGCAGGAGGAAATCGACGAGCTCGAGGATCTGATCTCGACGGGCGCGACGACGGCTGAGACGGTCGAGCAGCTCGCGCTTGAGGTCGAGACGCTGAAAGGACTGGAGTCAATGGCGCTCGGCGTGCTGCGTTCTGGCACGGATACAAAGTGGAGCCAGCTCAACCGCATCCTGGACGACGATCTGATGGTCGACGCCGCCGGCAATCGCCGCAAGCTGATTATCTTCACCGAGCCCAAGGACACGCTCTATTACCTGCTCGACAAGGTACGCGCGCGCCTCGGCAACCCCGAGGCGGTGGAGGTAATTCATGGCGGCGTGTCGCGCGAGGAGCGCCGAAAGGTGGTGGAGCGCTTCATGCAGGACAAGGACATGCTGGTACTGATTGCCAACGATGCCGCCGGGGAAGGCGTGAACCTCCAGCGCGGACATCTGATGGTCAACTACGACCTGCCCTGGAACCCCAACAAGATCGAGCAGCGGTTCGGCCGTATCCACCGCATTGGCCAGACGGAGGTCTGTCACTTGTGGAATCTCGTCGCGGCCGACACGCGCGAGGGCGAGGTCTATGGCCGCCTCCTCGAGAAGCTGGAGGCCGCGCGCGAAGCACTGGGCGGCCGCGTCTATGACGTGCTCGGCGAACTGTTCGAGGGCACCGCGCTGAAAGACCTTCTCTTCGAAGCCATCCAGTATGGCGAACAGGAAGATGTGAAGGCACGGCTATTCCAACAGGTCGACGGCGCGGTCGATCAGACGCATCTGCTCGAATTGCTCCAACGGCGCGCGCTCACTAACGACACCATGCCCGAGGCCAGGGTCGAGGAACTGCGGCTCGACATGGAGCGGGCCGAAGCGCTGCGCCTTCAGCCGCATCACATCCAGAGCTTCTTCGTCGAGGCGTTCCAGCAGCTCGGCGGCCGCCTCAGGCGCCGCGAAGAAGGGCGCTGGGAGGTCACTCATGTACCGGTGCGCATCCGCGAGCGCGATCGCCAAATCGGCACCGGCGCGCCGATTCAAAAGCAGTATGAGCGGATCTGTTTCGAGAAGAGCCTGATCAACCAGCAGCCGGTCGCGGCTTTCGTCTGTCCCGGACACCCGCTGCTGGAGGCGGTAATCAGCCTCATCCGCGAGCAGTATGAGCAGATCATGCGCCAAGGCGCGATCCTGGTCGACGAAACTGATCCGGGCGATGCTCTCTCCGCAGTTTTCCTTCTGGAGCATACAGTCCAGGACGGCCGCACGACCAGCGCCGGCAAGCCGCATGTGATCTCGCAGCGGCTCCAGTTCGCCGCTCTCGATAAGGCGGGCAAGGCGGTCAATGCTGGCATTGCGCCGCACCTCAACCTGCGCCCGGCCACGGCGGAGGAGGTCGGCGCCGTCCGTGATCTGCTGGACGAGAAGTGGCTGAGCAGCGAACTGGAAAAAACGGCCATCCGTTTCGCCACGGTCGAGCTGGCGCAGGGGCATGTCGCGGAGGTCAAGGCCCGTCGCCTGCCTGAAATCGAGAAGGTCCAGCAGGAGGTTCGCGCCCGGCTCAAGAAAGAGATCAATTACTGGGACTCGCGGGCCTTTGAGCTGAAGGAGGAGGAGAAGGCCGGCAAGAAGACGCGGCTTAACTGGCAGAATGCCCAGCGCCGGGCCGAGGATCTGGCGGAGCGTCAAAAACGCCGGATGGACCAGCTCGAACGCGAGCGTTTCATCTCGTCGCAGCCGCCGCGCGTGCGGGGCGGCATGGTGGTCGTCCCGCGCGGTCTTCTGGATGCGCGTCGGACACCAAGCGTCCCGAACCATTTCGCGGAGGATCCTGCGGCTCGCCGAGTCATCGAGCTCGCCGCGATGGAAGCGGTCATGGCGGCCGAGCGCGCCTTGGGCCATGCGCCCGTCGACGTTTCCGCCCAGAAGATCGGCTACGACATCGCCTCGCACGATCCCAAGTCAGGTCATCTGCGCTTCATCGAGGTGAAAGGCCGCATCGATGGCGCAGATTCCGTGATGATTACACGGCAGGAAGTCATAACCTCGCTGCATGAGCCCGAGAAGTTCATCCTGGCGGTCGTTTCCGTCACGAACGGGTTCGCCCACGCGCCCCGCTACGTGCGCGGTCCTCTCGTCGAACGCGAGCCATCCTTTCTCGAGACGGCGATTCAGTTCCACCTACCGCGCTTGCTCGAGCGCGGGGAGGCGCCGCGATGAGGATCACCAAAGGACTGATCATCGCCGATCCTTGGATAGGCTACATTCTCGACGGAACCAAAGCCTGGGAAATGCGCTCATCGGGAGCGTCGCACCGCGGCTGGTTCGGTCTGATCCGTAAAGGCACCGGGGCGGTCTATGGCGTTGCGAGGCTAATCGAGGTCGGCGCGCCGCTGGCGCCGTCAGAGATGATTGCCACCTTTACGCATCACCAGATTCCCGAGCACATGATCCGCTCGGGCGAGGTCGCCAAATGGAACACGCCTTGGAAGCTCGTTGATGTGCGCCGGCTCGGCCGCCCAGTTCCTTACCGGCACAAGAGCGGAGCTGTGACCTGGGTCGAGCTGGACGACCAAGCGATCGACGGGGTTGCCAGCCAGTTCGGAGCTGTGGTCTCGACGGCTGACCCAGCAATGGCGATACCCCTGGCGCGCGCTTCGCGCGAGGAGCAGGTCGGCAGCGCCGATACGGTGAAGGTCGATGTTTCCCAGCATGGCCGGAAACTACATATCGACGTTGAACGGGATGATGTGAAGCTGGGCGTTGCCGCGCCGGCCCGGCCGGCCCCGCCGCCGTCCATCTGGGCCGCGCAGCCTCTGACACTTTCGGTCACGGCTGCTGCGCGGACTGCGACCGGGCGCGTGATCGGTGAAGTGGAGATCACCGAAGGAAACATCACGAACAATCACATCTACCTGCGCTCGTTTTTCGACCGCTTCCCGGCCGACGCCATTGGCGGTTCGAACAAGGCGACACGGGCGAAACGGGACCTGACGATCGAATGGGGCGGCGCCGAGCCGGTCCAGACGGACCTTGACGGCCAGAAGAAATTCTTCCGCGCGCGAGGTTGGATCGGCGGTTTCTATCGGTTGCATCGCGCACGGGCCGGGGACCGCGTCATGATCGAGGAGATCGCCGCCTATTGCTATCGCGTCAGCTTGAAGAAGTCCGGATCGCTACGGGAGGTGTGGTGATAGAAATCAAGGATTTCGCCATTCTCGCCCCGGTCCCCCTGGAACATCTTCAGTCCGGCGCCGACATCGCGTGCAAGACCGGCTTTGTCGCTTTCGGCTCTCGCAAGTGGGAGTTGTTCCGCCAGGTCGACGAACTACGGGGCGCCGCAGCTGTCCCGGTCCTCATCTATCCGTCGCATGAAGATATTGCGGTCAAGGTGAGCTTCATCGTGTCTTGGTTCGGTTGGTACATCGGTTGCGAGGAGAGCGGCAGCGGCAGGCATTCGACGGGCATGAGCCATCGTCCCCCTACGACCGGGCAATACGGTTCGGACAATCAGGGGCATTGGGCCGTGTTCTGGCACGTTCGCGATCTGCGCGAGCTGCGGACCGAGCAGCGGCTCCCCATTTCCGCGATCCAGACGGTCAAGGGCGGCTGGCGGAAGAGTGCGCCACCCCGCGGGCCGGAGCTAGTCGCCATGCCATCGACGCTGGACTTGCCGCTATGACCGCGGAGAGCGAGCTGGATGCCGTGATCGCCGGCCCACCGAGCTACTTTCACACGATTCAAGATCGTGCCGCCAAGCGCTGGGATCAGCTCGAGGCTGACCCCGAGCTTGCCGGGCCTTGGCACCAATTGTTCAAGCAGGTGCAGAGCCCACGCCATATCTTGTCCGAGCTGCTTCAGAATGCCGACGACGCAAGCGCCAGCGCCGCGCGTGTATCAATTGAAGATGAGCGGTTCGTTTTCGAACACAACGGCGAGGACTTCATCGAGGCTCATTTCGCATCGATCTGCCGGTTCGGCTATCCGAAAGAGCATTGCCTTAAGCGCGAGCCGCTGCAGATCGAGGCCGACGTCTGGGGTCTGCTTGACCAGAAGCCCGACGCCTACTCATTCGTGCTCGTCGACCCGGCGGGTGAGCCTGTCGAAATGACCGGGGCTCATCTTCGCGCAATGCGCGATGGCGGCGAGATCACCATCCGCCCCGCAACGTACAGGCTGGTTTATGACCTCAACCGATAAGTACAAGAAGAAGCTAATCGAGGTTGCGATCCCGCTCGAGGCGATCAACGCGGCGTCGGGGCGAGAGAAGTCGATCCGGCACGGGCATCCGTCCACGCTGCATCTATGGTGGGCGCGGCGGCCGCTGGCAGCGTGCCGGGCAGTCTTGTTCGCACAGCTCGTCGATGATCCTTCGGGCTACGCGGACAAACTGCTGGAGGACTCGAAGATCCGCGAGCAGGCGGAGGCGGACCTGGTCGTGCGGCTCAAGACGTGGCGAGATCGCAAGCTGGACGTGCAAAGCAATGTGCCTGACACGCCCGAGCCCACGCTGGAGGATTGCGCGGCCGACATCGAGCGAAAGCGGCTGTTCGAGATCATCGAAGAGCTGGTGCTGTGGGAGAACTCGACGAACGAGGAAGTGCTGGAGCGTGCTCGCGCTGAAATCCGACGCAGCTGCGGCGGTGTGCTGCCGCCATTCTATGACCCGTTCTCGGGTGGCGGCTCGATCCCGCTTGAGGCGCAGCGCTTGGGCCTGCCTGCCTATGGGTCTGATCTGAACCCGGTTGCCGTGATGATAGGCAAGGCCATGATCGAGATCCCGCCGAAGTTCAAGGACATGCCTCCCATCCACCCCGGCATTAAGGAGCGGTCGTTCTACCGCAATGCCGAAGGCTTGGCCGAGGATGTGAAATACTACGGTGAGTGGATGCGCGAAAAAGCGTGGGAGCGCATTGGGCATCTTTACCCGCTAGTGGATATGCCTAAGGAGCACGGTGGCGGTAAAGGACGAGTGATCGCCTGGTTCTGGTCACGAACCGTGCCGAGCCCGGACCCGGCTTTTTCTGAGGTTCAAGTCCCCATTGCCTCGAGTTTTCTTCTCTCAGCGAAAGCAGGCAAAGAGACGTGGCTCGAGCCGATCGTTGATAAGGCAGCGAAGTCCGTTTCTTTCCGCATTCGCTATGGCGGTACGAAGGCCGAGATCAGCAAGGCAAACGAAGGCACGAAAGCTGGACGAGCAGTGTTTCGTTGCATTTTCTCCGATGCTGCGATCCCGGGCGAATACATTGATGCACGTGCATCAGAAGGAAAACTCGGCGCTATGCTAATTGCGATCGCGGTTGAGGGGCGCGGGAAGCGAGTATATTTGGCGCCGAACATCGATGACCAGAATACAGCCGTCGATGCTTCGGCCGACCTTGTAAAGTCGGTTGACCTTTCCGCTATTGAAGTGCCATGCCGCGGCACCTTTGCAAGTAATGCACTAGGCAGGCGCTATGGCTTTAACACTTTCCGAGACTACTTTGGGCAACGTCAGCTTGTGGCCTTGAACACTTTCTCAGACTTGGTCGCTGAGGTAGGCAAGAAGGTCAGAGAGGACATATCGCAGGATGGCAGCCTCGATCTGGGCCTTTCGGAAAACTACGCCAATGCGATTTCGACCTTCCTTGCTTTCGCTGTTGATCGTGCCGCGGATGCATGGAGTAGCATTGTCAGTTGGCGCAACACGGTCGAGGCCACCCGGAGCACCTTCGCTCGTCAGGGCATCTCAATGGTTTGGGATTACGTTGAGGTAAATCCCTTTAGCCATAAGAACGGAAACTGGAATGATGCCTGCTTGGAGTGGGTCCATCGTTCGCTCTCTGCGTTTTCTCCGGCTTCCCAGGGCGAAATCAGACAAGCTGACGCCCAGACAGTTGTCCTTCCCCCAAATGCGGTGATTTCAACAGATCCGCCATACTACGATAACATCCTCTATTCCGATCTGTCAGATTTCTTCTATGTTTGGCTTCGCAGGGCCATCGGACATATTTATCCGGAAATCTTTCGGACAATAGTTGTTCCGAAGGCAGAAGAACTCGTAGCAACTGTGTATCGTCACGGCAGTTACGCGGCCGCAGAAGCGTTTTTCCTCGGCGGAATGACTCAAGCTGTGTCCAACATGGCAAAGCAGACTTCCCGTGAGTTTCCAGCGACCATTTACTATGCTTTTAAGCAGAGCGAAGTTGAAACGGACGGAATAGCCTCAACCGGCTGGGCGACCTTTCTTCAGGCTGTGATTAATTCAGGTTACGCCGTGGTAGCAACTTGGCCGGTTCGGACGGAAAAGCCGGGCCGAATGATCGCGGTTGGCACAAATGCTCTTGCCAATTCGGTTGTCCTTGTTTGCCGAAAGAAGGAAGTTACGGCCGAGGTCATCACCCGCGCCGAGTTTATTCGCGCGCTGAAACGCGAACTGCCCCCAGCCATCGCGGAGCTTCAGGCCGCTAACATCGCCCCGGCCGATATGCCGCAATCTGCCATCGGACCCGGCATGGGCGTCTTCTCGCGTTACAAGGCGGTGCTGGAATCAGACGACAGCCCGATGAGCGTGAAGGCCGCGCTCCAGTTGATTAACCGCGAGCTCGACGAGTATCTTGGCGGAATCCAAGGCGAGTTCGACGCCGATACGCGGTTTGCGATCACCTGGTTCGAACAGCACGGCATGACTAAGGGTGACTACGGGTCGGCAGATAACCTGGCCCGCGCGCGAGGCATCTCGGTCGAAAGCGTGAAGCACGCCGGGATCATCGAGAGCGCTGCCGGCAAGGTCCGCATTCTGGCGCGTGACGAATTGGATGACGATTGGGAGCCCGAAGGCGACGGCCACCTGACCGTGTGGGAGTGCCTTCAGCATCTCGTCCGCAAGTACGAGAAGGACGGAATCTCACGTGAGACCGCCGTCCTGCTGAAGAAAATCGACGCCAAGGCCGAGGCCGTGAAGGACCTTGCCTACTGCCTCTACGACATCAGCGCCAACAAGCGGAAAGATGCGAAGGAGGCCACGGCCTACAACGCCCTGATCGCTGACTGGACGGAGCTGACGCGGCAGGCGGCGGCCATCCACGATACGAGCGGGGATCGTCAGATCCGGCTGGAAATCTAAGGGGGAGTGAGACAGTGGCCAAAAGCACCCGTCAATATGTTTTCGAGGGCATGGAGCTGCTGCCCGGCGCCCTCATTCCGTTCGTCGAGAAGCGGCTGGAAAGCTCCCTCAAGGGTCATTGGCAGGTCCAGGTTTTGGAGAAGCTTTCCAGCCTGCGCCCCAACGGCAATGGTGAGGTGGGCTGGGATCAGGCCGCGCTTTTCAACGCGATGGACCGGTTCTGGAGCGAGGCATTCAAGGCCGTCCTCGGCCGCGCTGAGCGGTCGTTGGTGAACGAGCTTGGCGATGTTCGCAACAAGCTCTCGCACAACGAGCCCTTCACCTATGACGACGCCGAGCGTGCGCTCGATTCCATGCGCCGTCTCATGGAGGCGATCAGCTCCGGCGAGACCGCCGATCAGCTCTCGAAAATGCGCGACACCATCTTGCGCACAAAGTTCACTGAGCTGCAGCGCAACGAGGAACGGCGGAAGACGCAGCGTCTGGAAATCTCCGTCGAGACGGTGGCGGGCCTGCTTCCGTGGCGCGAAGTTGTCGAGCCGCACCAGGATGTCGCTACCGGCGAGTTCCAGCAGGCCGAGTTCGCGGCCGATCTGGCCAAGGTGCATTCGGGCAGCGCGCCCGCCGAATATCGCGACCCGCGCCAGTTCTTCAGCCGCACCTATCTGACCGAGGGCCTCAGCGCGCTACTGGTCGGCGCTGCCAAGCGGCTTTCGGGCGGCAGCGGCGATCCGGTTGTCGAACTGCAAACCAACTTTGGCGGCGGCAAGACGCACTCGATGCTGGCCCTCTACCACATGGCAGGGCCGACGCTGGTCCAGGATTTGTCGGGCTTGGATCAGCTGCTCGAGAAGGAAGAACTTAGCGTGCCTAAGGGCATCAACCGCGCTGTGCTGGTGGGCACCTCGCGTGGGCCGCAGGATGTCCTCACTGCCGAGGGTGGCCGCAAGATCCGCACGACCTGGGGCGAACTGGCGTGGCAGCTCGGCGGTGCCGTGGCCTTCGACATGATCGCTGAGAATGACGCCAACGGAATCGCGCCGGGCTCGCATCTGCTCGAGATGATCTTCAAGAAGTATGCGCCGTGCCTGATCTTGATCGACGAGTGGGTCGCCTATCTCCGGCAGATCTATCGGGTCGAGGGGCTGCCGTCGGGCTCGTTTGATGCCAACCTATCGTTCGTCCAATCGCTGACCGAAGCGGTCAAGGCCAGCCCCGGCACCTTGCTCGTCGCATCTTTGCCAGCATCGCAGATCGAGGTCGGCGGCGAAGGCGGCCAGGAGGCGTTGGCGCGCCTCAAGCAAACCTTCAGCCGCGTCGAATCATCATGGCGACCGGCGAGCCAGGAAGAGAGCTATGAGATCGTCCGGCGGCGACTTTTCAAGGAGATTTCCGGGGACAAGTTCCATCACCGGGATAACACGCTGAAGCAGTTCGCCAAGCTTTATCGCGAGAACGCCAACGACTTCCCGCAGGGCTGTGCTGACGAGGACTATCGGCGCAAGCTAGAAAAAGCCTATCCAATCCATCCCGAGCTGTTCGACCAGCTTTACACAAGCTGGGGATCGCTGGAGAAGTTTCAGCGCACACGCGGCGTGCTGCGCCTGATGGCGCAGGTGATCCATGAGCTTTGGATGAACGGCGATCCCTCGGTGATGATCATGCCGGGTAGTGTCGCGGTGAGTTCGTCGCGCGTCGAACCGGAGCTGCTCCACTATCTCGACGTGAGCTGGCAATCCATCATTGCGGGCGATGTCGATGGCATGGCGTCCACGCCTTACAAGATCGACCAGTCGGCGCCTAACCTAAATCGCTACTCAGCTACGAGGCGGGTCGCACGCGCGATCTTCATGGGGACGGCGCCGACGCACCAGCAACACAACAGTGGCCTCGACGACAAGCAGATCAATCTCGGCGTCGTTCAGCCGGGCGAGCGTCCGGCGATCTTCGGCGATGCGCTGCGACGGTTGACCAACCAGGCCAAGTTCATGCATGCCGATCTCGGGCGCTACTGGTACTCGATGTCGGCGAGCCTCAACCGCATCGCGGCTGATAAGGCAGCGCAGATCGAGACGGCGCTTGTCCTGATGACGATCGATAACGAGTTGAGCAAGTATGTGAACAGCCTTGCTGATCGTGGTCACTTCGATGCCGTTCAGGTGGCGCCGGCGTCGTCCGCGGAGGTTCCAGACGAAGCTGGAGGCGTGCGCGCAGTGGTGCTCGGCGTGGCCCGCCC
Organism: Bradyrhizobium sp. WSM4873; assembly: GCF_055811355.1. NCBI lineage: Bacteria > Pseudomonadati > Pseudomonadota > Alphaproteobacteria > Hyphomicrobiales > Nitrobacteraceae > Bradyrhizobium > Bradyrhizobium sp. WSM4873. The sequence goes on along the minus strand of NZ_JBVVPS010000006.1, from coordinate 117,538 downwards.
GCACAATGGTCGCGATGGCTCTGAGGCGCTGTTGGAAGCCAAAGACATCCTGATGCAGCGGGGCGGCACTCCGCGTGTCTATCGGAACATGCTGATCTTCATCGCCGCAGACTCGCGCCAGCTCGACAATCTGAAAGATGCGGTACGCGCGTCCCTGGCCTGGGGCGAGATTGTGCGCGACACAGAGCGGCTCAACCTGACGCAGAGCGATAGTGCGCTTGCCAAGGCCAAGCTGGCTGAATCAAACGAGACGATGAAGACACGCCTCAAGGAGGCATGGTGCTATCTCCATTACCCCGCGCAGGAAAGTGCGCAAGCGGATGTCGAATGGGTGTCGGGTAAGATCCCGGCTCAGGACGGGCTGCTGGCACGCGCCAGCAAGAAGCTTGTTGCTGAGGAAGGCTTGCTCACTGAGCTCGGACCGACGCGCCTCGACCGCGATCTTCAGAAATACATCTGGAACGGCAAGCCGCATCTCTCGCTCAAGGACCTGCGAGAGTACTTAAATCGTTACATCTATCTACCGCGCTTGAGGAATCAGGAGGTCTTGATTAGGGCGGTGAAAGCCTCCGTGGGGGCTATGATTCCTGGTCCCTTCGCCTATGCCGAGCGGTGGGACGAAAAGTCGGATATCTATCTGGGGCTCGCCATCGAACGGGCTACCAACGCGGCCGTTGTAATCGACAGCGATAGCATCATCGTCAACTCCGATGTGGCCGAGGCGCATCGGCCGGTGCCTGCTCAGCCAAACGCGACAGCCGGTCTATCGGAAGGCGCAGCAGAAAAGACGCCAGCTGCTGGCGAAAACCTCGGCAATGCAAATCAAACGGACCCCACCGAAAAAAATCCGACGCGGTTCCTGGGCGTTGTGATGATCTCGGCAGACCGGCCGGCGAGGGATATCCATCAGATCGTCGAAGCGATCGTGGAGCAGCTCACGACGCTACCGGGCAGCCAAGTGAAGCTCAGGCTTGAAATCGAGGCCGATGTCCCGTCTGGACTTGACCGGGCCAAGGTCCGGACTTTGATCGAGAATGCAAACACGCTCGGCTTCATCGAAAAGGCGGTGGAATAGCCTAATGAATAACCAATGACTCGTACGCCCGGCTGAGAAGCTTGATGCTAGGCCAGCGACCGTTGAGCACAAATCCGGCAGGATGCGCTGTGACGGCAACTGGTCGTGGACGGCGTTGTGCTCATAATCATTCTCGTCGGATTAGGCGTGTATCTCTTGATCGGCGCTGTTGCGGTCGCGCTCGGGCCATTCGCGAATGACCTAAAGAACGAAGTTGGAGCCTTGGCCGTTCGACCAGACGTTCCGTTCTGGAGGATACTGAGCCTTATCGCGCGCCGCGGAACGACAATAGCGGTCACTTGGCCATTCTGCGCCGCGTCGGCAAAGAGTGTCGACTTCGTTTTGGATAAGGTCTTGAGTATAGGATTTGACGCTGCCCAGCAGCAAGCAGCGCCAAATGCGGCCTCCAGCGAGACTGTCAGCGCTGCATCGCAGAATGAGCGCGCGTTGGCGTCGATTAGGGATTCTGAACTGTCCGATGCTCCCGGCGAGAGCATGAAGAATTTGGTATCGGCTGCCGAACGTGGTGACGGACCGGCGCAGTTGCTGCTCGGAAAAATGTATCTGGAGGAGCGGTTGCCCGCCGGTTCGCTACGACTTGCCGTTTATTGGCTCAGAAAGGCCAGTACCAACGGCTTGGAAGAGGCTGATGAACTCCTGCGACGCACTCGAATTGAGATCGCGGGTAAGGAATTTAGTTCGCAGATCAGGGATACCGGTGAAGAGGGCGTTCAACTCGTAGATCGCGGAAGAGATTTTTCTCGCGGATCGTGGCGGACTTTCGAGACGGAGGTTAGCCGGCACAAGCGAGGCCCAAGTTTTGCGCCAGCCGACGGCGAACCAATCGACAAGCTGGATTTTCGTCTCCTGATTAAGGGCATAAGCAAAGGGTCTCATTGTCTTGCAAGAGCCCGGGAAAGAGTACCGCTCGCCGAAAGGGCAGATGGTGATCAGGTTAGGGGACGCGCTTACAGCCTGGCCGCGCGACGGCAATGGACAGCTCACGATTCCGACCGGGGCATGTCGAGTCTTATCGACGGTTCCGATCCACTTTTCGAACATCGGCGCGCTGTCTTTATCCGTGGCCTGCGCATGGGCATCGATGGGGCCGATCCAGATGAGATCGTCGAACGCATCAAGACCTTCCTCTGAACGACGTTTGATCGCTGCTTGCTTGCAACTGAAGTATGCGATCGATGTGACCTATACCGAAAACCTCCTCGCGTTGCCGCTTGGAAGATATTGATTTTCATGACCCCAGAAAGCGAGCAGAAGTTATACGGAAAACACTCTATTTCCGTATGGTCTATTTACGGTGACGAATGTCCGAGGCGAGGGCGCGTCATGAAGCGGGTCTTATGGGCGATCGCGGCCCGCTCCGGGTGGCAGGTAATCGGGATTTATGAACATTCCGGCGCAAACGAGCGCAGCCGCCGGATTGATCGACTTGATGCCACGGACCGCAAGCTTAACATGATTGCCGCGTGTCGATAGATAGACGCGGCCTGCAAGCCGATTTGCAGGCACTCGTGTGCGATCTCTCTCTGCACCAAGCAGGCGCTTGACACCAGTACGCAGTCGGGTTGGGCAATGTTTCAAATGTGTGGGTCATCGCGGAATTTGAGCGCGGTATAATCCGGAAGGGTGAACGGCGGTCTTGAGCGAGCTAAGAAGCGCGGCGTGAACTTGCCTGGGGGTCCGGTCCAGATGTCCGTTGATGTGCGCATACGCGACCTTTGGGCCGAAGGAATGGGAATCCTCGAAATCGGCCGGACGCTCGGGATCGGAAACTCGGTTGTGCACGGGTGCTGGCCCAGGCTGAGCCGAGAGAGCTTGGGCAGCGGGCAATAGCGGAGCCTGTTAAGTCGGGGCGTTGCAACCCAGAGAGCGGCCCCTAGCGGAGGTGAACCGAAGGCACTCGAGCTTTGGTCGCTTGCCAGCCAGATCAGCCGTGAGAAGCGCCGGTCGCCCCTCGCCAAAGGGCTGGCTGCGGCAGGCGATCAAGTGGCACATGACGGTACGGCGAGTGTGGGGGCCCCTGGTACAATCATCCGTCCGAAGATTGAACGAACCCAGCCCTTTGCCGGGGCCGCCCAGCTGACCCAGCTCGACACTGCAGCCTTGCGCGAAGTGGCTACCGAAATGCGGGTCGGCGTTATCGCGGTTGTCGGAACGTGACGCTTTCCAAGGCCATCGAAAGGTTTTGGGAGACCCGCTGTCCGGCAGCGGACAATAAGGGCAGGACGTGCAACGCTGCTTGGCAACGTTCGACGCCCCCGTACCGGGACGCCTTGGATCGCCTTCCGGACCGCTTCGATGTGCGTCTCAAGACCATGGACTCCGAGGCGAACAGAAGGCCAGCCAAGGAAGTCCCGCAGGACGACCCCGGATCCTTGAAAATGCTAATTCTTGAGCAAGCTCCACCGTCGAATGACAAAGCGAAGCTTGCTCGCTCTGATTTAATGGCCTTGCGCGTTCATCGAGAATGAATGCTGGGCAACAAGCCGCTTAGCCTTGGTACATGGTAGACGGCGTAGCAGTACGACCGCGACCATCTTGCCTACTTCTTTCATGCATGTCAGAGTTGTGCCTAGGGAAGGGTGTTATGAACGCAGGACGATGTTTCGGCCGCGTATTCGCGGCAACGCTATTTTTGTTGTTTTTTGTCGGAGGGGTCTGTTCATCGCGGGCTGACGAGGTGCCCGCCCGGCCCGACGACCCGATCGACCGAGCTGCCTATGATGCGCTCGACCGCAATTGCGCACGCTGCCATCAGGTTGGTAAGCTGGATACCGGCAAGGCGAAGAACGGACCAAAGAAGGGCTTTGGTTTTGTACTCGACCTGGATCAGTTGTCGCGGACACTCAACAAAGTAGTCCCGGGCAAGCCGGATCAATCCGATCTGCTCAAACGTGCAAAAGCAGAATGCGGCGACGACGGCAAGATGCCGGATGATTGCCTCGACACGAAGACCGGCACGGATCTCACAAAGCAGGAAATACGTGCGATCGAGGAATGGATCAGGAGCCGGGCAGGAGCAACTATAGCAAAATGCGACGCTAACCATTTGATATCCAATGGACAGCTCGCTGAGCTGCTCCTCCGAGATCTCGAGGGCCTTCAAAGTACCCGCCGTCGTGATACTCGGTACCTCAGCCTGGTCAATTTTTACAACCTTTGTGCGAGCGACGCCGATCTTGAGGCAATTCGCCAAGCATCGGCTAAGTTATTGAACAGCCTAAGTCGTTCGCCTGACGTGGTCAGGCCGGACGTCATGGGTCCCGACAAAACCATTCTGAGATTCAATCTTGCAGACCTTGGATGGAGTTCTGTCGAGTGGGACACGATCGCTAGAAGCTATCCCTATCGCAATCGCCCGGACTCGCCGGCTGTGAAGGGTGTTGAGAGTGCAACCGGCACTGCACTCCCACTCGTACGTGCCGACTGGTTTGCGGAGAATGCCTCTAGGCCACCTCTGTACGATCGCCTATTGCAGCTTCCTGCAACGTTTAAGGAGCTTCAAAAGAAGTTCGCGCTCGACGTCGATCAGGACATTAGAAGTCTGAATGTCCTTAGAGCAGGGTTCCAGCGATCCGGCGTGAGCGTGAACAATCGCTTAATTGAGCGCCATCGGATTTCTTCAGGATATTTTTGGACCTCGTATGACTTCGCAACCACTCAGGGCCGTAAGAGCCTCTTCACATTCCCTCTAGGTCCTGGCGGGGATGCTGGCTTTCAGCATGATGGTGGCGAAACCATCTTCAGCCTGCCGAACGGATTTCAAGCCTATTACCTAAATAAGGCCGACGGGACTCAGCTCGCACAAGCTCCAACGACCATCGTTCGGGATCCGGACAGGAAAGACGGCACCGTCACCAACGGTATCTCTTGTATGGGCTGCCACGACAAGGGGATTAAGGAAAAGGCAGACGAAATCGGGCCATTCGTGTCATCTAGTCGTACGTTCAGCAAACAGGTCCGCGACACTGTTGCTGCGATCTATCCTCCCGAAGATCGTATGACGCAGCAGCTCAAGCGCGACATGGAGCGTTTTCTGAGTGCTGAGCGACTGGCAGGACTGAATCCTGATCTGAAGCTCGACTTCGTCGAATTGATTAACGGTTTGGCCAGACGTTACGAAAGCGACGTCGACGCGCGTCTCGCTGCCGCTGAGCTCGGCTTGAGCCAAACAAAATTCGATAACGCTATTGACCAAGCTAAAGACGATGTGCGCCTCGTCGCGCGTAGGTTGCAGCGCAGCGTTCTTCACCGCGATGAGTTCGAAAGCGTCTTCGCAAGCCTCGCAGCGGGTCTGGCCGATGAAGAAAGTATTTTGGATCCGGCGGCTTTTGTCCGGAAGGGGGATGCTATCTTTGAGAGCAATCCGGCCGCAGCATTCGCCGAGTACGACCGAGCAGTTCGAATAGACCCCACTAATGCCGAGGCGCTTACAGGAAGAGGGCGAGCTACGCTTCGAAAAAGCTCGACATCAAGCGACACCGATGCGGCATTTAGTGATTGCAATCGCGCCATCGAAATCGATCCTACCATTGCAATGGCTTACAATTGTCGAGGTGTTGCGTTAGGCGCAAAGAAGCAGCCTGACAGAGCTGTACCCGACTTCGAGAGGGCAATCGCGCTCGCTCCCCAAATCAGCCTTCCGCACAGAAACAAGGCCTACTATCTCCAGTCGCAGGGGAAAGATGACGTGGCGATCTTAGAGTATAATGAGGCAATCAGGCTCAATCCACGTGACGGCATCAGTTGGGCGCTTCGCGGACAACTTTATTTTCAGTTGACCAAATTCGAGTTGGCTCTTCCCGATCTGAGCGAAGCCATTAGATTGGACCCCTCCAACTGGCTATTGTTTAGCAAGCGTGGCATCATCCAATATCGAAATAAGGACTTTGATCGTGCTTTCTCCGATTTCTCAGAGGCGATCCGTCTGAACCCTAGCAACTACGCCAACTATTTTAATCGGGCTCTAGTCTACGAAGAAAAAAATCAGCCCTCGAATGCTATCCAAGAATATTCACAGGCTATCAAAGCCAACCCGCGCCTCGCGTCAGCCTTTGCAGGTCGGGGCGCAATGCAGCAGACATTGCGCAATCATGAGGCGGCGATTGCCGATTATAAGTCGGCGCTCGCAATTGATCCCTCAGAACAGCGCGCTCGGCAGGGGCTTCGGTCGTTAGAGTGGCAACCACCTCCGATTGAGCGTGTTCGATAATTACATGGTGGGTGCACTATCGCGACTCAGCCTGCGATTATCCACAAAATGCCTCTAAAACGCGCCCGGTCTTTTTTGAATAGATGACGGTCAGACGCGACAGTCTTACGTCCGCTGTCATGGTGCAATCTTCCCTGCAGGCGATACGAGCGTTTGGAAGGCTCATTTTCTGTATCTCAGCGACTGGTTGTCCAACATATAGACGAACGTCCCGTGTTGTGCATGAACCTAGGTCGCGTAGTGAGGACTGAGATGTCGCAGCCACAGGCGTGAGGACATACAGAGCTGCTAAGGCCCTAAGGATCTTCAACGTTGTATCTCCCGACTGCTCAGGTGATCCCATACCGCCCATCTATTTAGCCATGAACAGCAGGAAAAGCGCGTAGCCGAACAAGAAAAAGATTACACACCAAGCTAAGGGCTTGAGCCATTTCGGCTGCTTTGGCTGCGGGCGCTGGCCGGTCATGAATTCGTGCAAATAGTTTCGCCCGTCTTCGTTCACGATCGGGTCCCCTAGCGTTGGTGTAGCTGGCGGCGGTTCACTGCGTTCACCGGCACGATGCGGGCAGGTCAGCTGGCGATAGCCGGAAGGCTGACGGTTGGATCATCGCTTAAGGGCGGAATGGTTTCCAGTGTCATGTAACGGGCACGCTGGACAACCCATTCATCTTTTCTGTTCGAGCAGTATCGCGCCGATGAGGCGGACGATAGCGCCTTCGTGGGGGAGGATGCCGGCCACCTAGGGCAGCGCTTGATCTTGCCGTTGAGGGGCTCGATCGCTCGATCGGGCTGGTCGAGCGCAGCTTCGTCCGATGTTGTGGCGCTAAGGTGTGGGAGAGCATGTCGGTCTCCGCTTCGTCGAGTGGCCGGTGAGATTCGGCAGCTTGGGCGAAGCTGGTCGACAACCTTCCGCCACTGCGCTCGCGGGGCCTCGGCATCATCCTGCACGAACGCGGTAGCAATGAAGGCGGAGACGACGCATCGCCCCCTTTCACCGGGACCCGTTTTGCCGCTTCCGCTTGTCCAATATCGCGGCGCCTACAGTCACGTTCGGTTCGCAATTTGCTACCCAACTGGGTGGGGGAATGAAAACGGGCAAGGACGAACGGCTGCTGAGCTCCAATATCGGAAGCCTGCGTCCGCCAGTTTGAATGGCGGGTGAAGCGCAAGGCCGAGCGTGAAGAGGAGCTGCGGCACCGTCAGCTCGAACTCGAGAGGCAGGAGCGGGAGTGCAGCAGCTCAGAGCGCCAGCAAAGGCTCGAGCAGGCGCGCATTGACCGCCTCCTAGACGAGGCCGCGACGCTGCGGCGGGCCACCGAGATCCGCATGCGGTCAAACAAGCGAAAGGGCGGATTGGTGCGCCCACGGAGAAGGTCGAGCGCTGGGCGCAGTGGGCCCTTGCCGGAGCCGATCGCCAGGGAAAAGCTACGGTCAGGCGTCTCAAGAAACCGGCCGTTCCTGACTGGAGCGATGCGGGTTCGGAGGACGGATTTCATCGAAGCGAGAACGACAGTGACGAATAGTCGTGGGGTAAAATGTGGGGCTTCGTGCATCGCGATCGAAATAGTATTATATAATCAAGTGATTATGTGGTTTCGCGGCGGACACCCCTATAGCTGGATTGCCTGCCGATCGGGATCTCCTTTTCGCAGGTAGGTAGTGTCCGAATAGGTCATTTGGGATTTCAAAGTAGGCCACCGAATAATCCCGTAGTTGTACTGACTCCAACTACCATTGCGCGAACCTATCTCTGGACTCCATCAGAATGGAGGTAGGGAATATGTCCCGAGTTACCGAGGCTGAAGTTGCCGAAGCTGCCATCAAGGTTCTCACTGATCGACCGTCAGGTCGTGCGACTATCAAAGAGTTAGTTGAAGAAATTCCGAACTACCTGACGCTATCTGCCGAAGACCTCGCGCCGTCACCAACGCGGCCGGGTGAAGCGTTGTGGGAACAGCAGGTGCGCAACATCACCTCGCATAAAGCATCGCCCGGAAACGCAATCTTCGAAGGCCAGCTGGTTGCCATCCCGGGCGGCCTTGCGCTGCCTGGGCACGAGGTTGCCGCGTAGCTAAGCGAACCTAGCTTTGTAACCGGGCTTGAACCACTTCAATTCGGTTTGGCCTGGCGCATCTTTGTCCCAAACAAACCAAGCATAGGCGGTTGTCCCGCTCCCTTTCGGCTCGACACCGCTTGGGTAAAACGTGATGCGTTCGCTGAAAACCCAAACGCGGGCGGGTGGTATCTTTGCGAAGATCGTATTCGCCCTATTCGCACCTTCTAGGAATGCTAAACGCAAGAGCAGGGCAAACTTTCGATTTGAATGCTTGACGCCGCTCGCCACAAAACCCTCAGCGCAATTGTAAGGTGGGTTCGTTACGATGTTATCGGCAGACGATCGCGGTGTCAGGAAATCAATTCCAGCATCGCCAAAGCCGCGCTCATAAAGGTCCGAGCTGCGAACCGGTTGGCCAGTCTCGGCAAGAACGCGCGACATCGTTCCATCGCCGCAGGCGCTCTCCCAAATCTCTCCATTGAACTTTTCGTTGTCGATCAGCGCGAATGTTGCCCAACGAGGAGTTGGGAAAAAATCCGGTCCATTCAGGTCGGCAAACCGCTTCATGGTTGGCTTGAAGCCGCCGTTCAAGTTGTAGGTAGCGTCTGACATTGCGAATCTCCGTTACCTAAAAAAGTAACAGAATCAGCAACTTATGAAAGAACTATTAAGTGGGTGAGTCGAGAAGACTCACCCCTGCTTGCCTCCCTGAATTACCACCAACTTCCGGCGCCGATCTGGCGGGGTGTCGGTGGGTGGCGCAGGGGCAACGGCGAGCGCAGCGTCCGCAAGCTGCGCAATTGTCCACCTCAGCTCAGCGAACCCTAGCGCCTTCGCTGGCGTCGTGCGGAGGGCTTCATGGTGCGCAATGCACAGCGCGACGTGGTTAGGAGCCGAACAGGCCACTCTTTGGTGGTGCTTTTTGTGCTTTCCTTGGTCGCAAAGGTGCATCCGCGCGGCTCGCGAGTCGCTCCCGCAGGCTTGTCGGCTTGTAGAAGGAAAGCAGAGCCTGACCGCGGTCATCAGTGCTGGTTGTTGACCGCGGCAAGGTCCGCCGTTCGCATCCAGGTATAACCATCTGTACTCCGGCGGCTGTGCGCTCGACTTCAGACATTTTGCTCCCTTTCGACCTCGTTATCTGGAAGTAGAACCTGATCTCCAACGCCCGTTCCGCCGCCTACCGCTTGTTTACTATCATCGGCGTTGAGGGTGCTCGAAGCGGCCACGTTCAATCTTGCTACCTAAATTGCTACCCAACTAGATAGCACCAACGAAAACGGGCAGGGACGAACAGATATCTCCTCCCCAACATTCGCGCCGAATTAGCAAATGCCTGAGGTGGCAAGGTACTAGCTGGTATGAAAGTTCGAGAACTGCAAAACCGTTTACTCGGGTTCGAGTCCCGACGTGGCCTCCATCACAAGCTCCTGATATCTCAGTAATATTCGATCGCATCGCGGCTGCCATCGGCCCGCGCGGGCGATACGCGCTGTCCGTGCACACCGGGTTTGCCCGGGGCCCGGCGGAAACCCGCCATTCAGCCCGCTGGCATAGTCTTCGCATCTGCGAAGTGATGCATCCCAACGATCGAGCGCTGGAGAGCACGTGAGCGAAATCGTCCGATTTGTCCCGAAATCCGAGCTGGAGCGGGCCCGCCTCATTCGCGAGGCCCGCGCGATCTATGACAGCATCTTTCCGCCGGCCGCACCCGGCCAGGCGCCACAGGACGGCGGTGAGCGCGTCAAGACCTGATCGCGGGGCACGCCGAATCTCGCGGCGTGGGGCCCATAGCAAAACGCCCGCGGAACGCGGGCGCATCGGCTCACGGTGAGATTGGCTTCAGCAGGCCGCGTACCAGCCGTCCGGGAACGGCAGCAGGGGCCACGCGCCCTCGTTATCATTGGCGGCCTTGGGCTTCGCGGAGGCGTTGGGCTTCGCGTAATAGGTCCACGAGCGCGGCACGAAATCCTCCCCCGGCACGAACGCCAGATCTTCATGGACCATGGCGTCCTGGACGGCATCCAGCAGCAAGTTGAATTCGGCTTCGCTCATCACACCCTCCGGACCGCGGATGGCGCAATGTCGCAAAGCCGGTTTGTTTCCCGGTTGAGCCGATCGTTCGCATTTTAACGATCCGCCAATCGGGTCCCGATTGGTTAGCGAGTCATGAAAATCCCCTTGGGGATATTAGGTTCCTGCCGGGTGCCTGCAGTGTGAAGGAGGTCACATCTTCCGCTGTTTAATTCTCCTACCCCGTTGCTTACCGGCCAATACGAGCCGGGCGGGCAGGGCAGAACGGGAGACTGGTCATGAAGGCGAGGTTCTTGCGGTTTGCGGGTGTGAAAAGCCGGGCGCGTCGCGCCTCGACGGTCGGGCTGTTCCTGACGCTGTTTGCCTCCGCCGCCCATGCGCAGCAGGGCACGCCCGAGCAGCGCCGGGCCTGCACCGCCGACGTCTACCGGCTCTGTGCCGGCGAAATCCCCAACGTTCGCGCGATCACAGCCTGCCTGCGCCGTAACAGGCCAAGCTTGAGTGAGGCTTGCCGCACCGTGTTCGATCAGGCCGGCGGCTGACATACCGGCCCTGTGGGTTTGTGCGCAGCAAGTGGCTCACGCGGGCTCGCGAATCCGGCATAGTCGGCCTGTGGATATAGCTGTGGGTATGCTGCGGACAGGCTGTGGACGGCAGTGATGTGCTTCGGATGTCGGCCGCAGATCTGTCCTTCGATCGTCATATCTCTGTCAAACGACCACACCGAATGATTCCCTGATCGTGCAGATCGCGGCGTCACGCAAGATCATATGGTTCCCCGAATTCGGAATTGCGCGCTGCGGCGTCCGCATTCACGAATAGTTTTTGGGCAGCCGCCTGCCCAAATGGCGGGCTCCTTCCATCCAATTTTTTGTACGCCCGCGGACAAGCTTTCCGGTTCGCTCTCCTCCTAGGCTCGCTTCCGAGATCTGGAACATGGCCATTGCCATGACAATTCGAAGGAGCTGGAGATGGAGAGACCGGTATTGCCCCAGGCGCGGGGGAACGCGCGTGCATCGCTGTCTTGGCGCAAGGCCGCGCTCGGCGCCGCGGTCAGTTTCGGCACGCTGGCAGCCGCGCCCCTGAGCGCGCAGGCTGCGGCGCCTGCGGCCTGCGCCGCGCTCCAGGACAAATATCCGGACTGGAAGGGCAAGACCCTCGTCAACGCCATCAACCCGCACACGCCGGGCTATGAGACCATCGATCCGAAGGATCCGAGCAAATATATCGGCTTCGACATCGATCTCGGCGAAGCCATCGGCGAATGCCTCGGCTTCAAGCTAACCTACAAGCCGGTGACGTTCGCGGCGCTCCTGACCACGCTCGCCGCGGGACAAGCCGACATCGTGATTTCCGACATCTACGCCACCAAGGAGCGCGCCAAAGCCGCCGACTTCATCACCTATTCGAAAGTGTTCGACGGCGTGCTGGTGGCCAAAGGCAACCCCAAGGGCATCAACGGCATCAACATGTCGATGTGCGGCGCCGCTGCCGCCGAGAACACCGGCTATGTCGAGGTGCCCCTGATTCAGGCCCTGATGCCGGAGTGCAAGAAGGCCGGCAAGCCCGAGCCGACCGTCCAGCTCTACGACAACAACGCCAACTGCATCCAGGCGATCCTCGCCGGCCGCGCCGACACCTATGTCAACGACGTCAACACCGTCGACAGCGCGGTCAAGGCCTATCCGGACAAGCTGGAGAAGGCGACCGCGGTGACGATCCCGTATTCGGTCGGCATCGCCGTCCCGAAGGACAAGCCGAAATTCCGCGACGCCGTGCTCGCAGCCCTGATCGAGGTGCAGAAGGCCGGCACGCATATGGAGCTTCTGAAGAAGCATGGGCTCGACGTGAACAACTTCAAGGAGCCTGACATTCTGACGGCCGACTGATGTCGCTGTTCCTCCATTACCTGAGCATGCCGTATCTGCTCGAGGGCATCGAGCTCACCCTCGAGGTGACTGCCCTCGGGCTCGGCGGCGGATTGGTCCTTGGATTGATCCTCGCCGGCATGCAGCTCTCCCGCTTCTGGCTGCTGGCGGCGATCGCCAGGGCCTACACCGTGATCTTCCGCGGCACGCCGCTGATCCTGCAAATGGTGTTCGCCTACGACGCGCTGCCGCATATCGGTATCAAGCTGCCGGCGGTGCTGGCCGCCGGGCTTGCGCTGGCCTGCAACGAGGCGCCGTTCATCGCCGAGATGCTGCGCGCCGGTGTGCTCGGCGTCGATCGCGGGCAGGTAACGGCCGGCCAGGCGCTCGGCATGACGCCGCGGATCCTGATGTGGCGGGTGATCGCGCCGCAGGCGATCAGGACCATGATCCCGGCCTTCGGCAACGAGGCCGTGAGTGCGCTGAAGAATTCGTCGCTCGCCTCCGTGGTCGCGGTCCAGGAGCTGACCTTGCGCTCGACCCAGCTTGCGTCCTCGACCTTCGACTTCTTCTCGATCTTCTTCGCCTCGGGCTTGCTGTATCTGGTGCTGACCTTTGCCATCAGCATCATCCAGCTTTTCGTCGAATGGCTGCTCGATCTCGACCGCGCCAAAGGTCGCCAGCGCAAGCTCGCCGATTATCTGCCTTGGCGCCGCGTCGATCTCGCCACCAAGCTCGAACTTGCCGCAGCGCCCGTCGACGTCCAAGTGCCTGCACAGGCTGAGCTCACCCACACGCCGCCGCTGGCCTTGACCCGCGAGGAACGCACCCGGCGTGCGGCAACGATCTCGCGCAACAACATCGCGGTCGAGACCAAGGACCTCACCAAGAGCTACGGCGCGCAAAAGGTGCTTGGCGGCCTCGATTTTACGGTGCGCGTCGGCGAGGTCGTCGCACTGCTCGGGCCAAGCGGCTCCGGCAAGAGCACGCTGCTCCGCTGCATCAATCATCTCGAAAGCTGGGACGGGGGCACGGTGCGCGTGGGGGGACGCCGTCTCGGTTTCGACGACAACGGCAAGCTGCTGCCGCCCCGCGCGATCGCCAATGAGCGGGCAAGCGTGGGCGTCGGGATGGTGTTCCAGCAATTCAACCTGTTCGCCCATCTCTCGGCGAAGGAGAACATTGCCGGTCCCTTGCGCTGGGTGCACGGCATGACCCGCATCGATGCCGATCGCCGCGCCGCCGAGCTGCTCGATCGGGTCGGGCTGTCGCACCGCGCCGACGCGCTGCCGCGGCATCTCTCCGGTGGCCAGCAGCAGCGCGTCGCGATCGCCCGAGCGCTCGCACCGAACCCCAGCGTGCTGCTCCTGGACGAGCCGACCTCGGCACTCGATCCCGAGCTCGTCAGCGAGGTCCTGGAGGTGATCCGGCGGCTCGCCATCGATGATGGCCTCACCATGATCATCTCGACGCACCAGATCCGCTTCGCCGACGAGGTCGCCGACCGCGTCGCGTTCCTGAGCGGCGGCACGATCATCGAGGAGGGGCCCGCGCACGACGTGCTCTCCAACCCCCGCAATCCGCTGACCGCGCGTTTCCTCAGCGTGATGGAAGCCGACAAGACTCCGGAGGCGGTGCGATGAGAGCCGCACCCACGACGTTCAAGACCGCGTTTCCAGAAGAGGCCACCTCATGAAGCATCTCACGCTGCCGGTTTCGCCGAAGACCGTCCACTGGGGCTATTTCTCCAAGAAGGTCGCGCCGGCCCTGACGCTGCGCTCGGGCGATCGCGCCACCATCGAGACCCTGACCCACCACGCCAACGACGATTACGAGCGCATGATCCAGGGCGATCCCGGCGCCGAGAGCGTGTTCCAGTGGACGCGCGAGCACAAGGCAGTCGCGCGGCGCGGCTCCGGTCCTGTCGAGGGCCCCTTCATTCGCGGCGCAGGCGAGGGGATCGGCGTGCATCTCCTCACTGGTCCAGTGGCGATCGAAGGCGCCGAGCCCGGCGACATCCTCGAAGTGCGCATCCTCGATATCAGGCCGCGGCCGAGCTGCAGCGCCTGTCATGCCGGGCGCTGCTTCGGCTCCAACGTCGCCGCCAACTGGGGCTTTCACTATCACGATCTGATCGAGGAGCCGAAGCCGCGCGAGGTCGTCACCATCTTCGAGCTCGACACGTCAGGCGAGCCCTGCGCGAAGGCGGTCTACAACTACGTCTGGACGCCGCAGACCGATCCTGACGGCATCGTGCATCCGACCATCGATTATCCCGGCGTGCGCGTCGATCACGCCACCATCAAGAAGCGCGAGAACATCCTCGCAAACGTCAAGGTGCCGGCACGGCTGCATTTCGGCACTATGGGGCTCGCGCCGTCGGAGGCCGATTTCGTCAGCTCGATCCCGCCGAGCTATACCGGCGGCAACATCGACGACTGGCGCATCGGCAAGGGCGCGCGGATGTTCTATCCGGTCGCGGTCCCCGGCGCCTTTTTCTCGGTCGGCGATCCCCACGCCGCGCAAGGCGACAGCGAGCTTGGCGGCACCGCGATCGAAACCTCACTGACCGGCGATTTCGAGTTCGTCCTGCACAAGAAGGCCGATCTCGCCGGCACCAGCCTCGAGGGTCTCGACCATCCGATGCTGGAGACCGATCAGGCCTGGTCGTTCTACGGCTTCACCTATCCGAACTACCTCGCTGCGCTCGGCGCTGACGCACAAACCGAGATTGCCAATCACTCGAGTCTCGACCGTGCGATGCGCGACGCGTTCCGCAAGCTCAGGAGGTTCCTGATGACCGTGCACGGTTTGAGCGAGGACGAGGCGATCTCGCTGCTGTCGGTCGGCGCCGATTTCGGCGTCACCCAGGTGGTCGATGCCAATTGGGGCGTCCACGGCACGATCCGCAAGAACATCTTCCGGTGCGACTGATGGGCCGTAGCCCGGACGGAGCGAAGCGCAATCCGGGTTTGTCACAGCGAACTCAAAAGGCCCCGGATTACGCTTCGCCCCATCCAGCCCACACATCGTACTCGACGTTGACATCCCGCTCCAACACTTTGAAGAACAGATCGTTTCCAGGATGAGGACGTGACCAAAGACCGTCATTTGCAGCCCGTCGCGGCGACGGACGACCAATTGCGTCTGGCACAGAGGTTGCTTCGATCCACTGCAATCTGGGTCGATCCGATGAGCTTCCGTCCCTTCACGAGCGAGTCCTACGCGCAAGACGACCGCCCCGAAGCCTGGCGGGACGTGCTGGCAGCGGTCGGCCTGCAGCCGGCGGCAGGCCATTCCTTCCTGGATGGGCACGCAACGGCGTCACATCGCCACGCCGCAGGCGTTGCGCTGACGCGCATGGCGGCCGGCGCCCAGACCATCGGTCCGCGTTCGCAGGCCAACGAAGACCTGCCGATAGCGCTGATGCCGGTCGAAGACGGCATGGTGCTCAAGAGCGCCGGCGGCCATCGCATCGTTCCGGTGGGCCATCTCGTGCTGCTGCCGCGGAGCGGGGACTGGAGCATCGTGTTCCAGCGCGACATGCGCGCCATCGTGCTGTCGGTGACGTCGGAGGCGCTGCACGGCCGCCTCTCGGGCAGGCCGCGGCTGGGCCGACCCAGGGTCGTTCCGCCCAGCGGCTTTGCCGACGTCTTCGCGCGCTTGCTGGACGCGACCGCGCGCACGCTCGACACGCTGAGCGATGCCGAATGGAATACGGTCACGCAGTCGCTCGTCGATCTTCTGCTGACGCTCGCCCATCAATTGGCGGCTTCGACGTCGGACGCCGGATCGAGCGCGACGCAGTCGGCACTCCTGCACCGGATCTGCCAGACCATCGAACGCCGCCTCGACGATCCCGAACTGGTGCCGGCGCGCGTCGCGCAGGCCGAAGGAATCTCCGAGCGCTATCTGCAAAAGCTGTTCGAGACGGTCGGCGACAACTTTACTCACTACGTGCGCGAGCGGCGGCTGCAGCGCGCCTGGGCCGATCTGTCCAATCCGTCCGAGGCGCATCGTTCGATCTCGGAGATCTCCTATGCCTATGGTTTTGGTGATTCCGCGCATTTCAGCCGCGCCTTCCGCCATCGCTTCGGGCTGCCGCCGCGCGAGTTTCGCCAGCAGGAAGCGGAGCGGGCGACGACGCAGCACGGGACAATTGGTCAGCGCGGCTGGCCACAGGATGCGCTGGCGCAGCTTCGCGTCCACCAGGCGAGCGCCGAGGCGCGCGGCAATCTCGCCCGCACCGACATCGATGAGCCGAGAACGGCCGAACGCAAGCATCATCATCTTCCGATCGAAGCCAACCGTGTTCATTGGGGATATTTCAGTCGAGCGTTACAGCCGCAGATGGAGATCAATTCGGGCGATACCATCACGATCGAAACGCTGACACAGCACGCCTCCGACGATCCAGAGCTGATGATCGCGGGCGATGCGGCCGCCGAAAGCGTATTCGGCTGGACCAAGGCGAGGAAGAACGTTGATCGCCGTGGCGCAGGCCCGATGGATGCCAGCATATTCGGGCGCGGCGCCGGCGAAGGCTTTGGCGTGCACATCTGCACGGGGCCCGTGTCGGTGAAGGACGCGCAGCCCGGCGACGTGCTGGAAGTGCGGATCCTCGACATCGTACCGCGCGCAAGTCGTCATCGGGAACATTCAGGGCGCGTGTTCGGCTCCTCGGTTGCTGCCTGGTGGGGCTATCATTACGACGAATTTCTTTCGGGGCCGAAGCCGCGCGAGGTCGTAACGATCTACGAAATCTTCGACGACACCGACGCGCCGCATGCCCGCGCGCTGTATTCCTACCGTTGGGAGCCGCAGACCGACCCGTTTGGCGTGGTGCACGCCACTTATGACTATCCCGGCGTTCCGGTCTTGCCCGGCACGGTGAAGCGCCGCCACGCCGTGCTCGACGGCGTCCGCATTCCCTTGCGCCCGCATTTCGGCGTGATCGCGGTGGCGCCGCGCGAGGTCGATTTCATCGACTCCGTGCCGCCGTCCTATTTCGGCGGCAATCTCGACAATTGGCGCTTGGGGAAGGGGGCGACCGTCTATCTTCCGGTCTCCGTTCCCGGCGCATTGCTGTCGGTCGGCGATCCCCATGCCACGCAAGGTGACGGCGAATTGAGCGGCACCGCGATCGAATGCTCGATGACCGGAACGTTCGAGGTGATCCTGCACAAGAAGGCCGACCTTGCAGGTCAGCCCTTCGCCGATCTGTCTTATCCCCTGATCGAGACCGAGTCCGACTGGGTCCTGACCGGATTCAGCCATCCCAACTACCTTGCCGAGTTCGGCGCGCAGGGCCAGAGCGAGGTCTACGCAAAGTCCTCGCTCGACCTCGCCATGAAAGATGCGTTTCGCAAGATGCGACGCTTCCTGATGAACGTGAAGGGGCTGAGCGAGGACGAGGCGATCGCGCTGATGTCGGCCGCCGTCGATTTCGGCGTTACGCAGGTGGTCGACGGCAATTGGGGCGTGCACGCGATCATCAGCAAGCGCCTGTTTCAAACCTTCCCTTAAGAGACGCGCCGGTACAAGGAACCCCAGTGAAATTCCACATGATCAGCGGCGGACCGAAGCCGGTCGCGCCCTTCAGCCACGCGGTGGAGACCGACGCTTTTGTCTTCGTCACCGGCCAGATGCCGGACACGCCGCAAACACCGGGCGTATTGCCTTACGGCATCGTCGCGCAGACGAGGGCGGTGATGGAGAATTTGAAGGTGGTCCTGGCGGGCGTCGATCTCGGTCTCGAACACGTCGTGATGACACGCATCTATCTCACGCGTTTCAAGGAAGACTACACCGCGATGAACGAGACTTATCGCGGGTTCTTTCCGCCGGACCGCCTGCCGGCCCGCACCTGCGTCGGTGTCACCGGACTGGCTTACGACGCACTGATCGAGATCGATCTGGTGTGCGGGAGGCCGTAAGGCGACAGCCCGTAGCCGGGATGGAGCGAAGCGCAATCCGGGATTCGTTCCGCGGATCCAGGGCCCCGGATTACGCTTCGCTCCATCTGGACTACAATCCCTTGTGCTGCCCGACGGGCAAAACACCCAAACTGCGGGGCAATCCTTCCGCGCGAAAATATTCGCCTTTACAGAAATTCTGATTTATCGCATCTTGTCGCCACCTCATCCCGGTCAGAGGGCGTATCGCGATCGTCACGAAACGTGGGGTGAGCTACGGTGGACGCTAGTCACATCGGCGCGAAGGGCTTCGCAGGGCGGCAAAACCGTGAGCGAAAGCGTCGCGCACACGACCGGTGTTATTAGCGTACGGCAAAACCGTGTCGTCCTGACGCCCGGGGTCTGTGCGTCAAGTCTTGTGGTGATGTGGGCTGCCCGACCGGGCAGGCGCATCAGCCATCCGCAAGGCGACGGGGGCAATAGTGCATCGCTCCCCGGGGAGAGCTCGGCATAAGCCGTCAAACCACTGCGCAGGGAAGGCCGTGTGTTGGGCTTCACCTGTATGCCGCTGTGCAGCCTCTTGTAGCGCAACCTTCGCACAGTGGACCGTGGGTGCCAGCCGGCACCCGGTCTTCCCTGCGCCCTCTGACGAGGAGGGTGTACGAGACGAAGCAAAGCTCGGGCGAGATGCGTCGCGAGGGTGTGAAGCTGTGCCTGCAACGAAAATCACATTCCGCACTGTGCCGGCGCCGGAGACAACAAGACGCCGATCTATGAATGTCGGTTCATTGCTGCGGAGAATTCGAATCGGTAAGAAGTCGTTCGTTGCGCGTCTCGCGTCGTGCAACGAGGCGGAGGCGGATCGATCGTGTCTTGAACCTTTCGATTGCGCCTCCGACGAATCCTTCGAGGCAACGCCACTGGTTGCCGCGGCGCCTGCGCCGATCGACGTCAGGCACCGAAAGCCCGTTTCGATCGGGGGAATTTCATATGAAGTATTTTCTGTCTGCACTGATCGCGGTCGGTCTATCGATTGCCGCCGCGCCGTCGTTCGCGGCTGACGCCCGCAACGTCACTGTCGTCAACGAGACCGGCTATGCCATCAAATTCCTGGGCTTCAACGCCCCGGACGATGGCATGGACGAATGGGACAACGAGCTGGACAAGGTTTTGCAGAACCAGGCGAGCACCTATGTCGAGTTCGACGATGACGACGAAGGATGCGTCTGGAACGTCCGCGTCGACTGGCAGAACTATGACGAGACCGTGCTCTGGAAGAACGTCAACCTCTGCAAGTTCACCGCGCTTCGGCTGCGCTACGATTCCGGCACCAAGACCACTTCGTTCGTCGCCGAGTAACTTGACCTGAGGCCGGGCGGAGGAGGGGCCGCGTGCCCTTCCTCCCCGCAATGTGCCAGATAGCGAATTCGTCCTTTGCAAGCGCAAGCGGCTTTGTTATACGCAGCCGCGCGCGAACGACGGGTTCGCCCTTTTCCTCGGTAGCTCAGCGGTAGAGCATCCGACTGTTAATCGGATGGTCGCTGGTTCGAATCCAGCCCGGGGAGCCAAATTCCGCTTTATTGTCAACGGCTTGCGTCCAGACTCTGATCTGGCGTGCGACCTCGTTGCGGCAAATCCTCAACTAGATGTGTACCGTGGCGAGCCTGCATCCTCCGCGGCGACGCCAAAACGACTCAATTGAAATCGAGCTTCCAGAGGCCGGTCCTTTACGGAGCTGATTCCCATGCGAGACATCCAGGTCGACCGTTCCCCGCTGGCTCCCTCCATTCTGCCGGCGGATATCCCCGAACTCAGCGACGACGAATGCCTCGCCTGTCTGGCGCGCGCGGTCGAGACCCACGATTCGGCACGGCTTGATGAAGTCGCCGCATTGATCGGCCGCCTCGCGGTCACGATCGAGTAGGCCGGCTCACCCTCGACGTTGCGAGTTGCGGAAGGGCCCGGTTCGCGGGCCAAAGCCATGTTGCGTTTTCGCAGGGCCTGTTCCAAAGATGCCGCCAACTTTCGTCCGCGGCATCGTCCGCCTTGCAGGGTCCGCAAATGTCCGTTTTCTCGACGGCGCGCCTAAAAATGGTCGATGGCCAGGTGCGCACCAGTGACGTCACCGACCGTCGTGTTCTCGACGCCATGCTCACGGTTCCGCGCGAGGCCTTCGTGCCAGCCAGCCGGCAGGCATTGGCGTATCTCGACCTCGATCTCGACGTCAGCGAGGGCGGCGCCAAGCGGTTCCTGATCAAGCCGCAGCTGACCGGCAAGCTGCTCCAGGCCGCCGAGATCGGTGAGGAGGACAACGTGCTGGTCGTCGGCTGCGCCACGGGCTATCTCGCCGCGCTGACCGCCAAGCTTGCGCGTCAGGTCATCGCGACAGAATGCGATTCGGCCTTGGCCAAGAAGGCAAGCGACGCCATCGCCGCCCTCGGGCTCGCCAACGTGGCCTGCAAGGCCGCGGTCTGCACCGAGGGTGATCCCGCTGCTGGCCCCTATGATGTGATCGTCCTCAACGGCGCCACCGAGGTGACGCCGGCAGGGCTGCTCGGGCAGCTCAAGGAGGGTGGGCGCCTGGTGGGGGTCTCGGCCGAATCCAGGCCGCCGCGAGCCATGATCGTGACCCATACTCACGGCGAATTCGGCCATCGGGCGCTGTTCGATGCCGCGGCCCCGGTCCTTCCCGGGCTGGAACGGGCCGCCGCTTTCGTCTTCTGACGGCCCGATAGCGGCTTTAGCCCGGTAAAATCCCGTTCTGAATCAGAAGTGTGGCCGGGATGCTGCACGTGAAGAGTTTCCACCGAGAACACCCCTCAGGTAGTTCCGTCGCGCTTGACCGCGTCCTATGTTGCGGCGGGGCAGCGACTCCACTCGTAGACGGTAACCCAGCTCGCGGGCACGAGCCGGGCGTTAGAATGAACGGAATTTTTGGATGCATGGGGTGAAGCTCTTCACCGGAGCAGCGGTTTCGGTCCTGCTGCTGGCGCTCGCCGCGCCGACGCCTGCCTTGGCGGATACGATCGAGGCTGCGCTGGTGCGCGCCTATCAGAACAATCCGCAGCTCAACGCGCAGCGCGCCCAGGTGCGCTCGACTGACGAGAACGTGCCACAGGCTCTCTCGGGCTATCGCCCTAAGGTCGGGATCAACCTCAGCACCGGCTATCAGTATCAGGATATTCAGCAGACGCAGAAGGCTGTGCCGATCCATAGCGACCCGCCCCTTCAGCCCAATAGCGCCAGCCTGACCATCAACCAGACGCTCTACAACGGCAATCAGACCGCCAACAGGACGCGCGTGGCGGAGAGTCAGGTCTCGGGATCTCGCGAGGCGTTGCGTGTGCTCGAGCAGACGGTCCTGTTGCAGGCTGCCACCAGCTACATGGATTATCTTCGAGACTCCGCCACCCTGGAAGTTCAGCGCAGCAACGTGCGCGTGCTCGAACAGACGCTCAAGCAAACCCGCGATCGCTTCAATGTCGGCGAGGTGACGCGCACGGACGTGGCGCAATCCGAAGCGCAGCTCGCGGCCGGCAGGACCCAGGCCCTGACCGCCGAATCGAATCTCACGACGACGCGCGCGAATTTCCGCCGGATCATCGGCAACGAGCCGACGAACCTTGCGCCGGGCTCGCCGGTCGATCGTTTCCTGCCCGGGACGCTCGCCTCCGCCGTCGGTCTCAGCCTGGTGGAGAACCCCAATGTCACGGCCTCGATGTTCGGCATCGATGTCAATTATCTCCAGGTCAAGATCAACGAAGGCGCGCTGCTGCCGACCCTCACGGTTCAGGCTGGCATCACCCAGTCGTACCAGCAGACCCTGACGGTCTTCCGAACGACGACCGCTTCCGCCATCGCGACCGCCTCGGTGCCGATCTATCAGGGCGGCGCTGAATATGCGCTCATCCGGCAATCGAAAGAGAACCTGGCGCAGCAGCGTCTGAATCTCGAAACCACACGCGATCAGACCCGCGCCAACGTCGTGCAGGCCTGGGGCCAGTTGGAAGCTGGCAAGGCGCAGGTGCAGTCCGCACAGGCGCAGGTCACGGCCTCCGAGATCGCGCTGAACGGCGTGCGCGAGGAAGCCAAGGCCGGCCAGCGCACCACGCTGGACGTGCTCAACGCGCAGCAGGCGCTGGTCAACGCGCGCGTGGCGCTCGTCACTGCCCAGCATGACCGCGTGGTGGCGTCCTATTCAGTGCTCAACGCGGTCGGCCGTCTCGCGCCGCAGGTCCTCGGCCTCAACACCACGGTCTATGATCCCAGCGTTCATTACCAGCAGGTTCGCGACAGCTGGGCCGGCGTACGCACGCCAGACGGACGCTAGAGTCCCGTAGTCATCCGGTCGGCATCGTAAATAGCCGAGGCCGACCGGTGCTTTGCTTGCAATCATCAAAATCCCTGACATAGCCTTGCCAAGAAGATGCAGGTCGATTCGCTCTGCATCCGATGCCGTGTGCGTAAAGCATGAATGCCGAGGGCAGGGGCGCACCGCTGCACGTTGAGCCGTCATCTGGGGACAAGTCGGGCTGCCGTGACGAAAATGGCGGGCCGTCCATCCGGAACCGGCCAATCCTGTCGTGCTTGGTGTAAAACAACGCATGCGAGGGCGTTGATGATGTGGAGTCGGAGATGACGCAGCCTGCAAAGGTCACAGAACCCTCGATGGAGGAGATTCTGGCCTCGATCCGGCGCATCATTGCCGACGATGAGGCCAAGCCGCCGCCGGCGGATGCCGCCAAGCCCGAGAAAGCTGCCGCCCCCGCCTCGCCGGCAAAGCCGCAGGCGATCAACGATATTCCGCCATCCAAGGTCGCGCCGCCCAAACCGGCCGCCGAAAAGCCCGCACCGCCTCCGGCCGCAAAGCCGGCGCCGCCGCCGGCCCCCGCACCCGAGGCGGATGCATCCAACAATCAGGACGATATCGACGCACTGCTGGCGGGCCTCGACACGGCCACGGCTGCGCCGGAAATCCGCGCTCCCGAGCCGGAGCCCGAACCTGAGCCCGACGTTCTGGAATTGACCGACGATATGGCGCTGGCGATGGAGCCGACGCCACCTCCGCCGCCGCCGAGCTTTCGCAAGGTCGAGCCGCGCGACGATCTCGAATTCGCCGAATCGCCGCCCCCGCGTCCGACGCCGGCATCCTATGCGCCCGTGGACTTCGATGCGCCGCCACCGCCGCCCCAACAGCCGATCCTGGCGCAATCGACGGTCTCCGCGGTCGAATCCGCCTTCAATTCCCTGGCCCACACGGTGCTCAGCAGCAATGCGCGAACGCTGGAGGATCTGGTCAAGGAGATGCTGCGTCCGATGCTGAAATCCTGGCTGGACGACAATTTGCCAGGCCTCGTCGAACGCATCGTGAAGGCCGAAATCGAGCGGGTATCGCGCGGAGGCAGGTAGATCGGGCCGCAGGGCCCTCATAAAGCCCTGCTTGAGCGTCATATTCGGCCTCCCGACCCGACCGGAAGGCCCTGATGCCGCCTGGCTTTCCGGTGACTTGTCCGTTGACTTGGACCCCGTGCGCGGCTTTCTAACAGCGCCATGATCGAGAAAAATTACCAGCCCGCCGATATCGAAGCCCGCATGTCCGTCGTGTGGGAGGACAGCCTTGCCTTCAAGGCCGGCCGCCCCGACCGCCGCGACGCGGTGCCCTTTACCATCGTGATCCCGCCGCCGAACGTGACGGGCTCGCTGCACATGGGCCACGCCCTCAACAACACGCTCCAGGACATCCTGTGCCGGTTCGAGCGCATGCGCGGCCGCGACGTGCTGTGGCAGCCCGGCACCGACCATGCCGGCATCGCCACCCAGATGGTGGTGGAGCGGCAGCTGATGGAGCGCCAGCAGCCCAGCCGTCGCGAGATGGGCCGCGAGAAGTTTCTGGAGCGGGTTTGGCAGTGGAAGGCCGAGAGCGGCGACACCATCATCAACCAGCTCAAGCGGCTCGGCGCCTCCTGCGACTGGTCGCGCGAACGCTTCACCATGGACGAGGGCCTGTCCAAGGCCGTGGTCAAGGTGTTCGTCGAGCTGCACCGCGATGGCCTGATCTACAAGGACAAGCGGCTGGTGAACTGGGACACCAAGCTGCTCACCGCGATTTCCGATCTCGAAGTGCAGCAGACCGAGGTCAAGGGCCACCTCTGGTACCTGCGCTATCCGATCGAGGGCAAGACTTTCAGCCCCGAGGATCCCTCGAGCTTCATCGTCGTTGCCACCACGCGTCCGGAGACCATGCTCGGCGATACCGGGGTCGCCGTGCATCCCGACGACGAGCGTTATCAGAAGCTGGTCGGCAAGAACGTGATCCTGCCGCTGGTCGGCCGCAAAATCCGGATCGTCGCCGACGATTATTCCGACCCGGAGAAGGGCTCGGGCGCGGTCAAGGTGACACCGGCGCACGACTTCAACGACTTCGAGGTCGGCAATCGCCACGGCCTCGCCCGGATCAGCGTCATCGACAAGGAAGGTTGCGTCGATCTCCTCGACAACGGAGATTATTTGCGCGACCTGCCGGAAGGTGCCTCGCAATTCGCCGAGGAGTTCAACAAGCTCGATCGCTTTGCAGCCCGCAAGCGCATCGTCGAGCGGCTGGACTCGTTCGGATTCGTCGAGCGGATCGAGCCCCATACCCACATGGTGCCGCATGGCGACCGCTCCGGCACCGTGATCGAGCCCTATCTGACCGACCAGTGGTATGTCGACGCCAAGACGCTGGCGAAGCCCGCGATGGCCGCAGTGCGTTCGGGCGAAACCACCTTCGTGCCGAAGAACTGGGAAAAAACCTATTTCGAATGGATGGAGAACATCCAGCCCTGGTGCATCTCGCGCCAGCTTTGGTGGGGCCACCAGATCCCGGCCTGGTACGGTCCTGATGGCAAGGTGTTCGTCGCCGAGACCGAGGAGGAGGCCGTCAGCCACGCGCTCGGCTATTACGTCGAGCAGGAAGTCATCACGGTCGAGCAGGGCCGCGAGATGGCGCTCGACCGCAACAAGCGTGACGGCTTCATCACGCGCGACGAGGATGTGCTCGACACCTGGTTCTCGTCCGCGCTGTGGCCGTTCTCGACTCTCGGCTGGCCCGCAGACACACCGGAAGTGCAGCGTTACTACCCAACCAACGCGCTGGTGACCGGCTTCGACATCATCTTCTTCTGGGTCGCCCGCATGATGATGATGGGCCTGCACTTCATGAAGGAGGTGCCGTTCTCGACGATCTACATCCACGCCCTCGTCCGCGACGAGAAGGGCGCCAAGATGTCGAAGTCGAAGGGCAACGTGATCGATCCGCTCAGCCTGATCGACCAATATGGTGCGGACGCGCTCCGCTTTACGTTGGCCGCAATGGCCGCCCAGGGGCGCGACATCAAGCTCGCCACCAGCCGGGTCGAGGGCTATCGCAATTTCGCGACCAAGCTCTGGAATGCGTCGCGCTTTGCGGAGATGAACCACTGCGCCGTGCCCGAGGGTTTCGAGCCGGCGAAGGTCAAGGAGACGCTGAACCGCTGGATCGCGCATGAGAGTGCGCACACCACGCGCGAGGTGACCGAGGCGATCGAGGCCTATCGCTTCAATGACGCCGCCGGCAGCATCTACCGCTTCGTTTGGAACGTCTATTGCGACTGGTATCTCGAGCTCGCAAAACCCGTGCTGCTCGGCCCCGACAGCCCTGCCAAGGCCGAGACCCGCGCCATGGTGGCATGGGCGCGCGACGAGATCCTGAAACTGCTGCACCCCTTCATGCCCTTTATCACCGAGGAGCTTTGGGAGGTGACGGCCAAGCGCGACGGTCTGCTCGCGCTGGCACCGTGGCCGCTGAAGCCGGCCGGGCCGACGCCGGAGCAGCTTGCGATGCTCGCGGCGACGACGGGGCCGACCGACGCGCTCGTCTCGCCGGTTTGGGTGCTGCCGATCTTCGACCATGCCGACTTCACCGATCCCGCGGCGGAGGCCGAGATCGGCTGGGTCATCGACCTCGTCACGCAGATCCGTTCGGTGCGCGCCGAGATGAATATCCCGCCGGCGACGCTGACGGCGCTGGTGCTCGCAGGCGCCTCGGCCGAGACGAAGGAGCGCGCGCCACGCTGGAGCGACGTCATCAAGCGCATGGCGCGGTTGTCGGATATCTCCTTCGCCGACCGTGCGCCCGACGGCGCGGTCCAGCTCCTGGTGCGAGGTGAGGTCGCCGCGCTGCCGCTGAAGGGCGTGATCGACGTCGCCGCCGAGCGCACGCGCCTCGACAAGGAGATCGGGAAGGCCGACGCCGACATCAAGCGTGCCGAGTCCAAGCTGGCCAACGAGAAATTCGTCGCCAACGCGGCCGAGGAGGTCGTCGAGGAGGAGCGCGAGAAGCGTGGGGCCGCGCTGGCCCGCAAGGCCAAGCTGCTCGAGGCGCTGGAGCGGCTCAAACAAGCGTCGTAAGCTTATTTCGGGAACGGCTTGCTCAAAAACTTCGAGCCCCTGATGCCATAGCGCCAGGGCAGCTCGACGGCCTTGGTGATGCCGATCCGGATGCCGGCGACCACCTCGACGTCCTCCGTCCGCGCATGCAGCGCGATCGGAGGACGATCCAGCGGCAAGGCGTTATGCGCGATGGTGATGCCGAGCGCTTCGGTCAGCTTGCCCGGGCCCGAGCACAACGCGTGCAAATCCTGGAGATGGCGCCGCCGACGCATCGCGGCGATGCCATGGGTCGGCTCCAGCGCGCGGATCAGCACTGCGCTGGCCGAGCCTTCTTTCTCGCAGACGAAGTTCACGCACCAGTGGATGCCGTAGGAGCGGTAGACATAGGCAAAGCCGGGCGGGCCGAACATCACCTGGTTCCGCGGCGTCGGGCCATTGTAGGAGTGCGCCGCCGGCTCGGTATGATGATAGGCCTCGACCTCGACGATGATCCCACCGACGCCGTCGACCAGCATGGTCGCACCGATCAGGTCGGGCGCGACCTCGTGGACGCTGCGTGCGAAAAAGGCACGCTTCAGCGCTTTGCCGAGCCGGGGTGTGGAAGGTTTCGAGACTGGAGCCATTCGAGGTGAGAATCGCCAGAGAACAGAGCAGGATATTGCCCATATCTGCCATGTTCCCTGAAGCGGGGCGAGCCGGGTTGCGATGCCCGGCCAGACCGACTAGGTAGGACCAGAACAGACCGGACACCCTATGGTCGTTATTGTCGATACCATCTCGAACCCGCTGCGCCCACGTCACCCCGAAAAGGTGAATCGGCCCGATTCCGCGTCGCCGCCGAAGCCGGACTGGATCCGCGTACGCGCGCCCAACACCCGCGGCTATGCCGACACCCGCAACATCGTGCGCGCCAACGGCCTGCATACGGTGTGCGAGGAGGCGGGCTGCCCGAACATCGGCGAGTGCTGGGACAAGAAGCACGCGACCTTCATGATCATGGGCGACACCTGCACCCGCGCCTGTGCCTTCTGCAACGTCAAGACCGGCATGCCGAACGCGCTCGATGCGGCCGAGCCGCAGAACGTCGGCGAGGCCGTGGCCAAGCTTGGGCTTGCCCATGTCGTCATCACGTCGGTTGACCGCGACGACCTCACCGACGGCGGCGCCGAGCATTTCGCCCAGACCATCCGCGCGATCCGCGCTGCGTGCCCCTCGACCACGATCGAGATCCTGACGCCCGATTTCCTGCGCAAGGAGGGGGCGCTGGAGGTCGTCGTCGCGGCGAAGCCCGACGTGTTCAACCACAATCTCGAGACCGTGCCGTCGTGCTATCTCACGGTGCGGCCGGGCGCGCGCTATTTCCATTCGATCCGGCTGCTGCAGCGGGTCAAGGAGCTCGATCCCACCATCTTCACCAAGTCCGGCATCATGGTCGGCCTCGGCGAGGAGCGCCACGAGGTGCAGCAGGTGATGGACGATCTGCGTTCGGCCGATGTCGATTTCCTGACCATCGGGCAATATCTCCAGCCGACCCGCAAGCATCACGCCGTGATGCGCTACGTGCCGCCGGATGAGTTTTCGTCCTACGAGAAGGTCGCCTACACCAAGGGCTTCTTGATGGTGTCGGCAAGCCCGCTCACCCGTTCGTCGCATCACGCCGGCGAGGATTTTGCGAAACTGAAGGCCGCGCGGGCAGCAAGCGCCCGCTGAATTGCCATGCCCAATTTTTCAAGCAAGCGCCGTGTCGATCACAGCGCGTCCGAGATGTTTGATCTGGTCGCCGACGTCGAGCGCTACCCGGAATTCGTGCCGCTGTGCAGCGCGCTGAAGGTCCGGCAGCGCATGGCGAAACCCGACGGCACCGAGGTGCTGGTCGCGGACATGACGGTGTCGTTCAAGCTGGTCAGGGAATCCTTCACCAGCCGCGTGACGCTCGACCGCGCCAATTTGAAGATCCTGGTCGAATATCTGCAGGGTCCCTTCAGCAATCTGGAAAACCGCTGGACGTTCGAGCCCAAAGGCGAGAGCGTTTGCGATGTCGGTTTCTTCCTCGCCTACGAGTTCAAGAGCCGCATGCTGGCGCTCCTGATGGGCTCGATGTTCGACGCCGCGTTCGCGCGATTTTCCATCGCGTTCGAGAAGCGGGCGGATGCGATCTACGGACGGCGGAAGCTGGCCTCGTCGTAGTGGACGGGCACGCTCTCTCCTCCGTCATTGCGATGAGCCCTTGCGACGAAGCAATCCAGAATCCCTCCGCGGAGAGACTCTGGATTGCTTCGCTGCGCTCGCAACGACAATGGGAAGGCAGGCGTGCCAAGATTTCAATCCACCGCCTTCACGATATCCGGCGGCTGCGAGGCATAGTACGCCGCGGCCTGCTCGATTTCCTGCGGGGTCATCGCACGCGCGATGTTGCGCATCTGCTGGCTGATGTCGTTGCGGCGCTCGCCTGAGGCGAAGGCCTGCAGCTGCGCCTTCATGTAGGCCTCGGACTGGCCTTCGAGCCACGGACTGCCGGTCTTGTTGTCGAGGCTGCCGTGGCAGGCGCCGCAGGGCGCGATGCCGCGCATTGGTGCGCCGTAGATTACGATGTTTGGCTTGGGCAATTGCGGCGTCGGGTGATAGGCCGGCAGCCGCGGCAGGTAAGCGTAATAGTTCGAGAGATCTGCGATCTCCTGCTCGGTCAGATTGACGGCGAACGGTGACATCACGGCATTGGTGCGCGCGCCGGTGCGGAAATCATGCAGCTCCTTGTAGATCACGGCCGCGTACTGGCCGGCGAGATTGGGCGAATCCGCGCGGCTGACACCGGTCGGGCCGTGACAGATCGCGCAGCGCTGCGCCAGCGTGGCGCCGCGGCCGATCGCCTCCTGGCTCGGGCGTGACAGCGTGTTCGACGTCAGCACGACCCCCGATAGGCGCTTGCTCTGCTCTGGCGCAGTCACGCTCGCTGCGCGTTGCGGCACACCGGCAGCGCTGCAGATCGCGTCCCAGACGTTGGCGAATTGGACCCAGGGCTGCGCGAAGGGCAGCACGACGAAGCCTGCAATCGCCGTGACGATCAGGATCGCGGCGGTGATGACCACACTCGCCTTGAAATGACGATTGGTGAGGGTGAAGAGGTCGCGCGTGCTCATCACTGCGCTCCCACATAAACGGCCGGCACAGAGGTGCCCTCGGTCAGCGCCAGATTCAGGATCGGATAGCCGTAATTGGTGAGGGTGAGCGCGATCATCAGCGCCACCCACAGCGCGTGGGTGTTGAGCGCGACCGGGACCGTTGTGGGCTGGTGCACGGCCAGCGCGAAGCGATAAGGGCCGGCGTCGACCCGCGGCGCGCGCATGCCGCGAGCCAGGATAACGATGAATATGATTCCCGACGCCAGCAGGATGAAGCCGCCGATGGCCGAGAGGGTAACCGAGAGGGCCTGCGGCGCGATCGCGGGATCGCCGAAGTCGAAATAGGCCATGCGGCGCGGCATGCCGAGAATGCCGACCCAGTGCCAGGGAAAGGTCGTGACGATCATGCCGATGAACCACAGCCAGAGCTGGGTGCGGATCAGGCGGACATCGATCAGCTCGCGACCGGTCAGGTGCGGCCACAGATCGTAGGCGATCGCAAAATACATGATCACGATGGCGCCGCCGAAGATCAGGTGGAAATGGCCGGTGATCCACTGCGTGTTATGGATCGACGCATCGAGCTGATAGCTCATGTTGATGAGACCGCCGGCGCCGCCGAAGCCGAGCATGACGAAGGAAAAGGCGAGGGCCAGCATCATCGGATTGTCCCAGGGCAGGGCCCTAATCCAGCCGAACATGCCGCGGCCGCCGCGCAGGCGCGCCGCGATCTCGACCGAGGCGCAGATCGTGAACACCGTCAGCAGCGTGGGCAGCGCGACCAGCGCCGTGAAAGCCGAATGGATGAACTTGAAGCCGGCGCCGACCTGCGGATCGGCAAAGGTGTGGTGCATGCCGATCGGCATCGCGACCACCAGGAACAGGATGAAGGAGATCCGTGCCATGCTGTCGGAATAGACGCGGCCGCCGATCGCGCGCGGCACGATGGTGTAATAGGCAATGTAGGTCGGCATCAGC
The DNA here is from genome assembly GCF_055811355.1 of Bradyrhizobium sp. WSM4873. Classification (NCBI taxonomy): domain Bacteria; kingdom Pseudomonadati; phylum Pseudomonadota; class Alphaproteobacteria; order Hyphomicrobiales; family Nitrobacteraceae; genus Bradyrhizobium; species Bradyrhizobium sp. WSM4873. The sequence goes on along the minus strand of NZ_JBVVPS010000006.1, from coordinate 86,857 downwards.
CAGAAATAGACGATGGCGTGCAGCGTCCAGGAGAAGAACACGCGCGCAAGGCCGGCGTCGATGGTGGCCTTCAGCCCGGCCGCGACTGGAATGATCTGCAGCAGCAGCTCGAGCGCGGCGCCGACCGCAGTCCAGGCCCACAGATACGAACCCGCGACATTGGCGAACATCGCCAGCGGCACCGGCGCACCGGGATGGGCCTTCCGCCACATGCGCAGATTGAGCGACATCAACGCAACCCAGATCCAGGAGCCGACCACGACCAGCACGACGCCGAGATAGTAGAAGACGTTGCCGATTAGCGGCGGATAGAACGTGTAGAGCACCGAGGCGCGGCCCAGCGCGATCGGGATCACCGCCATGATGCTGCCGCCGACGATCAGCCAGAACCCGGCCCAGGCCCAGCGCACACCGACCAGCCGCTGCTCCAGCGCGGACTCGCTGATGGCGTAGCCGAAGCCCATCGCGACCAGGGTCGGGAAGACGTAGCCCATCACCGTACCGTGCGCGGTCAGCGAACGGTAATAGAGCTCGGGATTGGACAGCCATGTGCCGATCGGGCTGCGGATGAACATCTGCCAGGCGCCGAGCGTGAGCGCGATGCCGAACACGGCGAAGGCCAGCCAGAAATGGGCGAGGATGAGCTTTCTATTGACCAACACAGCTCAGCCTCCCGCCACCCTTCGCGCGATCCGCGAATTCGGTCTTGTCGATCACCTTGACCTTGCCCCACATGCCCTCGTGGCCGAACGAGCAAAACTCCTGGCAGGGCATCAGATAGTCGCCGCTCTTCGTAAAGCGCATGAGCTGCTCGGAGATGTAGCCCGGCACCAGCATGGTGTTGACATTGGTGCCCTGGATCAGGATGCCGTGGACGACGTCGGCGCTGGTGGCGCGCAGCGTGATCGGCGTGTCGACGGGCACCACGATGCAGGCCGGCGTGAACGAATATTGCTGGCCGATCGCGCGCACGGTCACGTTGCCATTGGCCTCGAGCACGCTGCCGAGATTGCTTTCGACGAATTCACCGCTCAGATGCAGGCGCGAGGGATCGGTGGTTTCGACGCGCGGTTGCGGCATGGTCGCGCGATGGATGCCGGCGAACGCCGCCAGCAGCGCCATCATCACGACGATGATCACGGCGATGGTGGCCCAGCGCCGCTCGACGCGGGCTGCGACCTCGGCGCTGGCGCTACCGTTGCTGTGGGCTCCCTCGACGCTCATTGCAGGGAGCCGCGCGGCAGGAACACGAACAGATAGAAGGCGAACCACATCGCGACCACGCAGGCCGTGGCGATGCCGGCGACCACGATCGCGCCGGACGGGCCCTGCGCCACGACTTCCTCGATGGCCTGGTCGGCGGCGGCTGGGCTGGTCGGCGGATCGGAGTTGAACATGGGGCCCTCAGTTCAGCGGTGCCGAGCGCAGCTCGTTGGCCTCGCGCGCCGAGACCGGCGTGCCGCGATTGCCCCAGGCGGTGCGGATGTAGGAGACGACGGCGGCGACCTCGTTGTCGGAGAGGAGGCCGGCGAAGGGCGGCATGCCATAGGGCATCGGATTGCCCTTGGTGCCGGGCGGATAGCCGCCATTGAGCACCATGCGGATCGGGTTGACCGCCGACTGCATCTCGATCGACTGGTTGTTGGCAAGCGGCGGCCAGTGCGGCGGCTTGCCCTCGCCCTGGGTGCCATGACAGCTCGCGCAGTTCTTGTCGTAGACGGTCTTGCCGAGGCTGATCAGAAGGCTGCTCTCGCTGGTCGGCAGCACCGAGCTCGCGGCCGGCGGAGGCGAGGGCTCCGCGATGCTCTTGAGGTAGACCGCCATCGCCCTGGTGTCTTCGTCGTTGAGATATTGCAGGCTGTTGTGCACGACCTCGGCCATTGGGCCGTAGACCACGCCGCGCATGGAGACGCCGGTCTGGAGCAAATCCGTGATGTCCTTGATGCTCCAGTCGCCGAGCCCGGCCTCACGGTTTGACGTCAGCGAGGGCGCGTACCAGTTCTGCATCGGGATCAGGCCGCCCTTGAACGCGTCGGATTGCGAGGTGCCGCCGAGCGCGTTGATCGGCGAATGGCACATGCCGCAATGGCCGAGGCCCTCGACCAGATAGGCGCCGCGATTCCACTCCGCTGATTTCTTCAGATCGGGCTTGAACTCGCCCTCGCTGAAGAACAGCGTGCGCCAGCCTAGGATGAGCTGGCGGTTGTCGTATGGGAAACGCAATTCGTGCGGCTTGTTCTTCTGGTTCACCGGCGCAATCGAGCGCAGATAGGCGAAGATCGCGTCGCTGTCGGCGCGCGTGACCTTGGTGTAGGACGCAAACGGCATCGCCGGGTAAATCAGCCCGCCATCGGGAAAGCGGCCGCTGTGCATGGTCTTGTAGAAGTCGTCGGCGCTCCACTTGCCGATGCCGGTCTCCGGATCGGGCGTGATGTTGGAGGTGTACAGCGTGCCGAATGGGGTCGGCATGGCACGGCCGCCGGCAAACAAGCGGCCTTCCGCTGCGGTGTGGCAGGCGGTGCAGTCGCCGGCACGGGCCAGATATTCGCCGCGCGCGATGATGTCGCCGGTCTTGTCTTTGTCCTGCGCGGCTGCTGCCGTGGTGAACGCCGCGAGGGCGAGCAACTCGATGGACAGGAGCTTGATCGAAAATTTGAAGCCCATCATCCGCCTCGTCAGTTGGGCTGGCTACCGCAGCCGAATGGCAGCGCGTAGGTGCCTTTCGGCACGGGGGCTGGGTTGGCGGGAGCGGGCCGCGTCGCAAGCCAGGCTGCGACGGCGGTGACGTCCGCCTCGGTCAGGTGGCCAGCGACGAGCTGCATGCAATCAGGCGATTTCGCGGTGCGGGTGCCATAACGCCAGCCGCCGAGCTGGGCGCTGATATAATTGGCGCGCAGGCCCAGCAGGCCTGGGATGCCCGGCTGCATGCCCGTCAATGCAGGGCCATGGCAGCTGACGCATGCCGGAATGTTGCGGCCGGCATCGCCGCTGGTGGCGAGCAGCTCACCGTGCGCGAGGACGTCCTTGCTCACTTCGCTCGGCGCCGGTTGCGGCAGCGGCGGGTGCTCGCTGGCAAAATATTCCGCCATCGCCTCCAGATAGGGATCGGGCAGAAACTCCAGCAGATAGTTCATCGGCGGGTATTTGCGCCGGCCGCTGCGGAAAGCGAGCAGCTGGTTGTAGAGATAGCCGGCCGGCTTGCCTGCGAGCCGCGGGAAATAGACGTCGCTGGTGCCTTCGCCCTTGTTGCCGTGACACGGCGTGCAGGCCTCGACGCGCGCCGCCATTGTATCCGGCGGCTGGTTGGCGGTTTGCGCGGTCGCACCGTCGGTTGCGGCCAAGACGGCCATAGTGGCCAAGGCGGCAATGGCGACTGCCGGAACAGTGTAGCGAGCGAACACTCTCGTCGCCCTCCAGGGCTGGGCCGGGTTGATTCCCGGTCACAACGTAGAGCGGCATTATTGCGGCAATATAGTCGGGCGCAAGACGCAAAGGGGCCAATGACGTTTGCTCGCGGTTGCACATTTGCCATCCCGATCGGTTTCGACAAAATTGCGTGCATTTTGACAAGCAAACACAGGTTTGCAGTCTCGCGGCTTGGCACGCCCGAGCTTTGCTTCGTCTCGTACACCCTCCTCGTCAGAGGGCGCAGGGAAGGCCGGGTGCCGGCTGGCACCCACGGTCCACTGTGCGAAGGTTGCGCTACAAGAGGCTGCACAGCGGCATACAGGTGAAGCCCAACACACGGCCTTCCCTGCGCAGTGGTTTGACGGCTTATGCCGAGCTCTCCCCGGGGAGCGATGCACTATTGCCCCCGTCGCCTTGCGGATGGCTGATGCGCCTGCCCGGTCGGGCAGCCCACATCACCACAAGACTTGACGCACAGACCCCGGGCGTCAGGACGACACGGTTCTGCCGTACGCTGTCAGCATCGGTCGTGTGCGCGACGTCTTCGCTCACGGTTTCCCGCCCTGCGACACCCTTCGCGCCGATGTGACCAGCGTCCACCGCAGCCCATCCCACGTTCGTGACGATCGCGATACGCCCCTCTGACCGGGATGAGGTGGCGGGATGAATACGCCAAAGCCGAATTTCGGTAAAGCGGAATATTTTCGCGAATTTTCGCGAGGTCAGATTGACCTGCGACTTGTGTGTTTTGCCCGACGGGCAACGCAAGGGATTGTAGCCCGGATGGAGCGAAGCGTAATCCGGGCCTTGTATCCGCGGAACGAATCCCGGATTGCGCTTCGCTCCATCCAGGCTGCGGGAGTCAGCCTCGCGGCGAGCGCGGAGTCCTGCGCTTCACTGTGTGCCCGCGCGGCGAGCGTGTCACGCGGGGGCGCAGGCGGGTGACCGCGGCTTCACGGCGTGGCTTGGCCTGGACTGGGCCGCGGGCGAGATCCATCAGCATGCGCAGCGCCTCGACCACCGAGCGCTGGCGCACGGCGGTACGGCCGATGGCGCCAAAACGATGCTCGCGGTGAACGATGCGCCCGTCGCGCGCGGCGGCGGCGAAGTGGACGAGGCCCACCGGCTTGCCCGGCGTGGCGCCGCCGGGGCCGGCAATGCCGGTGATGGCGACCGCGAGATCGACGCCGGCGCGCTCCAGCGCGCCGACCGCCATAGCTGTTGCGGTCTCCTTGCTGACGGCGCCGAAATTGGTGAGCGTGCTCGCCTCGACCCCGAGCATCGCGCGCTTGGCGTCATTGGAATAGGTGACGAAGCCGCGATCGATGACGTCGGACGAACCGGGGATGTCGGTCAGCGCGCCCGCGACGAGGCCGCCGGTGCAGGACTCCGCGGTCGCGATCGTCAGCTTGCGCATCCGGCACAGATCGAGCAGCGAGCGGGAGAGGGCGCGTGCGTCGCTGCCGGCCATGGCCTAGACACTCCAGGGCAGGCGGATGGTGGCGCTCGCGGTGGCCGCGATGCCTTCCTCGCGGCCGGTGAAGCCGAGCCGCTCGCTGGTGGTCGCCTTGACTGCGACGCGGGAAATGTCGACGCCCGATATCTCGGCGATGCGCGCGCGCATGGTGTCGCGCAAGGGACCGATCTTCGGTCGCTCGCAGATCATGGTGACCTCGAGATTGGCGATGCGGCCGCTGCGCTGGGTGACGCGCTCGATTGCGTATTTCAAGAACTGGTCGGAGGAGGCGCCCTTCCACTTCGCGTCGCTGGGCGGAAAGTGCGATCCGATGTCGCCGTCGGCAAGCGCGCCGAGGATGGCGTCGACCAGCGCATGCAGGCCGACATCGCCGTCGGAATGGGCCAGGAAGCCCTTGGTGTGCGGCACGCGCACGCCGCAGATCATCAGATGGTCGCCCTCGCCGAAGGCGTGCACGTCATAGCCCGTGCCGGTCCTGATGTCGCCGAGCAGGCTGGCCAGCCGCGCTTCCTCGCGCACGAAATCCTCGGGAGTGGTGAGCTTCATATTGGCAACATCGCCTTCAAAGGTTGCAACCGTCAATCCCGCCCATTCGGCAATCGCGGCATCGTCTGTGAAATCGCTGCGCCCGTCCTTGGCCGCGCGACGATGCGCTTCGAGGATGACGTCGAAGCGAAAGGATTGCGGCGTCTGTGCGATTCGCAACCGCGACCGGTCCGGGGTGTCCTCGACATTGCCGTTCTCGCCGGTGACCTTGATGGTGTCGGTGACGGGAACGGCGGGGATCGCGGCGCCGGTGCGGCTGGCCGCATCGATCGCGCGGGTGATCACGCCTTCCGAAACGAACGGGCGCGCGGCGTCGTGGATCAGCACGATGTCGGGCTTGTGCCTGGCGAGCGCTTCGAGACCGGCGAGCACCGAGGCCTGCCGGGTCGCGCCGCCATTGACCGGCGCCTCGTGGCTGAGCCCCGCGACCGCTGCCGTGAACATGGCGCCGTCGTCGGGGTTCACGACCGGCTGAACTGCGAACACGTCCGCATGACGGCTGAAGGCCTCCATGGCGCGATAGATCACGGGCACCCCGCCGATCTCGCGATATTGCTTGGGGCCACCGGCGCCTGCGCGCAGGCCGCGTCCGGCCGCGACGAGGACGACTGCGGTGCGCTGTGATTTCGCCATAGGACTCAAATACTCATTTGATGGTGACGAGAGTCGGGGAGTGGGGTGATTGCCGCATGCCTCTAGCACGGCAGGCCCGCAAAAAAAGGGGGTTTCCCCGGATTGTAGGAAACAGCATTTTGCTGCACTGCACTTGAAAGATTGGCAGAACTGTCTAAAGTGTAGGCATGACGCTTGACTGCACAAGAATTGTGCGCAAGATAGATCATGGCAGGCGCGATGAGGCGCTGCCAACGCAACGAGACCCCTGTGACCGGCTCGGCAGTATCAGGCTCTAAGCCATTGAAGATAGGCGATATTGATGTCGCCACCCCGGTCTTCCTGGCGCCGATGTCGGGGGTGACTGACTCGCCCGTCCGCCGGCTGGCCGCGGAGTTGGGGGCCGGTCTGGTGGTGTCCGAAATGACGGCCAGCGACGAACTCGCTAATGGCCATCATATGTCCCGGTTGCGCTGCGAAGCCACCGGGATCGGTCCGCACGTGGTCCAGCTCGCCGGTTGCGATACGCATTGGATGGCGGAGGGCGCCCGGATTGCCGAAGCCGACGGCGCCGACATCATCGACATCAACATGGGCTGTCCGGCCCGTCACGTTACCGGCGGCCAGTCCGGTTCCGCCTTGATGCGCGATCTCGACCACGCCGTCAGCCTGATCGAAGCGACGATCGCGGCGGTGAAGGTGCCGGTGACGCTGAAGATGCGGCTCGGCTGGGACGACCGCACCCGCAACGCGCCGGAACTGGCGCGGCGTGCGCAGGCATCAGGCATCAAGCTCGTCACCGTGCACGGTCGCACCCGGTGCCAGTTCTACAAGGGCGAGGCCGATTGGGATGCGATCCGCGCTGTGCGCGACGCGATCTCTGTTCCGCTCGTCGTCAATGGCGACATCACGACCTACGAGAAGGCGCTCGCGGCGTTAGAGGCCTCCGGCGCCGATGCCGTGATGATCGGTCGCGGCGCGCAGGGGCAGCCCTGGCTGCCCGGTGAGATCGGCCGGCGCCTGAAGGGCGGGGCGGCGGAAGCCGCGCCGTCGCTCGAGACACAGCTGCATTATGTCCGCACGCTCTATGAGGGCGTCTGCGCGCTCTACGGCCTGCGCATCGGTCTGCGGCACGCGCGAAAACATCTGGGCTGGGCGCTCGACGTCGCGGCCGATGTGAGCCGTGTGCCGGCCGAGAAGCTGAAATCCTGGCGTCAGAAAATCCTCACCTCGGAGGATCCGCGCCTTGTCCACCGGTCACTGCAAGATGCCTTCGACGACTTCGCATGGAGCGCCGCTGCATGAGCTCAGCCGCTGAACATCGTCGGCCGTTTCCGTCCGACAGCGATGCCATCCTGGACGCACTGCCCAATCCCATGCTCATGATCGGGCCGGACGGCAAGATCGTCGCCGCCAACATCGCAACCGAAGCCTTCTTCGATATCTCGACGCAGTTTTTGAAGCGGCAGTCGCTGAAAGAGCTGGTGCCGTTCGGCAGCCCGTTGCTGGCGCTGATCGACCAGGTGCGTTCGTCGAACGCGCCGGTCAACGAGTACAAGGTCGATCTGGGCACGCCGCGCATGGGCGGAGACCGCCAGGTCGATCTGCACGTTGCCCCCGTCACGGAACGGCCCGGCCACATCGTGGTGATGCTCCAGGAGCGCTCCATCGCCGACAAGATGGACCGCCAGCTCACCCATCGCAGCGCCGCGCGCTCGGTGATCGCGCTCGCCGCGATGCTGGCGCACGAGATCAAGAACCCGCTCTCCGGCATCCGCGGCGCGGCGCAGCTCCTGGAGCAGCAGGCCTCCTCGGAAGACCGCATGCTGACGCGGCTGATCTGCGACGAGGCCGACCGCATCGTGACGCTGGTCGACCGCATGGAGGTGTTCGGCGACGAGCGCCCCGTGGTGCGCGGCCCCGTCAACATCCATTCGGTGCTCGATCACGTCAAACGGCTGGCGCAGTCCGGCTTTGCCCGCAACATCCGCTTCGTCGAGGATTACGATCCCTCGCTGCCGCCGGTGCTGGCCAACCAGGACCAGCTCATCCAGGTGTTCCTCAACCTCGTGAAGAACGCCGCCGAAGCGCTGATCGACGTTCCCGACGGCGAAATCCAGCTCACCACGGCGTTTCGTCCCGGCGTGCGCCTGTCAGTCCCCGGTCAAAAATCCCGTGTATCCCTGCCGCTCGAATTCTGCGTGAAGGACAACGGACCAGGCGTGCCTGAGGATCTTCTGCCAAACCTGTTCGATCCCTTCGTCACCACCAAGCAGACCGGCTCGGGTCTGGGCCTCGCTTTGGTCGCAAAGATCATCGGGGATCACGGTGGCATCATCGAATGCGAATCTCAGCCGCGGAAGACCACCTTCCGCGTGCTGATGCCGATGTATTCCACATCGGTGAAACATGCCGATCAAAGCAGTCGCGACGGCTCTGCCGGGAAGTCGTCGTCTGCGTCACAGGGGGCAAAATGAGGATTAACGATGCCCGCAGGTAGCATTCTCGTTGCTGATGACGACACCGCCATCCGCACCGTTCTCAATCAGGCACTATCGCGCGCCGGCTACGAAGTGCGGCTGACCGGCAATGCCGCGACGCTGTGGCGATGGGTCAGCCAGGGGGAGGGCGATCTCGTCATCACCGACGTGGTGATGCCCGACGAGAACGCGTTCGACCTGTTGCCGCGGATCAAGAAGATGCGGCCGAATTTGCCGGTCATCGTCATGAGCGCGCAAAACACCTTCATGACGGCGATCCGCGCCTCCGAGCGCGGCGCCTATGAATATCTGCCGAAGCCCTTCGACCTGAAGGAGCTGATCGCCATCGTCGGCCGCGCGCTGGCCGAGCCCAAGGAGCGGGTCGCGACGCCGAACGACGACGCCGAGATGGAGGCGATCCCTCTGGTCGGCCGCTCGCCGGCGATGCAGGAAATCTATCGCGTGCTGGCGCGCCTGATGCAGACCGACCTCACCGTGATGATCACGGGCGAGTCCGGTACCGGCAAGGAGCTGGTGGCGCGCGCGTTGCACGATTACGGCAAGCGCCGCAACGGCCCGTTCGTCGCAGTCAACATGGCGGCGATCCCGCGTGACCTGATCGAATCGGAGCTGTTCGGCCACGAGCGCGGCGCCTTCACCGGGGCCAACACCCGCGCCTCCGGCCGGTTCGAGCAGGCCGAGGGCGGCACGCTGTTCCTGGACGAGATCGGCGACATGCCGATGGAGGCGCAGACCCGCCTGCTGCGCGTGCTTCAGCAGGGCGAATACACCACGGTCGGCGGCCGCACCCCGATCAAGACCGACGTGCGCATCGTCGCAGCTTCCAACAAGGATCTGCGCGTCCTGATCCAGCAGGGCCTGTTCCGCGAGGACCTGTTCTTCCGGCTCAACGTCGTGCCGCTGCGGCTGCCGCCCTTGCGCGAGCGCATCGAGGATCTGCCGGATCTCATCCGTCATTTCTTCGCGCTGGCCGAGAAGGACGGACTGCCGCCGAAAAAGCTCGACACGCTGGCGCTGGAGCGGATGAAGCAGCACCGCTGGCCGGGCAACGTGCGCGAGCTGGAGAACCTCGCCCGTCGCCTCGCAGCGCTCTATCCGCAGGACGTGATCACGGGCTCCGTCATCGACGGCGAGCTGGCGCCACCCACGGTCAGCCCGGGTGCCGCAGTCCAGCATGGCGTCGACAATCTCGGCGGCGCGGTGGAAGCGTATCTCTCCTCGCACTTCCAGGGCTTCCCGAACGGCGTGCCGCCGCCGGGCCTCTATCACCGCATCCTGAAAGAGATCGAGGTGCCGCTGCTGACGGCCGCGCTCGCCGCCACCCGCGGCAACCAGATCCGCGCGGCCGATCTGCTCGGCCTCAACCGCAACACGCTGCGGAAGAAAATCCGGGATCTGGATATCCAGGTGTATCGGAGCGGAGGCTAGCCTTCCCGCAACGAACGGTGGCTCAGCTCCCCCTACCAAAGCGGAGCTGAGCCTGTCCGGATCGCGCTGGCCGTTGTGGCTGACGCGGTGAGCAGAAGTCCCGATCCGACTGAAATGTTCCGCAGGAACATTCAAATGGTCATTCAGCCGCGGGACGCGGCCTCACACCTATCTGACAAATCGGCCTGCGACCTGTACCGCGCTGGCGACGTTCGCATTGGGCTCGTGCACCCCGAGACCATTGACCAGCAGATCCGCCGCCACGATCAGCAGCAGCACGGCCGACACCATCATTGCGAGAAAGAATCTGGGCATGCTGGTCAAGCCCTCTGGGCCGGAATCCGTTCCCGCCCTCCGGCATGTCGCTGTGGATGCGCGGGTCGGTCGCGGCGGGGGCGCCGCGGAATTGTCGCAATTCGGCAACAATGTGGTACGAATACATCAGTATCCGCCCGCCGCGGACCCCGTTTTCAGCACCCATTGCCGGAATGACCAGCGCAGACACCTCGGCCGCATCCTTTGACACGGCCCCAGCGGAAGAGCCCCGCCGTTGGTCGGCGCGACGCTGGCTGGCGCCGTTCGCCGTGGCCCTGGCCCTGCTGTCGGCCTGCCTGACGTTCCTGGTCCTGACCGGCCTCACGTCGATCGAGCCGACCCCTGCGGTTGTCCGCTCGTTCTATCTGATCAATGCGGGCACGATCCTGCTGCTGGTCGGCATCATCATCCGCGAGCTCTGGCAGCTGATCCTGGCGCGACGGCGGGGCAGGGCGGCGGCGCGCCTCCATGTCCAGATCGTGAGCCTGTTCTCGATCGTGGCAGTGCTGCCGGCGGTGCTGGTCGCCGTCGTCGCCAACGTCACCATCGAGCGCGGCCTCGACCGGCTGTTCTCCGGCCCGACCAAGGAGGTGATCCAGAATTCGCTGACGATCGCGCGCGCCTACATGCAGGACCACGCGCAGCTGATCCGGGGCGATATTCTCGGCATGGCCAACGACATCGCCCACGCGCGGCCGCTCTACGACCAGGATCGCCGCTCTTTTCGCGAATTGCTGACCTCCAGCGCCGCCTCGCGCAACCTGCCGGGCGCGATGATCATCGACAAGAACACCAACATTCTCGAATCCGCCGACACCGGCATGCGGCTGGCCTATTCGCCGCCGGCGCCGGACTTCCTCAGCAACGTCAACGAATCCGAGCCCGAGATCGCGGTGCTGCCCGATGCGAGCTTCGTCGCCGCGGTGGTCCGCTTGCGCGCCTTCAGCGACACTTTCCTCTACGTCGCGCGGCCGCTCGACCCGAATGTCGTCAACCAGCTCAAGCAGACCGAGGTCAGCGTCGCCGAATACGCCCAGATCGAGTCGCGCCGGCTCGGCATCCAGGTCGCATTCGCGCTGATGTTCGCGGTGATCGCGCTGACCATCCTGATGGCCTCGGTGCTGATCGGCCTCAACTTCGCCAACTCGCTGGTCTCGCCGATCCGACGGCTGATGAACGCGGCCCAGACGGTCTCGACGGGCGATCTCCACGTGAAAGTGCCGGTGCACCAGTCGGAAGGCGACCTCGCCCAGCTCGGCGAGACCTTCAACAAGATGACGGAGGAGTTGCGCAGCCAGCGCGACGAGCTCGTCAACGCCAGCGACCTCATCGACAGCCGCCGCCGCTTCATCGAGGCGGTGCTGTCATCCGCGAGCGCCGGCATTATCGGCGTGGATAATTCAGGCAGCGTCGGCATTCTCAACCGTTCCGCCGAAAAGCTGATCGGGCATTCCGAAGCCGAGACGCTCGGCCATCCGCTCTCCGAAGTGCTGCCCGAGCTCGAAGAGATGATGAAGACGGCGCGGGAAGGGACCCAGCGCCTGGTGCAGGGGCAGATCACGATCACGCGGGACGGGCAGGAACGCAATCTGTCGGTCCGCGTCAGCGCCGAGAAGACCAGCCAACCGCACGACAGCTACATCATCACCCTCGACGACATCACCGAGCTGGTCTCGGCGCAGCGCACCTCCGCCTGGGGCGATGTCGCGCGCCGCATCGCGCATGAGATCAAGAACCCGCTGACCCCGATCCAGCTCTCCGCCGAGCGCATTCGCCGCAAATTCGGCAAGGACATCACCGAGGGCAAGGACAAGCAGATCTTCGAACAGTGCACCGACACCATCGTGCGTCAGGTCGACGATATCCGCCGCATGGTCGACGAGTTCTCGCGCTTTGCGCGGATGCCGAAGCCGGTGATGGAGGGTGAGGACGTCGCCGACGCAGTGCGACAGGCGGTGTTCCTGATGAAGGTCGCCCACCCCGAGATCGATATCGAGGCCGAATTCAAGGAAGACCCGCTGCGCGCCCAGTTCGACCGGCGGCTGATCTCGCAGGCCGTCACCAACATCGTCAAGAACGCCACCGAGGCGATCGAGCAAGTGCCCCTGGAGGAGCTCGGCAAAGGCCGGATCGACGTCGTGGTCTCGCGCGAGGGCGAGGACGTGCTGATCGACGTCGTCGACAACGGCATCGGCCTGCCCAAGGTGGCGCGCTCGCGCCTGCTCGAGCCTTATGTGACGACACGCGCCAAGGGCACCGGCCTTGGGCTCGCGATCGTCGGGCGCGTGCTGGAAGACCATGGCGGGCGCATCGAACTGAAGGATGCCTCGGACTTCCGCGAGGGCCAGCGTGGCGCCTGGATGCGGATGCGTTTTGCGATCTCCGGCGCCCCCGCGAAAACCGAGGGGGCCGAACCGTCGGCCTCGGCGACGACCAAGCCGGACATCGGCGAAACGGCCACGCAATCCGTCAAGGATCCGGAAACAAAAGAGGCGGCCGCCGAAACCAAAGAGGCGGCTGAAAAGACCAATGATTCAACGAAGATCAAAGCCTCAACAGGCAGCTGAGAAAACAGGCGCGACCCATGGCAAGTGAAATTCTGATTGTCGATGATGAGGCCGATATTCGGGATCTCGTTGCGGGCATCCTCGAAGACGAGGGCTTCGTGACCCGGACCGCGCGCGACAGCGATACGGCGCTTGCCGAGATCGCCAACCGCAGGCCGCATCTGGTGTTCCTCGACATTTGGCTGCAGGGCTCCAAGCTCGACGGCTTGCAACTGCTGGAGCAGGTCAAGAAGGACAATCCCGATCTGCCGGTCGTGATGATCTCCGGCCACGGCAACATCGAGACCGCGGTCGCCGCGATCAAGCGTGGCGCCTACGACTTCATCGAGAAGCCGTTCAAGACCGACCGGCTGATCCTGGTCGCGAACCGTGCACTGGAGAACTCGCGGCTCAAACGCGAGGTCAAGGAGCTGAAGCAGCTCGCGCCGAGCGCAAGCTCGCTGGTCGGCCGCTCGCCCAGCATGAACCAGCTGCGCCAGACCATCGAGCGTGCGGCCAAGGCCAACAGCCGCATCCTGATCGTCGGCCCCGCAGGCGCCGGCAAGGAACTGACCGCCCGCACGTTGCACACGGCCTCGGGCCGCGCCGACGGTCCCTTCGTCGTCATCAACGCCGCTGCGATCACGCCCGAGCGGATGGAGCACGAGCTGTTCGGCATCGAGCAGTCCAACGGCGAGCACGCGCGCAAGCCCGGCGCGCTCGAAGAGGCCCATGGCGGCACGCTGTTCATCGACGAGATCGCGGACATGCCGCGCGAGACCCAGAACAAGATCTTGCGCGTGCTGGTCGAGCAGTCGTTCCAGCGCGTCGGCGGCAACGGCAAGGTGCAGGTCGACGTCCGCATCATCTCATCCACCGCGCGCAATCTGGAAGAGGAGATCGCGGCCGGCCATTTCCGCGAGGACCTCTATCACCGTCTCTCGGTGGTGCCGATCCGCGTGCCCGCGCTGTCGGAGCGGCGCGAGGACATTCCGGAATTGATCGACTATTTCATGGAGCAGATCTCGGCGGGCAGCGGCCTGCCCAAGCGGCAGATCGGTCAGGACGCGATGGCGGTGCTGCAATCCCATGTCTGGCCGGGCAATGTGCGCCAGCTCCGCAACAACGTTGAGAGAGTCATGATTCTGGCCGCGGGCGGGCCGGAGGTCATCATCACTGCCGACATGCTGCCGCAGGACGTCGGCTCCATGGTGCCGGCGATGCCGACCAGCAACAATGGCGAGCACATCATGGGCCTGCCGCTGCGCGAAGCGCGCGAAGTGTTCGAGCGCGACTATTTGATTGCACAGATCAGCCGTTTTTCAGGAAATATTTCTCGCACGGCCGAGTTTGTTGGCATGGAACGCTCGGCACTGCACCGGAAGTTGAAGGCGCTCGGCGTCGGCTAACGCTGCGACGTCGTTGGAATAGGCGAGGAAAATCATCGATTTCCGTAGTTTTTCGGGGCAGTACGGCGTGGCCTGCCGCGTGAAGCGGCTTGCCTAATAAGCCTACCTGTCCTCTAATTGAACCGCTGTCCCTCCGAGGGGGATCTCATGAGGGACGGCAACCGGACGAGGACCCCGAATTTCAAAAGAGGGCCGAAACCGGCGCAATAAAAAGAAACTCAAAGCGAGAAAAAAACAATGGCGGCAGACCGCGCACAAAACCTGCAGGACACCTTCCTTAATCACGTTCGCAAAACCAAAACGCCACTGACGATCTTTCTGGTCAACGGAGTGAAGCTCCAGGGCATCGTGACCTGGTTCGACAATTTCTGTTTGCTGCTTCGGCGCGACGGTCACTCGCAGCTCGTCTACAAGCATGCGATTTCGACCATCATGCCGGGCGCTCCGATCCAGCTGTTCGAAGGCGGCGAGGACCAGCCGGCTTGAGAGTGATCTGATTGGAACCCCGGAATTTCGACGGGGATGCCGACCGTCCGCGGTCGGCAGGGGGTAAGCAGACGGGGCGGGTGCTTGTCATCGGTCCCTATTTGCGGGTGCGCGCAGGCAGTGCCGACGCGCAATCGGAAGCTCATGTCTTGCGCGACGCGGAGGCCCGGCTCGACGAAGCTGCCGGCCTCGCGCGCGCGATCGATCTCGTCGTCGCCGACGCCATCATCGCGCCGATCAGCCAGATCCGCCCCGCGACCTATATCGGCAAGGGCAAGGTCGAGGAAATCGCCGGGCTCGCCAAGAGCCTCGATGTCGAGCTCGTGGTGATGGATTGCGCGCTTGCGCCGATCCAGCAGCGCAATCTCGAGAAGGAGTTGCAGGCAAAGGTGCTCGACCGCACCGGCCTCATTTTAGAAATCTTCGGACGTCGCGCCAAGACCAAGGAAGGCTCGCTCCAGGTCGAGCTCGCGCATCTCAACTACCAACGTTCGCGCCTGGTGCGCTCATGGACCCATCTCGAACGCCAGCGCGGCGGCTTTGGATTTATGGGCGGTCCCGGCGAGACGCAGATCGAAGCCGACCGCCGCCTGATCCAGGAGCGCATCTCCAAGCTCGAGGGCGAACTGAAGAAGGTGCAGGCGACGCGTCGACTGCATCGCGCAGGCCGCCAGCGCGTGCCGTACCGCGTCGTTGCGCTGGTCGGCTACACCAACGCCGGCAAGTCGACGCTGTTCAACCGCCTGACCCGCGCCGACGTGCAGGCCGCCGACATGCTGTTCGCCACGCTGGATCCGACCCTGCGCGCGCTCACCCTGCCGCACGGCGGCAAGGCGATGCTGTCGGACACTGTCGGTTTCATCTCCAATCTACCGACGCAGCTCGTCGCCGCCTTCCGCGCCACGCTGGAGGAGGTGCTGGAAGCCGACGTCATCCTGCATGTGCGCGACATCTCGCACGACGACGCCGAGGCACAGCAGAGCGACGTCGACGCCGTGCTGCGCCAGCTCGGCATCAATCCCGATGATTCAGGCCGCATCATCGAGGTCTGGAACAAGATCGACCGTTATGGTCCCGAACAGCGCGAAGAACTTTTGAACATCGCCGCGCGCCGCCCCGAAGATCATCCGGCAATGCTGGTCTCGGCCGTGTCGGGCGAGGGGGTCGCCGCGCTGCTCGCCGCGATCGAGGAGCGCTTGGCCGCCAAGCGCATCACGCTCGACCTCTCCATCGATGCCTCCGACGGCGCCGGCATCAGCTGGCTGCATCGGAATTCCGAAGTGCTGGCGAAAGAGCTGAACGACGGCCGCTTCGATATGACGGTTCGGGTGGACGAGACCAAGCGGGATATCGTGGTGAACCGGTTTGACGCAGTGCCGCGACTGTCCGCGTAGACGCCGTCGCCCGCCAGTGAGTTGAGCTAACTACTGCCTCAAGCAACGCTGTCGTCCCGGACAAGCGTAAGCGCAGATCCGGGGACCCATAACCACAAGCGGCTGGAATTGGCACGCTGGTAGCTCCAGCGTGGTTCAACAATGTGCATTCGGGGTAATGGGTGCTGGCTTTCGCCAGGACGACGCTTGAGCTAGGAGCGCGCTTGGTTGCTTCTCTCCGTCGATGGAGCCCTTTGCTCGTCTCCCTTCGCCGCGTTCCACAGCGCGTCCATCTCGGCGAGCGACGCCTGCTCCAGCGTGCGGCCCTGCGCCTCCAGCGCCCGCTCGATGAACGCAAACCGCCGCTCGAACTTCGCATTCGTCGCGCGCAGCGCCGCTTCCGGATCGGCATCGACATGGCGGGCAAGGTTGACCAGCGCGAACATCAGGTCGCCGGTCTCTTCCGCCAGGCCCTCGCTGTCGTTGCGGTCGAGTGCGGCCTCGATCTCGTCGGCTTCCTCACGGATTTTTGCCAGCACCGCGCGCGGATCGTTCCAGTCGAAGCCGACAGTGGAGGCCTTGCGCTGGAGCTCCATGGCACGCGTCAGCGCGGGCTGGCCGGCCTTCACGCCCGACAGCAGCGATTTACGCGTTGGCGCTTCTTCCGGCGGCCGGCGCGCGGCGCGCTCGGCTTTCTCCTCCGCCTTGATGCGGTCCCAGACTTCCTTGACGTGGGAGGAGGCGAGATTGCCGTCCTTGTCGGCGAAGACGTGAGGATGGCGCCGGATCATTTTTCGCGTGATGGCCTCGACGACATCTCCAAACGCGAACGCGTTCTGCTCCGACGCCATCTGGGCGTGGAAGACGACCTGCAACAGCAGATCGCCGAGCTCCTCGCAGAGATCGTCGAGGTCGCCGCGGCTGATGGCCTCGACCACCTCATAGGCTTCCTCGATCGTATAGGGCGCGATGGTCGCAAAATTCTGCTCGAGGTCCCAGGGGCAGCCGGTCACCGGCGTGCGCAGCGCCGCCATGATCTCGATCAGGCGGGAAATGTCGCGGGAAGGGGTCATTGCGGGGCGGTCTCCTGGCTCCCAAGCCTTATGCCAAAAGCGAGCGCCCGTTCCCAGCGTAGCGCAGCGGAACAGGGTGATTTCCACCGGTTGGCGGGCCGGATTGGCGAGTAGCGTGCGCAATGCTAAAGCGCGGGCCATGAGCGACGTATTTTCATCCGAAGCCGCATTGGTGCTGTTCTCCGGCGGCCAGGATTCCACCACCTGCCTTGCCTGGGCGCTGAACCGGTTTGCGCGCGTGGAGACGTTGGGATTCGATTACGGCCAGCGCCACGCCATCGAGCTGGCCTGCCGCGACCGGCTGTTCGAGGGCATCAAGGATCTGCGCGCGGATTGGGCTTCCAGGCTTGGCGAGAGCCACACGCTGTCGATCCCAACGCTCGCGGCCGTATCCGAGACGGCGCTGACGCGCGACGTCGCGATCGCGATGGGCGCCGACGGCCTGCCGAACACGTTCGTGCCCGGCCGCAACCTGGTGTTTTTGACGTTCGCCGCGGCGCTGGCCTACCGGCGCGGCATCAGTCATATCGTCGGCGGCATGTGCGAGACCGACTATTCCGGTTATCCCGATTGCCGCGACGACACCATCCGTGCGATGCAGGCCGCCTTGTCGCTCGGCATGGCCCGCAGGTTCGAGCTGCATACGCCGCTGATGTGGATCGACAAGGCTGGGACGTGGAAGCTCGCCCATGACCTCGGCGGCGACGGGCTGGTCGACCTCATCCGCGAGCAGTCGCACACCTGCTATCTCGGCGAACGCGGCGCTCAGCATGATTGGGGCTATGGCTGCGGCGAGTGCCCGGCCTGCAGCCTGCGGGCGAAGGGGTGGCGGGAGTATGTGGCGGGGCGGTGACACCACAGACTCGGTGTCATCACCCGCGAAAGCGGGTGATCCAGTATTCCAGAAACCGTGCTTGAGCCAAGAAGCCGCGGCGTACTGGATTCCCCGCCTTCGCGGGGAATGACAGCGTAGGGCTTGGCACGACCGTGCCTCTTACCGAGCTACCGAAAATCCTCCGCCTTCAGCTCGATCGGTTTGCCGTGCGGGGTGCGATCTGCCGCGTGGTCCCAGGCGTCGCGGTAGCGATGCAGCGTCTCCGCAGACGCAACGCCCTTGCGCGCGACGAGGCCCTCCAGTGTGGCGAGCCAATGGAGATAGTAGGTCTCGCCCGTATCGGGATCGCCTGCCGCCTGCGCGCGCTTGATCTCGGAGGCCAGGGCTGCCGCCCATTCGGGCCAGCTGAACACGCCGCGCTCGTGCAGCGTGAGCGCCATCGCGAAGGCGTGCGCTTCCCAGGGCGCGCGGAACACGGGGCCGTCATCATCACGGGGAATGCTCGGGATCGCTGCCGTCGCGGCAGCAGCAGCCGTGCTGCTCATCACGCCGGGTCCAGATACGGCTCGAAGGCATCGATCGAGACTTTCGAGGTCGGATCGCCGTCCGCGCCCCAGAGATCGCGGCCCTCGAACACGACCGTGTAGAGCCATTGCGGATTCTCGCCGAGCTCCATCGCCGCCGAGTCCGGAAATACGTGGCAGCCATGGTTCAGCTCGACGATGCCGACATGGCCGCGCACGTAGCGTGGCAGGCGGGTGTGGGTGGCCGGATGAATGTTCTTCGCGCGGACCTTGTCACCGATCTTGAATTTCGCCGGTGCCGGGGCAGGACGGGCGAACTTGCCGCGCACCATGATGCGCTCGACCTGGCCGAGATCGAACTTGCCGTGCTTGAGCGCCTTGGCCGGCTGCATCGCGTGGCCGGCGGCGACTTCCTCCCGGGTGAGATAGCCTTTCTCGATCAGCATCTCCTCGAGCCCGAGAAACCATTTCTTGTAATAGGAGCTCGAGAGATAGACGTGCGGCGGGATCGTCTCGCGATAGAAGCGCGAGGTGTCGATGTTGAAGGCGCCGGCCGCGCCCATCGCGCGCACCATGGCGAGAACACGCGACTCCCATTCCTCGTGGAACACCGGCTCGTTCGGCTCGGGCTCGACCTTGCCGAAGCCGTCCATGCCGCCCATGTCGTGCACGCCGTTCATGATGGCGCCCCGGGCGCCTTGGGAAAGCCGGTGCCGATCATGGAATCGCGCGTGACCAGCTCGGTGAGCTGCTCCTCGCTCCAGCCTTCGGTCCCCGCGGGGCGCATCGGCAGCACAAGAAAGCGCGTTTCGGCGGTCGAATCCCATACCCGGATTTCAACGTCCTTGGCGACTTGCACGCCGAAATCGGCGAGCACGCCGCGCGGGTCCTTCACCGCGCGGGAGCGATAGGGCGCGGCCTTGTACCAGACCGGCGGCAGCCCCAGCATTTCCCAGGGGTAGCAGGAGCACAGCGTGCACACGACCATGTTGTGACGCTGCGGCGTGTTCTCGACCACGACGAGGTGGTCGCCGACGCGGCTGACATGGCCGAGCGTGCCGATCGCCTTCGAGCCGTCCTCCAGCAGTGCCGTCTTGAATGCCGGATCGCTCCAGGCCTTGGCGACGACGCGCGCGCCGTTATGGGGGCCGATCCGGGTCTCATAGGCCTGAATGATGGCGTCGAGCGCGGCCGGCTCGACATAGCCTTTTTCGGTCAGGATCGTCTCGAGCGCGCGCACGCGCAGCTCGGTCTCCGACAGCTCGGAATGGTCGTGATCGTGCTGATGATGATGGTCGCTCATGGGGCGAAGATAGTCCCAGAATCCGGGCGTTGTCGAGGCGAAGACTCTGCTAACATCGCACGATGGGCTGGGCTGCAAGAACCGGAATAGCCGCCGCAATCGCCGCTCTTGGCGCATTCGCGGCGCAGGATGCGCGCGCCGCGAATGGCGCCTATGCGGTCGATGCCGCCGACATTTCCGAGGTCGGCTCCTGCAAGGTGGAGAGCTGGCTGTCGACGGCTTCCAACACGGATTTTTCGGCGGTCGCCAATCCCTCCTGTGTGGTCGACCCCTTCAGGCCCATCGAGCTGAGCCTGCAGAGCATCCGGGCCCGCAGCGACGGCGACTGGAGAACGACAATTGCTCCGAAAGCCAAGACGAATTTCATCCCGACCGGGATCGGCCGGTGGGGATTGTCGGCCTATGGCGGCGGATCGTTCGACGCGGCGACCGGTGATGCCCTGTCCGCCTTTGCCGTCATCCCCGCGACCTTCCGCCTGTCCGAGACCATGCGCATCAACGTCAACGGCGGCTGGCTCTGGGATCGCACGGTGGATCGCCATTACCTGACCTACGGCATCGGCTTCGATTGGAAATTCACCGACACCCTGCAATGGACGATCGAGGCATACGGGCAGGCCGGCGCCTCCGAGATCGCGAGCGCCGTGCAGCCGCGTTTCCAGACCGGCGTCCGCTACCGGCCGAACGAGATCTTCTCCGTCGATGTGATCTACGGCCGCAACATCACCGGCGAAAATGCCAACTGGATCACCATCGGGACTACGGTCCGGTTTCCGGTCCATGGAAGCGAACCCGAACATCGGCGTACCGGGCATCTGTGAGCGCCAGGAAGACCAAGACCAGGGGAGTTTGCGTTGCCTGACTATGTGAAGATCGAGAAGGGCCTCGGACCGGAGGGGCGGATTGCGGTGGTGCGGTTCGACCGCGGCGACGGCATCAACGCGCTGTCGCCCGAGGCGCTGCGCCAGCTCACCGCGGCCGCGCGCAGTTTTGAGGATGATTCCGCAACCTCTGTCGTGGTGCTGACAGGCAGCGCGGCTGCGTTCAGCGCCGGCTTCGACCTCAAGGATGCCGAAGGGCGCGCGCGCAAGGACATGGACCTCGGCACGCTGCGGCGGCATCTCAAGCTCGGACCGCGCCTGACCCACGCCTGGCAGGAGATGGAGCAGATCACGATCGGCGCCATCGAGGGCTTTTGCGTCGGCGGCGGCGTGGCGCTGGCCGTCGCGCTCGACTTCCGCGTCATGGGACGCGATGCCCATCTGCGGGTGCCCGAGATCGGGCTCGGCATGAACATGAGCTGGCAAAGCATTCCGCGCATGCTGCATTTGATCGGCCCGGCTCGGACCAAGCAGGCGGTGATCCTGGCCGATCAGCGCATCAGCGCGGATGAAGCCTATGAGTGGGGCCTGGTCGAGCAGGTGGTCGATCCCGGCCATGCGTTCGATGCCGCGATGGAGCTTGCGCGCAAGGTGGCAGCGCAGCCGCCGCTCTCCGTTGCCATGACGAAACTCACGGTCAACCGGCTGGCGCATGCGCTGGATAATCTCGCCAGCCACATGGACGTCGACCAATTCGCCCTGGCAAGCCTTAGCGAGGACCACAAGGAGGGCGTCGAGGCGTTCCTGACGCGACGCAAACCGAAGTTCAGAGGGCGGTAGAAGCAGGCTCGGGCCATTGATTGCGCCGCGGACTATCCGTATACGCGGCGCTGGGACAAAATAGGCCCGATCAACGGGCCGGCAGACGACAATGACGATCGAGGGGGAGGGCCCATGGCCGGTAGCTCGCAGGCGCCTGAGGCGAAAGGGTTTCGCTGGAAGCTGATCGCGCCGCTCGCGGTGTGGCTGGTGATCTATCTGTGGCCGGTGCCGGCGGGGCTCAACGTCAATCAGTGGCACTATTTTGCCGTCTTCGCGGCCGTCATCACCGGGCTCATCCTGGAATCGATGCCGGTCGGCGCGGTCGGCCTGATCGGGCTGACGGTTGCCGGCGTCGGCGGCTATATCGATCCCGATCCGACCAAGTCGCTGCGCTGGATGCTGGCGGGCTTTGCCGAGAGCACGGTCTGGCTGATCGTCGGCGCCTTCGTGTTCTCGATCGGCTATCGCAAGAGCCAGCTGGGCCGCCGCATTGCGCTCGTGCTGGTGCAAAAGCTCGGCACCAACACGCTCGGCCTCGGCTATGCGGTGGCGATGTCGGACTTCTTGCTGGCGCCGGCGACACCGTCCAACACCGCGCGCAGCGGCGGCATCGTCTATCCCATCATCAGCAACATCCCGCGCATCTA
Source organism: Bradyrhizobium sp. WSM4873 (assembly GCF_055811355.1). Classification (NCBI taxonomy): domain Bacteria; kingdom Pseudomonadati; phylum Pseudomonadota; class Alphaproteobacteria; order Hyphomicrobiales; family Nitrobacteraceae; genus Bradyrhizobium; species Bradyrhizobium sp. WSM4873. Next base: position 64,731 of record NZ_JBVVPS010000006.1, on the reverse strand, counting down.
CGGCTCCGAGCCGGGACCGACCGCCGGCAAGATCGGCACCTATGTGATGTGGACCGCGTTCGCGTCGACCGCCGTCACCAGCTCATTGTTTTTCACCGCGCTCGCGCCCAATGCGGCGGCGCTGGCCATCGCCAAGAAGACCGTCGGAATCGACGTCAGCTGGGCGCAGTGGTTCTTGGGCTTTGCGCCGCTCGGCCTTCTCCTGATGGTGCTGGTCCCGCTGCTCAGCTACGCGGTCTGCCGCCCCGAGGTGAAGAGCAGCCCGGAGATTTCCGAATGGGCATCGAAGGAGCTCGCGGAGATGGGCCCGATGTCGCGCAATGAGTGGATCATGCTGGCGCTGATCCTGCTTGCGATGTTTCTGTGGATCGCGGGCTCGAGCCCGGACATCCGCGTGCCGCTTCTGGGCTCGAATTTCGTCAACGCCACCACCGTCGTGTTCATCGTGATCTCGCTGATGCTGGTGACGGGCGTGATCGAGTTTGCCGACATCGTCGCCGAGAAGGGCGCCTGGGAGGTGTTCTTCTATTTCACCTCGCTGCTGACGCTGGCCTCGGGTCTTAACGAGATCGGCTTCATCAAATGGTTCGCCACCGAATATGCAAAGCCGCTCGCCGGGCTGTCGCCGTCGACCGCGATGCTCCTGCTGGTCGCGCTGTTCTTCTGGATCCACTATTTCTTCTCGAGCATCACCTCGCATGCCGCCGCCGTGCTGCCCGTGGTGCTCGCGGTCGGATCCGGCATCCCCAACCTGCCGGTCACGACGCTCGCCATGCTCTGCATGTATTCGCTCGGCCTGATGGGCGTGATCTCGCCTTACGCCACGGGGCCGGCGCCGATGTATTTCGGCAGCGGCTATATCGGCAAGGGTCAGTTCTGGGGTTTTGGGCTGATCTTCGGGGGGCTCTATTTCGCGGGGCTTCTGCTGATCGTGTGGCCCTGGTTGCGGGTCACCTGAGCCGGGCGGGAGGCCAACACCGCGGCAGATGAATTTTCTTCAGCGGGGAGACATTTGGAAAACTTCGTCCAACTCACCGCAGATATCTGACATTGCCAGAGAGACCTGAAAGGGCGATGGTGCCCGCTGCGGTGCAGCGCGCTCCAGCCGAGTCCTCCTCGCAGTTTCACTCTCCGTCGCTTGATGCGACCGGTTCCCGGATGCCCCCAGGGGGCAAGCGGAACTATTGTGCATGAAGGCCGCCTCCATGAACGTCCACCCGTCGCTCGCGATCGGACAGCCGATCGAAAAGCTTGACGCGATCTCACCTCCCGCGATTTCACTTGCCGCGACTGCGCCTGACGCGATGGTCCGCTTCGAAGGCATCTCGAAAACCTATCCGGCCTATCGCGGCAAGCCCGGCGTCAATGCCCTGCAAGACATCGACTTCGCGATCCCGCGCGGTTCGATCACCGGCATCATCGGTCGCTCCGGTGCCGGCAAATCGAGCCTGGTCCGGCTCATCAACGGCCTCGAGAGGCCGACCACGGGCCGTGTCGTCGTCGATAACAGAGACATCTCGGCGCTCGCAGGGCGCGACTTGCGGCTGGCGCAGCGCTCGATCGGCATGATCTTCCAGCACTTCAACCTGCTGTCCTCGCGCACCGCAGCCGCCAACATCGCGCTGCCGCTGGAGATCGCCGGCTGGGCCAAGGCCGATATCCGCGCGCGCGTGGCCGAGCTGCTTGCGCTGGTCGGCATCGCCGACAAGCACGACCGGTACCCGTCCGAACTCTCCGGCGGCCAGAAGCAGCGCGTCGGCATTGCTCGTGCGCTCGCGACGCGCCCAAGCGTGCTGCTGTCGGATGAGGCGACCTCGGCGCTCGATCCGCAGACCACGCGGGCGATCCTCGACCTGCTCGCGAACATCAACCGCGAGCTGGGCGTGACCATCGTGCTGATCACCCATGAGATGTCCGTGGTGCGCCAGCTCGCGGGGGATGTCGTGGTGCTCGATGCCGGCCACGTCGTCGAGAGCGGCCACGTCGCCGACATTTTCACCCACCCCAAGCATCCGATCACGCAGTCCTTCCTGGCCGAAGTGATCGGCGACAGCCTGCCGGTGTCGCTGGCGAGCCGGATCGTTTCGGAGCCGCCTGCGGGTGGACAGGCGGTGATCCGCGTCCATGTGCGCGGGGCAGGGGCCGGCGACACGCTGGTGGCGCGGCTGGCGCGCGAACTCGGCCTCGACGTGTCGCTGCTGTCGGCCCGCATCGACGAGATCGGCGGCCAGCACGTCGGCTCGCTGACGCTTGGTATCCCTCTCGGCATGCATGGCGGCGAAGACGCGACGACGCGCACGCTGGCCTGGCTCTCACAATATCAATTTCCCGCGGAGCGTCTCGGCTATGTCGCCTGAACTCATCAACCTGATCGTCCAGGCGACCGGCGAGAGCCTGTACATGGTCGGGCTCGCGGCGCTGATCGGCACCGCCTTCGGCCTGCCGCTCGGCGTCTTTCTCGCGACCAGCCGGAAGGGCGAGCTGTTCGCGGCGCCCGTCGTCAATCGTGTACTCGGCATCGTCGTCAACGCGACGCGGTCCACGCCTTTCATCATCCTCGTCGTCGCCATCATCCCGTTCACGCGGCTCGTGGCCGGCACCTCGATCGGCTCGACGGCGGCGATCGTGCCGTTGACGATCGCATCGGCTCCTTTCATCGCACGCCTGGTCGAGGCCGCGATCCGCGAGGTCGATGGCGGCCTGATCGAGACGGCGTCCTCGTTCGGAGCCTCGCCGATGCAGATCGTGCTCAAGGTGCTGATCCCCGAAGCGCTGCCGGGTCTTCTGCTGGCGCTGACGCTCGCGGTTGTCAGCCTGCTCGGCTATTCCGCCATGGTCGGTGCCGTCGGAGGCGGGGGCCTGGGCGATCTCGGCATCCGCTACGGCTATCAACGCTTCATGCCGGAGATGATGCTGGCCGTCGTCGTCGTGCTGATCGCCCTGGTGCAGCTCGTGCAGAGCGCCGGCGATTATCTCGCGCGCCGGGTCAATCGCCGGCTGCGACATCGCTGACGCGGTTTTAGACATTTCGAACAAGCAGGTTCTTGTCGGTCTGGAAACATTCCAAACTTCCAAACACGACTGAGCGCATTCGTCGCACGCCTTGCGCACGCGTCTGGAGAAATTCTAACGCAGTTCCTATCGCACTCCGAAATCGCCTGCGTTAGGGCGAGGCATCAAAAACGGTACCGGCGAAGCCGGCGGTGCGTGGGGCCTCGACAAACGTGACCGACTTCCAACTTGCTTCGCGTGCCGACACGCGTCGTCGACAGATGCAGGTGCTTTTCCTCGGAGCGGCTAGCACATTTGCTCTCTCCACTCCCTTCGGTGCCGTGGAGGCGCAGACACAGATCCCCGCCGTCACCGTCGAAGCCCCGGCTCAACATTGCCGAACAGACCGCTCAGGTGAAATCGCGTGGCCTCGAACTCGAAGGCTCGATGTCGCTCGCCGATGGCTGGAACCTGCGCGCGGCCTGTGCCTATGTCGATGCTGTGGTCACGCAGGATCCGGTGAATGTCGGCAAGGCGCCGGTCACGGTGCCGCTCAACCGCGCCTCGCTGTGGAACGATTACACGCTTCAGACCGGGCCGCTCGCCGGCCTGCAGTTCGGTGGCGGTCTCCGCTATGTCGGCGCGACCTGGGGCGATGACGCCAACACGTTCAAGGTGGGATCGTCGACCGTGCTGGACGCGCTGCTCGCCTACACCAGGGACAATTGGCGCCTGTCGCTGAACGTCACCAACCTCGCCGACACCCGCTATGTCGCCGCCTGCTACAGCCTGTCGGGCTGCTTCTACGCGGAGGGACGCAAGGCCATCGGCAAGCTGACGTATCGGTGGTGAGTTGGAATGACGACGATGAGGGTCCACGAGAGGTCGTCATGGCCGGGCTTGTCCCGGCCATCTACGATCTTTCACGCGGCACTAAGAACGTGGATGCCCGGGACAAGCCCGGGCATGACGTTGCGGAAGCTTCGGCACTCACACACTTTGCTCGTGTACTTGGCGAGATCTGAACGATGAGAGCGATATTCGGCAAGCTGCATCGCTGGGCGGGACTGCTGACGGCGGGATTCCTGTTCTTCTCCGGCATCACCGGGGCGATCATCTCCTGGGACCACGAGATCGACGAGGTCCTGAACAGCCATCTGTTCGACGTCAGCAGCAAGGGCCCGGCCATTCCCTCGATCGATCTCGCCAAGATGATCGAGCAGCGCGATCCCCGCGCGCGCGTGGTCTACCTCTTCATGACGCCGGAGGCGGGCCACTCGCTGTGGTTCTTCGTCATGCCCAGGATCGATCCCGCGACCGGCAAGCGCTACGCGCTCGACTACAATCAGATCTTCCTCGATCCCAACACCGGCGCCGAGCTCGGCCGCCGTTATTGGGGCGCGGTGTGGCCGGTGACGCGCGAAAACTTCGTCTCGTTCCTCTACAAGCTGCACTACACCATGCACATCCCGGAATTCTGGGGCAGCGACCGCTGGGGCATGCGCCTGCTCGGAATCATCGCGATCATCTGGACCGTCGATTGCTTCGTCGGCTTCTACCTGACGCTGCCCTCGCGCCGGCGTGCCAAGGCGGCGCGGGCGCCCCAAGTCACGCGCCAGCTCGAACGCGGCTTCTGGGCGCGCTGGGCGCCGGCGTGGACCATCAAGACCTCGGGCAGCGCCTACCGGATCAATTTCGACATCCATCGCGCTTTCAGCCTGTGGACCTGGGCTGTGCTATTCATCATCGCCTTCACGGCGTTCTCGCTGAATCTCTATTTCGAGGTGTTCTCGCCGCTGATGAAGGTGGTGTCGAACTACACGCCGACACCCTATGAGCAACGGCCGTATCGCGATCTCGACGACCCCATCGAGCCCAAGGTCAGCTTCGCCGACATCGCCGCGCGCGCGGCGGCCGACGGCAAGGGGCGAGGGTGGCCTGTCCCGGTCGGCTCGGTCAATTACGGCCCGGCCCATGGTGTCTATGCCGCCGCGTTCTTCCATCCCGGCGATGATCACGGCGCCGGCGGGGTCGGCCCGGCGCAGCTCTATTACGACAGCGAGGACGGCCGTCCGATCGGCGAACGGTTGCCCTGGGTCGGCACCGCCGCCGATATCTTCGTGCAGGCGCAATTCCCATTGCATTCGGGCCGCATCGTGGGACTGTTCGGCCGCATCCTGATCTCGATCATGGGGCTGGTGGTGGCGGCACTCTCGGTCACCGGAATCGTGATCTGGTGGCGCAAGCGCCGGGCCCGTGTCCGCGTGCGGGAGACGGCGGCGATGCGGCTGAACCGGCAGCAACTGACGCCGGCGAAGCAGGGCGCGGCCCCTCGCGGATGAACCTTCCCGGCCGGCACCGGCACAAAGACTGGAGATCAGACCCAGCCCTGTCGGAAATCACATGAGATCGCTCGCCTTGCTCTGCCTGCTCGCCTTGGCTACGCCCGCTTATGCGGCGACGCTCGAGCAGCACTATCTCGACCTGCGCGATCGCTACATCGCAAAGTTCGCGAAGGCTCCGGAAAACGACGAGACCAGCAAGCAGCACGATGCGGCGCTCAAGGAGCTGACGACTGTGTTGCGCGGTCTGGTGGGCCCCGTCGCGATCAAGGGACTGTCCTCAGACGGCAACTCGAACGCGGACACGCTGTTCAAGGGCGACTCCGGCTTCGGCCATCTCGACGGCCTCGGCTTCGCGTCCGAAGGCGACAAGATGCAGGCCATCGTGACCACCACCGCGTTGCTCAAGCACTGGCTCCGCGAGCACCGCGAGGACGGCATGCCGCAGGAGATCGGCGCGGCATTCAAGTCGGACCGCTTCTACTATCAAGCGATCCAGGACTCCGCCTTCGCCAAATACGCCGAGCTGCCGATCACGAAGCCCGCGGGAGCGAGCGCGGCGGTTGCTGTACTGGGCGTGCGCGGCAACGGTGACCTGAAGGGGCCTCCGCATGAAATCGACGTCGTCGCGATCCAGGGCGAGAAGGTCTTCTTTCTCGCCGCAAGCGATGCGGTGAAGACGGGTGAGATCCCGGCTTGCGAGAAGGTCTGGAAGCAGATGATGGCCAAACCCATCGATAAGAAGGACCCCCGCGGCGACATCACGCGCGAAGACAACGCGATGGACGCCTACACCAAGTGCTTCGCCAAGGAAGCGCCAAGCCAGAGTTGGTTCGCGGCAGCCGTCAAGAAGGCGCAGAGCCAGCTGGAGCTGCTGCCGCTGCGCTAGAGCGATTATCCAGTTGCCTTCGGGGCCGCAGCGTGGCGCGGGGCGCCATCGCTCGAGAATGCGCAATCGGAAATTGCAGCTCGTCCTGCAGATGCAACCGAGGCCCGAGCAGTGCGAAATCGCCCCAAGCCGCATCGACGAGATCGTCGGCAACATCATCCTCGGATTTGGCGAGGTCCGTGGAACTCGTCCGCGACGAGGGGGTTGCATTGCGGTTGAAACCAAGCGGGTAGCACAGTTGAATCGCCGGCAATTCCTGGAAGCCTCGGCATTGACGCCATTGGCGACATTGCTACCTGGCGCAGTCTCTGCGGGATCAGCGGCGGAGTTGCCGTTTGGTCCCTCTTATGTCCGCGACCTTGCCCGCAATTTGGCGAGTAAGCCCTTTGCGCCGCCAGAGGAAAAGGTCCCGGACGCGCTTAGTGATCTCACCTACGATCAGTACCGGTCAATTCGCTTTCTGCCGGAGCGCGCAATTTGGCGCAACGAGAAGCTGCCCTTCGAGGTCCAGTTTTTCCACCGCGGCTTTTTCTATAAGAACAGGGTCGACATCTACGAGGTCTCCGGCGGACGAGCCGTACCGATCAGGTACCGGCGCGACGATTTTGCGTTCGGCGACAATATCGGCCAGGTACCGGACGCCGATCTCGGATTTGCCGGCTTTCGCATTCACGCCCCGATCAATCGCCCCGACTATTACGACGAGGTTTGCGCGTTTCTCGGCGCCAGCTACTTCCGTGCGGTCGCCAAAGGCGAGACCTATGGCCTGTCCGCGCGCGGTCTGTCGATCGATACCGGTGAGAGCAAGGGGGAGGAATTTCCGTTCTTCAAGGCCTTCTGGCTGGAGAAGCCCGCGCCGGGGGCCACATCTGTCGTGGTCCATGCGCTGCTTGACAGCAAGAGCGCTACGGCAAGCTATCGCTTCACGATCAGGCCGGGCGCTTCGACGGTCTTCGACGTGGAGATGTCGCTCTATCCGCGGATCGAGCTGCAACATGCCGGCTTGGCGCCCATGACGAGCATGTTCTTTTTCGGTCCGAACGACCGACACGATGTCGACGATTTCCGCCCTGCCGTGCACGACTCCGATGGGCTCGCAATGTTCAATGGAAAGGGCGAGCAACTCTGGCGTCCTCTCAACAATCCACACGATCTGCAGGCCAGCACATTCAATGATCTCAATCCTCGCGGCTTCGGCCTGATGCAGCGGGAACGAAACTTCTTTGCCTACGAGGACATTGAATCGCGCTTTGAGCGTCGCCCGAGCCTCTGGGTCGAACCGATCGGAGATTGGGGAGAGGGCAGTGTGGTCCTCTTTGAGATCCCGACCAAGGAGGAAGTTCACGACAACATCGCCGCCTTCTGGCGCTCGAAAACAGCTCTCCAGGCCAAGAGCGAAAACAACTACACCTATCGTCTGCACTGGGGTCCGGACGCGCCGAAGCCCAATTCACTGGCCCGGTTCACCCGCACAGGCGTTGGCGCGCGGGGCGACGACAGCAAATTGTTCGTGCTCGAGCTCCTAGGTGACAAGCTGAAGGAGGTCGATCCTGACAAGGTGAGGGGCGCCGTCAGCGCCGACAAATCCGAGATCAAGAACGTCGTCACACAGCCGAACCCGGAAACCGGCGGCTGGCGCCTGAGTTTTCAATGCGCCGTGAAGGATGCGCCTATCGAGTTGAGGGCGGTCTTGATGCAGGGCGATCAACCCATCTCCGAAGTCTGGGTTTACCGATGGGCGCCCTGACGTCATCGCCTGCGCTTTCGCCTGAGCTCGGCATTCGGTATCTTCCCGACGAAACGCCTCTCCCGATGCCGCCCTGTCGATTGGACGGGACAAATCGTGCCTATCCGGCGCGACTGCGGACCACCCCTGCCGTTGCAGCGCGGCGCCTGTTCATTCTTGGCGGAACGGTCGCGATTACCGCTGCGGGCGCTGTTGAGATGTACGACGTTCTCAAGGTTGGTGGCGTCACGGTCCTCGAAGGCATGGTGTTCGGGCTGTTTCTTGTGCTGCTCGCCTGGATCGCGTTTTCGTTCGTGTCTTCAGTCGCCGGTTTTCTTGTGCTCCTGCGGGGCCGACCGGATGTGCTGCCAATTAACAGCCACGGTCCGCTGCCCGGGATCACCGGCCGAACGGCGATGCTTTTGCCGACCTATAACGAGGATCAGCACCATCTCATGGCGCGACTCCGCGCCATGTACGAGTCGGTCGGCGAAACGGGACAGGCCGCGTTGTTCGATTGGTTTCTGCTCAGTGACACGACAGATCCGGACATCTGGATTGCCGAGGAGCTTGCGTTTCTGGAACTGCAGAGCAACTGCGGTTCGGGCCATCTCTACTATCGTCACCGATCCGACAACACCGCCCGAAAGTCCGGCAACATCGCCGAATGGGTGAGGCGGTTCGGTGGCGCCTACGACTACATGATCATTCTCGACGCGGACAGTCTGATGAGCGGAGAGACCATCGTTCGGCTGGTGGGCGCGATGGAGACGAATCTGCAGGCCGCGCTGATTCAGACGCTTCCGATCGTCGTCAATGCGCGAACCCTGATCAGCCGGCTTCAGCAGTTCTCGGGTCGTTTGTACGGCCCGCTGATCGCGGCCGGGAACGCCTGGTGGCACGCCTCTGAGGGCAACTACTGGGGACATAATGCCATCATCCGGGTACAGGCTTTTGCGCAAGAGGCGGGCTTGCCCGAATTGCGCGGGAGAAAGCCTTTTGGTGGCCATATCCTCAGCCACGATTTTGTCGAAGCCGCTCTGATGCGGCGGGCGGGGTGGGGGATTTTCATGGCTCCAGGTCTCGGCGGGAGTTTCGAGGAGGTGCCACCGTCGCTGCTGGATTTCGCGGCGCGTGACCGCCGCTGGTGTCAGGGCAATCTCCAGCACCTTGCCGTTCTGCCGGCGCGAGGCCTGCACTGGGTCTCCAGGCTTCACCTGTTGACTGGGATCGGCTCCTATCTCACCGCGCCCCTGTGGCTGCTGTTTCTATTGCTCGGAATCCTGATCTCCTTGCAGGCCTATTTCGTCAAGCCGGAGTACTTTCCCAAGGGCTTCTCGTTGTTTCCAACGTGGCCCGCACAGGACCCCGTGCTCGCGGCCTGGGTCTTTGCCGCGACAATGGGGCTGCTCATCGTGCCCAAATTGCTGGCCTACCTCGTTCTGCTCACCAGGCGTGCGGAACGGCAGGCATTCGGCGGCGGATTTCGCGTGCTGCTGGCGGTCGTCGCCGAGAGCCTGCTTGCCGCCTTGATCGCCCCATCCATGATGATCTTTCAATCCACCGCCGTGGCGGAGATCCTGCTGGGGCGTGATGCGGGCTGGCAAGTGCAACGGCGAAGCGATGGCAGGATCACGCGCGATGAAGTCTATCGCAAGTTCACGGTGCCGACCCTCTGCGGTCTGGCCATGGCGGCAAGCGCCTACGCCGTGTCGCTTCCGCTGCTGCTCTGGATGTCACCGGTGATCATCGGCCTGGTTTGCGCCATTCCGATCGGTCTCCTCACGTCGACGGCGCCGCGAATGGCGCACCTGTTTGCGACCCCCGAGGACAATCGCGCGCCGGCACTGCTGCAGCGGGCGAGAGAGCTTGCCAGTCAGGATCGGATCCAGGCACGCGCGGCTCTGATTGAACTTAGACAGAACCCCGCGTTGCTCGGACCGCACATGCAGTCACTCCAAACGCCGCCTCGCAAATCGGGCCAGATCGACATAGATCTCGCGATCGGCCGGGCCAAGATCGAGCAGAGCGACGATTTCGAGGAAGTCGTCTCCAGCCTCAGCGCGCGCGAGACCCTTGCCGTGCTGAAGCACCGACACGCGCTCGAGCAAGTCATGCGAATGCCGCGAGCTACCGCTTCCGCGGAAGGCTAGGTCATCGCGGTGGAGGTGAGGGCGTTGACGATCCGGTGGTGCTCGGGCAGAGGGCGAATGTTGCTTTAAGCGCCACGGGTGGTGCCGGCCTACAGCGCACTGCCCCCCAAATTCCACCCGCGACCACCCTCGCCAAAGATCTCATACCCCGTCGCCGTCACCGCGACCGTATCCTCGAGCTTGATGAATCCGCGTTTCGGATGCTTCATCGTGGTCTCGATCGACACCACCATGCCTGTTTCGAGCGGCAGGCGGGCGTCGGTGTCGTCGTAGGGGATCGGGCCCTTGGCGGTCAGGCGAGGGGCCTCGTGGCTGACGAGGCCCATGCCATGGGCCAAAAACTCCGTGCAGTCGCGCTGGCTGATCTTTGCGAGCTGCCGCTCGGCCGCGACGTAGATGTCGCCGCCCATGGCGCCGGGCCGGACCGCGGCGAAGGCAGCGCGCTGGACTGCCTCGATCTCGGCCAGACAGTCCTTCAGCTCGGCATCGGGATCGCCGAGCACGGCCATGCGCGCGAGGTCGCCGATATAGCCGTGATAATTGCCGCCGGAGTCGAGCGACAGCACCTCACCTTGCTCCCAGCGCTGCGCCGACGGCGCCCGGTTGTGGCTGCTGCCGCAGGCCAGCAGGCAGTATTCGAAGGTCAGCCCGCGATTGGCTTCGGCGATCCGCAAGGCGTCCGACAATTGCTGCTTGGTCGTGCCCGGCCCGTGCCCGACGATCACCGCCAGCATCGAGGCGATCACCAGTTCGGACGCCGTCTTGAGTTTCGCCAGCTCGTCCACCGACTTCACCGCCCGCAGCCGTTCCAGCACCAGCAGCGCGTCCTTGAGCTCGGCACCGGGCAGGGCGTCACTGAGCGCCCGACCCGCATCCATCGGCAGGAACGCCATCTCGACCCCGACCCGCTTCAGGGGCACGCCGGCGCCGCAGATCAGGCTTACGGCCCGCGTGCTGGCGTCGACCGAGCCGTTGGACTCGGTCCGGACCTGCGCTACCCATGGCGGCACAACAGCGCGCTGGTGGGTCTCCAGCCGGTGCCCGACATAGACCGCGTGCTCCGGTGCGCCCTTGGGATAGACCAGAACGGGCAGATAGCGGCTGACGCCCAGCGCATCCATGTAATCGAAGAAGATCGCGCGCTCGGCACCGAGCAGGTACTGCACATTGTGCTTGGAGGTCGCGACCAGGACGTCGAGGCCGGCAGCCTCCATCAGGCGGTCGAGCTTGGCGGCATCGAATGGAATGGCGCGCGAGCGGTCTGCGCGGGCGACGTTCTCCTGCATGACGAACCTCCCATGGTGACGTGAGCATCAACCGCTGCGTCGGTTTGCCCGGGCTTGCTTGGCACCAAGTGTGAGCCGAGAGAGGGGTTCTGGGTAGCTGCGGAATGATCTGGCCTGATCTGTAAAGCCATATCCATGATTCGCATAAGGTATATTATGGAATATATTTATATACAATCAGATCAAATATTTAGCTGGAATTCCTCTCACTGCACCTTCGTTCCTCGTTCTTTTCCGGTCCGGCCGTGGCACGTCGCCCCAGCTTTTGACGGCTACTGTGCATGGGGTTGTTTTCGCGTTTTTGAATCCGACCCATACCTCCGAAAGCCGATATTGCCGCGACGATGTCCGGCTGCAATAAGCGAAGCTTCGCGAGATCGCAGATGACCTTCTGACTTTCCGTCCGTATAGGTTTGCATCTCAGAACAACAACAAACTTTCCGAGGAAGCAGACCCATGAGCTTTTCCCGCCGCACGCTTCTCAAGGCCTCCGCCGCGACCGCGGTCCTGGGCGGCCTCAGTGCGCCCCATGTGGCCCGCGCCCAGAGCGCCGAGTTCACCTACAAATACGCCAACAACCTGCCGGACACCCATCCGCTGAATGTGCGCGCCAAGGAGATGGCGGCGGCGATCAAGGCCGAGACCGGCGGCAAGTTCGACCTCCAGATCTTCCCGAATAACCAGCTCGGGTCTGACACAGACATGCTGAGCCAGATCCGGTCCGGCGGCGTCGAATTCTTCACGCTGTCCGGCCTGATCCTGTCGACCCTGGTACCGGCGGCGTCCATCAACGGCATCGGCTTCGCGTTCCCGGACTACGGCACGGTCTGGAAGGCCATGGACGGCGATCTCGGCGCCTTTGTCCGCGGCGAGATCAAGAAGGCCGGGCTCGAGGTCATGGACAAGATCTGGGACAACGGCTTCCGCCAGACCACGTCGTCGAGCAAGCCGATCACCGGCCCGGACGATCTCAAGGGCTTCAAGATCCGCGTGCCGGTGTCGCCGCTGTGGACCTCGATGTTCAAGGCGTTCGATGCGGCGCCCGCCTCGATCAATTTCGCCGAGGTCTATTCCGCGCTGCAGACCAGGATCGTCGAGGGCCAGGAAAACCCGCTGGCGATCATCTCGACCGCCAAGCTCTACGAGGTGCAGAAATACTGCTCGCTGACCAACCACATGTGGGACGGCTTCTGGTTCCTGGCCAACCGCAAAGCGTGGAGCAGCCTGCCCGAGGATGTGCGCACCATCGTCGCCAAGAACATCAATGCCGCAGCGATCAAGGAACGCGAGGACACCGCCAAGCTCAATGCCAATCTCCAGCAGGAACTCGCGGGCAAGGGCCTGACCTTCAACCAGCCAACCGTCGCGCCGTTCCGCGACAAGCTGCGGTCCGCCGGCTTCTATGCCGAGTGGAAGGGCAAATATGGCGACCAGGCCTGGGACCTGCTCGAAAAAGCCGTCGGCAAGCTGTCGTAACGCGTTGGAGCCGTCATGGCTCATATCGAGGTCGACGTGAGCGGAGTGGCGGGCGAGGCGGCTGTGCAGTCCCCTCGCCGACCTTCGTTGCTGGCCTCGACGGAGCACGCACTCGGCCTCCTCGTCGAAATCCCGGCGGCCATTTTGGTGGTCGCCGAGATCGCGATCCTGTTTGCCGGCGTGGTCGCGCGCTACGGCCTGCACCGGCCGTTGATCTGGTCGGACGAGCTCGCCTCGATCCTGTTCCTGTGGCTTGCCATGCTCGGCGCGGCGGTCGCGTTCCGCCGCTCCGAGCACATGCGCATGACTGCGGTCGTCGGCAGCGCAAAGCCGGCCACGCGGGCCTGGCTCGATCTCGTCGCGACCTGCGCGGCGCTGGCCTTCCTGGCGCTGATCGTCTGGCCGTCCTGGGACTACGCCTACGAGGAAAGCTTCATCACCACGCCGGCGCTGCAGATCTCCAATATGTGGCGCGCCGCGGCGCTGCCGGCCGGCATCTGCCTGATGGCGGTGTTCGCGCTGTTGCGGCTGCTGCGCGCAGCCGATTACCGCATGATGCTGACGGCCGTGGTGTCCGTTGCCGTCGTCGTCGGCTTGTTCTGGCTGGCGCAGCCATATCTGCGGCCGCTTGGCAACCTCAACCTCGTCATCTTCTTCGTGGGCGTCGCCGGCTTCTGCGTCTTTGCCGGCGTTCCCATCGCGTTCGGCTTCGGGCTCGCCATCTTCGGCTATCTGGCACTGACCACGCGCACGCCGGTCATGGTGCTGGTCGGACGGATGGACGAGGGCATGAGCCATCTCATTTTGCTCTCGGTGCCGCTGTTCGTATTTTTGGGGCTCCTGATTGAAATGACCGGCATGGCACGGGCCATGGTGGCGTTCCTGGCGAGCCTGCTCGGCCATGTCCGCGGCGGGCTGCATTACGTTCTTGTCGGCGCCATGTACCTGGTCTCCGGCATCTCAGGCGCCAAGGCGGCCGACATGGCGGCGGTCGCGCCCGTGCTGTTCCCGGAGATGAAGCAGCGCGGCGCCAAGCCCGGCGATCTCGTCGCGCTTCTTGCGGCCACCGGCGCGCAGACCGAAACCATTCCGCCGAGCCTCGTGCTGATCACGATCGGATCGGTCACCGGCGTCTCGATCGCCGCGCTGTTCACCGGCGGCCTCCTGCCCGGCGTGGTGCTCGCGATCACGCTGTGCATGCTGGTGTGGTGGCGCTACCGCCACGAGGACATGAGCCATGTCCGACGCGCCACAGGCGGCGAGATCGGCAAGACCTTCGTCATCGCCCTGCCCGCGCTCGCGCTGCCCTTCGTGATCCGCTACGCCGTGGTCGAAGGCATCGCGACCGCCACCGAAGTCTCCACCATCGGCATCGTCTATGGCGCCCTGGTCGGCCTCCTCGTCTACCGCCGCTTCGACTGGCGGCGGCTGTTCCCGATGCTGGTCGAGACCGCTGCGCTGTCGGGCGCGATCCTGCTGATCATCGGCACGGCCACCGGCATGGCCTGGGGCCTGACGCAATCAGGCTTCTCGCGCTCACTGGCGTCCGCCATGACCGGATTGCCGGGCGGCGCGGCGACCTTCATCGCCGTCTCGATCCTGGCCTTCACCGTCCTCGGCAGCGTGCTGGAGGGCATTCCGGCGATCGTGCTGTTCGGGCCGCTGTTGTTTCCGATCGCGCGTGCGGTCGGCGTGCACGAGGTGCACTATGCCATGGTGATCATTCTCGCGATGGGTATCGGGCTATTCGCCCCACCCTTCGGGGTCGGCTATTATGCCGCCTGCGCCATCGGACGCGTCGATCCGGCCGAAGGCATCAGGCCGATCTGGGGCTATCTGCTGGCGCTGCTGGTAGGATTGATCGTCGTCGCCGTCTTTCCGTGGATCTCGATCGGATTCCTGTAGGCCGGCGCGTAAGGGAGGTGTCGATGAGCGAGCGGCAGAACCAATACAATATCGGCCTCGAGAAGACGCCCGCCAACTACGTGCCGCTGAGCCCGTTGAGCTTCCTTGCGCGCAGCGCCGCAGTCTATCCCGATCACGTTAGCACGGTCTACGAGGGGCGCAGCTTCACCTGGCGCGAGACCCATGAGCGCTGCAAGCGCTTTGCCTCATATCTTGCCGGCAAGGGCATCGGCGTCGGCGACACCGTCGCGGCGATGCTGCCGAACATTCCGGCGATGAACGAGGTGCATTTCGCCGTCCCCATGACAGGTGCGGTGCTCAACGCCCTGAACATCCGGCTCGATGCGCCTTCGATCGCATTTCAGCTCGACCATGGCGGCGCGAAGATCATTCTGGTCGATCCCGAGTTTTCCGGCGTCATCACCGACGCGCTCGCGCAGATGAGTGGCCCAAAACCGTTCGTGATCGACGTCGACGACGACGCCTTCAAGGGCGGCCGGCGCATCGGCGAGATCGAGTACGAGACCGCGCTCGCGCAAGGCGATCCTGATTTCGCGGCGATCCTGCCGGGCGACGAATGGGACGCGATCGCGCTGAGCTATACCTCGGGCACCACGGGGAATCCCAAGGGCGTCGTCACCCATCATCGCGGCGCCTATCTGAATGCCGTCAGCAATATTCTCGCAGGCCAACTCGGCCAGCATCCGGTCTATCTCTGGACGCTGCCGATGTTCCACTGCAACGGCTGGTGCTTCCCCTGGACCATTGCGGCCGCCGCCGGCATCAATGTCTGCCTGCGCAAGGTCGAGCCGACCAAGATCTTCGAGCTGATCAAGCAGCACGGCGTCACCCACATGTGCGGCGCGCCGATCGTCTACAACACGCTGATCAACGCGCCCGACGCACCGAAGGGTGATGCCACGCGCCGCGTCGTCGGCCTGATCGCCGGTGCCGCCCCGCCGGTCGCGGTGCTGGAAGGCGCCGAGAGCATCGGGATCAAGCTGACGCACGTTTACGGCCTGACCGAGGTCTACGGCCCCGCTTCCGTCTGCGCCGAACAGCCTGGCTGGGATGATCTGCCCGCAGCCGAGCGCGCCAGCCTGAAGCGGCGGCAGGGCGTGCCCTACCCGCTCGAGGAAGCCGTCACCGTCATCGATCCGCAGACCATGATGCAGGTGCCGCGCGACGGCGAGACCATCGGCGAGGTCATGTTCCGCGGCAACATCGTGATGAAGGGCTATCTCAAGAACGACAAGGCGACGAAGGAAGCCTTCGAAGGCGGCTGGTTTCACACCGGCGATCTCGGCGTGCTCGACGCGCATGGTTACGTCATCATCAAGGATCGCTCCAAGGACATCATCATCTCCGGTGGCGAGAACATTTCCTCGGTCGAGGTCGAGGACGTCCTCTACAAGCACCCGGCCGTGCTGTTCGCCGCCGTGGTCGCAAAGCCCGATCCGAAATGGGGCGAAGTGCCCTGCGCCTTCGTTGAGCTGAAGGACGGCGCGAGCGCGAGCGAAGCCGACATCATCGCCTTCTGCCGCTCGCACATGAGCGGCTTCAAGACGCCGAAGGCCGTCGTGTTCGGGCCGATCCCGAAAACGTCGACGGGAAAGATCCAGAAATTCCTGCTGCGCAACGAAGCGGGATCGGCGAAGGCGATCTCGGCCTGAGCCGATGCCTTGGGTCTGCCAACGCATTGAGACGTCCCTGCCTTCCTAATTGCTTGATAAAGCTGGACGGGCAAGGCAACGTCCAGCCGGAATCGCCGACAGCAATCCGGCGACCCATCCCGCTCAGCCTTCGCTGGTGAAGGCAAAGCTCCCTATCGAGGCTCTATGGCAGCCATGCCCGCCGACAAGTTGAAGCACTTTCGCATCCGCCGGGCGCCAAAAGGCGGCCGCAAGGCAGCGCCGGGCCCGGACGTCGAAGGAAAAATCCTCGATGCGGCAGAGTTCGTCTTTGGGCATTTCGGCTTTCGCGGAGCGACGACGGCACTGATCGCTAAAAAGGCATCAATCGCGAAACCCCACATTTACTATTATTTCGAAGACAAGGAGGATCTGTACCGCGCGGTGCTGGAACGTGCGATGAACATGTGGGCACGAGACATGGACAGTCTCGACATGACGTCCGATGTCGAGACCATCCTGGTGCGCTACATCAGCAGGAAGGTCGATTTCTCGCGAGATCACCCGCATCTGTCGCGCATCTATGCCAACGAAATCATCAGCGGCGCTCAATTCATCGGCAGCTTCATCGAAAAAGTCTCGACCCCGTTGCTGCTCGACAAGGTCAAGACGCTCGACCAATGGACCGCGAGCGGGGCGATTCGGCCGATCAGCGCTGTCGATCTTTTCTTCTGCATCTGGGCGATGACCCAGGCCTATGCGGATTATTCCAGCCAGATGACCATCATGAAGGGCAAGAGACAGCTCGAAGAGGCCGACTACACCGCGGCCAAGGCGACGATCGTCCAGCTCGTTCTCGGCGGACTTGGCCTTTCAGGCCCTGCCGAAGCTGGCGCCTAGCCTGTTGTTCGGCGGCTCGTTTTTAGCCAGCGCACCTATTTTCCTCATCTCCGCCATTTCGCTCACGCGCAGGACATCCTAGCCAGAACTGCACTGATGTCCGGTCGCAGCGATGCACTTTGCGCCGATAGTCAACGCCGGATCGAAAATTCGTGTTTGTAAAATGATTTTATCGATCGTAAAATCATTTTATCGATCGTTATAAAATGGCATGTCGCTTGCTTCGACCCGACCTACCGCAAAGTGCGAGCACCAATCGCAGGGACCGCGGCCTCCAACGCCGTTGCCCTGCGCCAGCAAATCCGAGGTAGAGGACATGTCATCCAACAGCGGCGACGTTCCCACGCTGATCATCACCGGCGCCCACCCAAAGCTTTACAATCACGACCTCCAACCGCGCCTGAGGGCCGAACCTGGGGTGTCTTCAGCCTGTTTGCGATGTGGATGTCGGACGTCCATTCCGTGGGCGGCTACACCTTCGCGGCGAGCCTGTTCTTTCTCGGCCTGACAGGCTGGCAGGTGCTGATCTCCATGTTGGTTGGTATCACGGCGGTCTACTTCCTGATGAACCTGATCGGACGGCCCTCGCTACGCTACGGCATTCCGTTCCCGGTGGTGGCCCGCATCTCGTTCGGGGTGATGGGCGCCAATCTCGCCGCCATGGTGCGGGGCGTCGTCGGCATTGTCTGGTACGGCGTGCAGACCTACTTCGCCTCGAAGGCGGTGCAAGTCCTGATCGTGACTCTGATGCCCTCGGCCGCCGATCTCACCCACAACAGCATCGCCGGCCTGTCGACGCTCGCATGGTTCAGCTTCCTTTTCATGTGGCTGTTCCAACTTCTCATCTTCCTGAGCGGGATGGAGCGCATCCGCCGCTTCATCGATTTCTGCGGACCCGTAGTCTACGTCGTCATGTTCGCGTTGGCGATCTGGATGTTATGGCAGGCCGGTTTCTCGAGCCTGTCTCTTCAACTCAGCCCGCCGGCCGCCACAACCGCGGCGACGATCGGCGTGATGGCGAATGCCGCGATGCTGATCGTGGCCTACTTCTCGGCGCTCCTGCTCAATTTTGGCGACTTCGCCCGGTTCGGCAAGGATGAGCGAGCCATGAAAACGGGCAATCTGCTCGGGCTTCCCGTCAACTTCCTGGTCTTCTCGATCATTACGGTGATCGTGACGGCCGGTACGCTGAAGGTGTTTGGGGAGGCGATCATGGATCCAGTGCTGATCGTGGAGAAGATCGGCAATCCGTTCGTCGTCATTATCGGATCGATCACGTTCATCGTCGCGACGATGGGCATCAACATCGTCGCGAACTTCGTATCGCCGGCTTACGATATCTCCAACCTGAATCCGCAGCGCATCAATTTCAGGCTGGGAGGCCTGATCACGTCGATCCTGTCGGTCCTCGTCTGCCCCTGGCTGTTCGTGGCCAGCCCATCGGCCATCACGCTGTTCGTCAGCATCTTCGGCTCCGCGCTCGGGCCCATGTTCGGCATCATGATCGCCGACTACTATCTCGTGAAAAAGCAGATCGTCGTGCTGGAGGACCTCTATACGATGTCACCAGCCGGTGAATTTCATTACGACGGCGGCTGGAACTACAAGGCGCTGATTGCACTTGCGGTATCCGGCACTCTGTCGATCGGACTCTCGCTGGCAGGTGCTTATGGGCTGATCTTCAACGTCGGCGACTGGGGATGGCTCATCGGGGCCACTGCCGGCGGATTGATCTACCGAGCCCTCTCGAAGGAGCAAAGGCCGGTTTCCGTCATTGTCGGGGCGGGCGAATGACGTTCGAAGTTGCGGGTCCACCGCCATGTGGGCGGCGGCCGCGCAATATTGTTGGCATGCGCGTTCGGTCGAACGCGCATGCTAGCCAGATACGACGTCGCGATGATCGGTGGCGATATCGTTACCTGCTGCGAGCCCCTTCCCCGGTCTGGACTGGATGCAGGTCTGCAACCGCTTCCTCCAGGATGGTAGCAACCTCCAGCAGCGAGATCACCAAGCGCGGCGTGCGCCTGAGCCTGTCGTCGACCGCGGCGGCGAACAGGTCGTTCCGCTTCCGGCTACCGAGCAAACGCCATCGTCCAAAGGCGATCTTGTGGACGTTCCCGGAAACAAATCCGACCGAGGCCCATAATTGCTCGGATTCCAGCAGGAGCTCGCCTGCCATCCGATCCATCACGGTGACGATCGCGAGCAGATCATCGGTCACGGTCGCCAGACCGAGCGCGCGGCTGCCCGGATTGTCGTCATGTGAACTCCGCTCGATCGAGGGCTTCGATGATTGCCTGGCCTGCAATCCGGCGAGTTTGTCCACAAGCGCAGCGAACCGAGAACGGGCCGCGCGGACGATATCTTCCAGGAAAGACAGATTGGTCTGTGCTGACCCTGACATGACGTGCGGTTTGATCGTCTTAAAATACATCAATGCTCCCGGAGGCAACCAACGTGAAAGCTGAAGTGTTGCCTCCATCTAAGGTCATCCGACCCAAGGTGCTTGAACGTCCTGAGCCGCGATTGATCGAAACCGGCCTGGAAGGAATCAGGCAAGGGCCTCAAAACCGAACGCAGAGTGGGTCGGTCGTGATCGGCCGCGCAGTGGAGACACATCATGAGCGATGATGGCCTCTACGGCGACCGGCTTGCGCAGCTATTTCCAATGATCAGCGAGCCGAGCTCGAGCCTCGTCAAGTCGCTCCAAAAGGGAACGTTCGCCGCGGTGCGGATGGCATATTCCGGACCGGTCGGCGATCCGACGCTGCCGTCGCCTCCGGACGAGGCCCTCGCACTCTGCCTTCGGCTGCAGCATCAGAGAGCCGAGTCGTGGCTGGATGGTCGATACGCACCCAAGGGCGCCTTGAAGGACGAGACCAGCATCTACGATCTGCGATGTGAAACGGTCGTTCATTTCCGCGATCCCTTTGACTTTCTCTACCTGTATCTGCCGCACGGCACGCTAAATGAATTGGCGAACCAGCTTGATCTTGGTCGCGTTGAATATGACGTTGGCGCGGGCGCGAACTTCATGGATCCAGTCATGGCTCATTTGGGTGCTTGCCTTCTGCCGGCGCTCGAAAGACCGCATGAGGCCAACGAGCTTTTCGTGGGCCACGTCGCGATGGCGCTCAACACTCATTTTCTCAAGACCTATGCCATCGGCCAACCTCGCAATCGCTCTCACCGCAGCGGATTGGCGCCATGGCAACTGCGGACGGCGAAGGCGCTCCTTCGCGCAAATCTCGATGGCGAGATCGCGTTGGCCCGAATTGCCGCTGAGTGTGGCGTGTCAGCCGCCCACTTCGCCCGCGCTTTCAGAGTCAGCACAGGAACACCGCCGCATCGATGGTTGATCAATCAGCGGATCGAGCAAAGCAAGAGCCTGCTGGCAAGCTCGCCGCTGTCGCTCACGGAAATTGCCGTCAAATGCGGCTTCGCGGACCAAAGTCATTTTACCAGAGTGTTCTCGGCGGCAACGGGTGCCACGCCAGGACGCTGGCGACTGGTCCGCAAAGCTTAATCCCGGATGACCATGTTCTGAAACGCAGCAGCCGTGTCGCCGGCGCGAGGCTTTCGGCTCGGCGCTCCGTGCGCTCCCACCGGCAAGGCCGTGCTGCGTTACGCCTCGTGATCCTGCCTGGTGGTCAATTGCCGCTGATACGGGAGAGACCTTCCGCCCGCCTCGCGAAGGCGAACGGAAGGTATTGCCGCCCTCACATCTTCTTATAGGCGTCAACCAGAGCCTGGCCGTCGGCTCCCGCCTTCTTGAGCCAGTCGGCGGTGAGCTGTTCGCCGATCTTCTGGAAGCCCGCCTTTAGGGCCGGGCTCGGCGGCTCGACCGTCATGCCTTTGGCCTTGAGCTGATCGATGTACCAGGTGCTTTTGTCCTGCCAGGCCTTCCAGCCGCGGGTTTCCGCGGTCGCGGCGGCTTTGAGGATGGCCTCCTGGGTCGGCTTGTCGAGCGCCTCGAACGCCGCCTTGTTGACGAAGGTGTAGTCCTTCGGGATCCAGGCTTGCACGTCATAGAAGTACTTCAGCGACTCCCATGCCTTCGCATCGTAGCCCGTGCCGCCTGACGACATGAAGGAGTTCACGACGCCGGTGGCAAGCGCCTGCGGCAACTCGGCGGCCTGGATGGTGACCGACTGCGCGCCGACCAGTTCGCCCATGCGCGCAGTACCAACATTATAGGCCCGCCATTTCAGGCCCTTCATGTCTTCGATCGTTGCAAGCGGCTTGTTGACATAGACGCCCTGCGGTGCCCACGGCACGACGAACAGTAGCTTGAGCCCCTGCGCATCGAGCTTCTTGGCAATCAACGGCTTCGACGCCTGATACAGCTTCATGGCGTCCGGAAAGCTGGTCGCCAGAAACGGCACGACGTCGACCCCGAATACCGGATCCTCGTTCTCGTGGATCGACAGCAAGACTTCGCCCATCTGCGCCTGCCCGGTCATCACCGCGCGCTTGATGTCGGGCGCCTTGAACAGCGAGGCGCCGGGATGAACCGTGATCTGGAGCTTGCCTGATGTCGCGGCTTCGACGTCCTTGGCGAACGCGACGAGATTCTCGGAGTGCGGATTGTCGGCCGGATATGCCGCCGGCAGATTCCATTTGGTCTGAGCCAAAGCGGGTGTCGCAGCCAGCACGGCGCCGGCGATCAGGGATGCGCGGATTAAACGAGAGATCATGGGGCTTCTCCTCACAGTCAATTTCAAAACGGTACGCTCAGTCCGGGAAAGCGAGCTTGGGCAAGAACATCACGATCTGCGGATATTCCGTGATGATGAACACGGCCGCGAGCAGCAGGACGAAGAACGGGAACGCCGCCCGCGCGACGGTCAAGGTATCGCGGCCGCTCATGTTCTGGAGCACGAACAGATTGAAACCGACCGGCGGCGTGATCTGCGCCATCTCGACGTGGATGATGAGATAGACGCCGAACCAGACCAGGTCCAGGCCGGCCTGCTTGACCATCGGCAGCACGATCACGGCGGTCAGGACGATCATCGAGATGCCGTCGATCAGGCATCCCAGGATGATATACATGATGCTCAGATACAGCGCGAGCATGCCCGGGGTGAGCTGCTGGCCCTGGACCCAGGTGGCGAGTGCCGCCGGAATTCCCGTATAGGCCATCGCTGCGGTCGTGTAGGCAGCGCCTGCCAGGATCAGCATGATCATGCAGGTCAGGCGCGTCGCGCTCATGATGCTTTCGAGGAAGTTCTTGCGTGTGAGCGTGCGGCTCCACCACGCCAGCAGCAGCGCGCCCGAAACGCCCCAGGCTGCGCATTCGGTTGCGGTCGCAAACCCGAGCACGAGCGAGAGGAAGACCGCCAGGATCAGAAGCAGGCATGGGGCGAGCTTGGCGGATTCTTGCAGCTTCCGGCGAAACGGCATCGGAGGATCGCGCGGCGGAATCTTCTTCGGATTGAGCAGCGACCAGATGATGATGTAGCCGGAATAGAGCACCATCACGAGCACGCCGGGCAGGAAGCCGCCGAGGAACACCTGAAGCACGGAGACGTTCGCGGTGACCGCATAGACCACCATCGGGATCGACGGAGGGATCAGCAGTCCGAGCGTGCCGGAGCCCGCGAGCGAGCCCAGGCTCAAGCCCTTATCGTAGCCCCGCTTGTCCAGTTCAGGCAGCGCGATCTTGCCGATCGTCGCACAGGTCGCCGCCGACGAGCCCGACACCGCCGCGAAGATGCCGCAGCCGATCACGTTGACATGAGTGAGACGCCCCGGGAGCCACTGCACCCAGGGCGACAGGCCCCGGAACATTTCCTCGGACAATTTGGTGCGGAAGAGAATCTCGCCCATCCAGATGAAGAGCGGCAGCGCCGCCAGCGTCCATGACGAGCTTGCGCTCCATGTCGTGGTCGCAAGCACCGAGCCGAGCGGCAGGCTGGTGGTCAGCGCCATCGCCACGAAGCCGACGAGCCCCAGCGAAACCGCGATCCAGATGCCACTTCCCAGCAGCACGATCATGACGCCGAGCAGAATAAACGACAGTTCGATCATGCCGAGATTGGCCATCGTCAACCTCCGCCGCCTTGTGAGATCCGCTCGATGAATTCGTCCGGGGTCTCGTTCGGCGAGCCCTTCTCGTAGCTCGGCCGGTTGCCGCTGATGACACTGACCATTTCATCAATGAGCGCGATCGACAGGATCACGAGTCCGCCGGAAAACCCGAGCTGCGGAATCCAGAGCGGAAGCGCGACGACGCCCTGCGCCACGTCGTTGAAGCGCCAGGAATCGTAGGTCATCTGCACGGCATGCCGGGTGAAATAGAGAATGAAAGCGGCGGCAATACCGAGGGCCACGACCTCCGCAACCTGTTTGGAGCGCCCATGCAGACGCTCCAGCAGCAGGCCGACGCGGATCATCTCGCCGCGCTTAAAGGTGTGAGCGAGGCCGAGGAATGCCATCGCGGCCATGCACCAGGAGGCGAAATCATCGCCGGCGGGAATGTTGACCGCAAACTGGCGCCCGATCGACATGATCATCATGATTGCAAAGATCGCAACCATGAAGGCACCGGCGGCGTAACCCGCACCGAGATAAAGGAGATCCAGCGCGCGTCGCACCGGTCCCCGGCTCGTGACATCGTCCCCTGCCAACGCGATCCCCATCCTCACACGAGGCGATTCAGACGGTCCCGGCGATCGCACGTCGCGCGCCGGTCCTGCATGAATATCGCCCCTGCCCCAGCGCCTGTCTTTCAGACGTTAGATCAACATGATGGGCCCAGCGCAAGCAAGGAGTATGCCGGCTCTCGCCGGAATTTCCACCGCAGGTTCAGCGGGTCTCCAGCCGCAGCCCGTCATACGCGGGCACCACGCCCGCCGGCAGCGACTGCCGGATCACCTCATAATCGACGTCGGCCGTCATGTTGGTGATGACGGCGCGCTTCGGCTTGAAGCGCTCGATCCAGGACAACGCGTCGTTGATGCTGAAATGGCTGACATGGCTGGTGTAGCGCAGGCCATCGACGATCCAGAGATCCAGATTTTCCAGGGCGCCCCAGCTCTCGCGCGGGATGTCGTTGAGATCGGGTGTGTAGGCGGCATCGCCGATGCGATAGCCTAGCGCGGGAATGTTGCCGTGCTGCACCAGGAAGGCGGTCATCGTCACCGCGCCGCCCTTTCCCTGGATGGTCTGGCTTTCACCGGCCTCGATCGACTGCGCCGTCAGGATCGGCGGGTAGTCGCTGCCCGCCGGCGAGACGAAGCAATAGGAAAACCGCGACATGATGTCGTTCGCAGTCGACTGATTGAGATAGGTCGGAATCCGCCGGCGCATGTGCATCACGACCGAACGCAGATCGTCCATGCCGTGGGTCTGATCGGCGTGCTCGTGGGTCAGGAATACTGCATCGATGTGGTCGACATTGGTCGAGAGCAATTGCTCGCGCAGGTCCGGCGAGGTGTCGATCACGATACGCGTGGTGCCCTCGCCCGATGTCTGCTCGACCAGCAGCGAACAGCGGCGACGGCGGTTCTTGGGATTGTTGGGATCGCAGGCACCCCAGCCGAGTGCCGGGCGCGGCACGCCGGCGGAGGAGCCGCAGCCCAGGATCGTCAGCGTCAGCGTCATGCGGCTCCCAGTTCTAAGCTTTCACCCTGGAGAACAGGCGAAAGAAGTTTTCGCTTGTCTGGCGCGAGATCTCGTCAAACGACACGCCGCGTGTTTCGGCGAGCACTTTTGCGACCTCGACCACATAGGCCGGTTCGTTGCGCTTGCCCCGGAACTTGCCCGGCGCAAGGTAGGGCGAGTCTGTTTCAACCAAAATACGGTCGGACGGCAGTTCGGCCGCAAGCGCGCGCAGGGCCTCGGACTTCTTGAAGGTCAGGATGCCCGTGAAGCCGATATAGAGCCCGAGCGAGACCGCCTTCAGCGCCAGCTCGCGCCCGCCGGTGTAACAATGCAACACGGCGCGAAACGATCCTTTGGCGGCTTCCTCTTCAAGGATGCGGCCGCAATCCTGGTCCGCCTCGCGGGTGTGGATCACCAGCGGCAAGCCGGTGAGGCGGGCGGCGGCGATGTGGGCGCGAAAGCCCCTCGCCTGCGCCTCCGGCGAGCCGTTGTCGTAGAAATAATCGAGCCCGGCTTCGCCGAGCGCGACGACCTTGGGATGCTGCGTCAGCGCGATCAGCTCGTCCGGTGCGATGCCGTCTTCCTCATCCGCGTTATGCGGATGGGTGCCGACCGAGCAATAGACGTCGTCGTAGCGCTCGGCGATGGCCAAGAGCTGGTTCAGCCTTTTCACCCGCGTCGAAATCGTGACCATGCGGCCGATGCCGGCCGCTCGCGCCCGCGACACGATCCCGTCGAGATCCTCCGCAAAGTCCGGAAAATCCAGGTGGCAGTGGCTGTCGACCAGCATGGTGCGAGCGCCTTACGCCGCCGGCTCGATGTAGCGCGGGAAAGCGGGCGTCGGCGCCGGCAGCGTCGTACCGGGCGCGATGCGCGTTGCGCCGCCGAGCGCGGCGAAGCTGCGCTCCCCTTCGGGGATCCCGAGGCTGTCCAGCAGCAATCCCGAGGCCGTCGGCATCGCAGGCTGGGCCAGGATCGCGATCTGGCGCACGACTTCGGCGGTGACGTAGAGCACCGTCCTCTGCCTGACAGGATCGGTCTTGGCGAGCGCCCACGGCGCTTCGCCCGCGAAATAACGGTTGGCTTCCGCGACCACAGCCCACACGGCGTTGAGCCAGTGATGGATTTGCTGCGTCGCCATCGCTTCGCGAGACGCCGCGAGCATGCCGT
Source organism: Bradyrhizobium sp. WSM4873 (assembly GCF_055811355.1). Classification (NCBI taxonomy): domain Bacteria; kingdom Pseudomonadati; phylum Pseudomonadota; class Alphaproteobacteria; order Hyphomicrobiales; family Nitrobacteraceae; genus Bradyrhizobium; species Bradyrhizobium sp. WSM4873. The sequence goes on along the minus strand of NZ_JBVVPS010000006.1, from coordinate 38,654 downwards.
CAGCTTGCGACAGGATCGCCTTGTCGTTGTCGCTGAATTCGCCGGGCTCCGGGAGCACGCCGCCGAGCTGCTTGGCGATCATCGACAGCGAGCGTTGCGCGAGATTGCCGAGATCGTTGGCGAGATCGGCATTGATGCGCGCGACGATGGCCTCGTGATTATAGTTGCCGTCCTGGCCGAACGGGACCTCGCGCAGAAAGAAATAGCGCATCTGGTCGACGCCGTATTGGTCGGCGAGGTTGAAGGGATCGACCACGTTGCCGACCGACTTCGACATCTTCTCGCCCCTGCTGAACAGGAAGCCATGGGCATAGACCCGCTTCGGTAGCGGGATCCCGGCCGACAGCAGGAAAGCCGGCCAGTACACCGCATGGAAGCGGATGATGTCCTTGCCGATGATGTGCACGTCGGCAGGCCAATAACGCCAGTTGTTGTCGCTCTCGTCGGGGAAGCCGACGCCGGTGATGTAGTTGGTGAGCGCGTCGACCCAGACATACATCACGTGCTCTTCGTCCCCGGGCACCTTGACGCCCCAGTCGAACGTCGTGCGCGAAATCGAAAGATCGCGCAGGCCGCCTCGGACGAAGCTCACCACCTCGTTCTTGCGGGAGTCGGGGCCGATGAAATTGGGCTGCGTCTCGTACAGCTTGAGCAGCCTGTCCTGATAGGCCGACAGGCGGAAGAAGTAGCTCTTCTCCTCGACCCATTCGACCGGCGTGCCCTGCGGTCCGAGCCGCACGCCGTCGTCGTTCAGGCGCGTCTCGTCCTCGGCGTAATAGGCTTCGTCGCGCACGGAATACCAGCCGGCATAGATGTCGGCATAGATGTCGCCGTTCGCTTCCATGCGCCGCCAGATCTCCTGGCTGGAGCGGTGATGCTGCTCCTCGGTGGTGCGGATGAAACGGTCGAACGACACGTTGAGGCGCTCGTCCATTTGCTTGAAACGGCCGGCATTGCGGGCCGCGAGCTCCGAGACGGACATTTTTTCGCTGGCCGCGGTCTGAACCATCTTCTGGCCGTGCTCGTCGGTGCCGGTCAGGAAGAACACATCCTTGCCGTCGAGTCGCGCGAAACGCGCCAACGTATCGGTCGCGATCGCCTCATAGGCGTGGCCGATGTGAGGACTGCCATTGGGATAGGCGATCGCGGTCGTGATGTAGAAGACGTTGTCCCGCGCGGGCACGGCCACGGGCGTGGTGGCCTGCGGCGCTGCGACGGACTTCGGTGCGCGCGGGGCCTTGGGCTTCGATGCATTGGGCTTCACAGCCTTCGGCGGCGTGGCGACAGGAGCTAGTGTGGTGGTCACGGCAGGCGCAGCCACCCTCGCCGTCTTGGCTATCTTCTTCGCCGGGGTCTTGTTCTTCGCCGTAGCCTTGTTTTTTGCCGAAGTCTCGTTCTTCGCCGAAGCCTTGGCTGGCTTTTTGGTCGCTGTCTTCACCGTCTTCTTGGCAACGACCTGCTTCTTCGCTGCCTTCTTTGCCGTCTTCGCGGTGCTCTTCTTCCCGGTTTTTTTGGCAGCCGTCTTTTTGGTCTTCGTGGCTTTCTTGACGCTCTTGGGAGCTTTGCGCGCGCGCGCCTTCACGGCCTTCTTCGTGGCTTTCTTGACGGCTTTTGTGGCAGCCTTCTTCTTGCTGCTCTTGCCCTTGGCGGTTTTCTTAGCTCGCGCTGCCACGACGAATTCCTTTACCGGCTTCTCGAAATTTGGAAACGAACCTGCGTTAGTTTATTGTCTTGAGCATGATCCCATCGGGAAAACCGCTGCACACTTTTCCGGATCATGCTCTAGCGTGTTGCGTCCGCCAGCCAGCCAAACACCGAGAAAACCAAGGGCTTCCGCTCCAGATTGTAGGTTTCGGTGTCGCGCGCGGCGCGGACGATCTTTTCCCATACCTCAGCTAGGCGCGCAAGGCGCGGCAGGTTCTGGTTGGCGTCGGCCTCGTCGGTGTGCAGGCGTTCCGCGATCCAGCGATCGATGCCGTCGATGAAGGCGGCAAGCGCAACGCGGTCACTGGTGCCGAGCGATTCGCCGAGCGTATGCAATTCGCGCGGATCGACCTGCGGCAGTCGCGCCAGCAGCGCGGCCGTGCGCTGCTGGAGCTTCAGGGCGTCACCGCCGAGCAGCGTCAGCGCCCGCGCGACGCTGCCCTCGGACGCCTCCGCCGCCTCGCGCAACGCCGGATCGTTCGGGTCGAGATCGGCGGCGGTTGCGGCTGCAGCAATCACGTCGTCGGTTGCGAGCGCGCGCAGGCGCAGCTTGCGGCAGCGCGACTGAATCGTGGCGAGCACGCGCGCCGGCGCGTGGCTCACCAGCAGGAACAGCGATTGCTGCGGTGGTTCCTCGAGAATTTTCAGCAGCGCGTTGGCGGCATTCGGATTGAGCTCGTCGACAGTGTCGACGATGCAGACGCGCCAGCCTTCGGCCGCTGCGGTCGAGCCGAAGAAGCCGATCGTCTCGCGCGTCTCGTCCACGGTGATGACGGTGCGGATGACGCCGCGGTCGTTGGCGGTGCGCTCCAGCGTCAGCAGGCCACCATGCGAGCTCGCCGCAACCTGCCGCGCCACGGCGTCATCAGGATTGATGGCGAGGTCTTCGGCGCGCTGCACCGAGGGTGCCAGCGGCTGGCTGTGAGCGAGCACGAAGCGCGCCATCCGATATGCCAGCGTCGCCTTGCCGATGCCTTGCGGCCCGCCAATCAGCCAGGCATGCGGGATGCGCCCACTGCGATAGGCGGCGAGCAGCGCGGTCTCGGCCTCGCGATGGCCGAACAGAACGCCCGTCTCGCGCGGATGAGACATGGCAGTTTCGCGCTCGGTCTGACGCGGGCTCATATGGACACCACCGATGCCGGCGTCGGAAGCAGGCGATCACGCAGCGCAGTCCAGATGCGTCCGGCAACCGTGTCGGGATCGGAATTGGCGTCGATCAGCACGCAACGCGCGGGATCGTCCGCCGCGATCTTGCGATAGGCCTCGCGCAGGCCCTGGTGGAAACCGAGCTTCTCGGCCTCGAACCTGTCTGGCGTGCCGCTGCCGCGGCGTGCGGCCGCGCGCTGCAAGCCGATCTCGACCGGCAGGTCGAGGATGATGGTGAGGTCCGGCTTGAGATCGCCGATCGTGACCCGCTGCATCGCGTTGATCAGCGCCGCCGGCACCTGGCCGAGGCTGCCCTGATAGGCCCGCGTCGAGTCGGCGAAGCGGTCGCACAGCACCCAGGTGCCCTGGTTGAGCGCGGGCTGGATCAGGGTGCGGACATGGTCATCGCGGGCCGCCGCGAACAGCAGCGTCTCGGCTTCGGGTCCGAGCAGCTTGCCCATGCCTGACAGCACCAGATGCCGCATGATCTCGGCGCCCGGCGAGCCGCCCGGTTCGCGCGTGACGAGGATACGCATCCTCGCCGCCTTGAGGCGATCAGCGAGCTTCTTGATCTGGGTCGACTTGCCCGTGCCCTCGCCGCCTTCAAAGGTGACGAAACGCCCGCGTCCGGACGGCCACTTGACCGCACTTTCACTCATGATCAGAGCTTCTCGGCGCCCGCACGGAACATGCCGATCACAAGCTCGCTGGCGCCGTCGATCGCACGGCGCACGGTCGAGCCGGTGCCGATCGCGTCAGCGGCATAGACCGGCGTCTCCACCGCGATGTTGCCGCTGCGCCAGACCCTGACCAGCCCGACCTTCTGGCCGGCCTCGACCGGCGCGCGCACCGGACCGCTATAGACGACGCGCGCGATCAGCTTGTCGCTGCCGTTCTTGTGCACCATCACTTTCACGGGCGTCTTGGCCACCAGTTTCACCGAGCGGCTCTCGCCGCCGAACACCTTGGCGTAGCCGACGGGCTGATCGGCCGCGATCAGCGTGCGGGTCTCGAAATTGCGAAAACCCCATTCCAGCATCTTCTTGGCTTCGGTCGCGCGATCTTCGGGGTCTTCCAGCCCGTTGATGACGACGATCAGCCGCGTGCCGTTCTGCACCGCTGAGCCGACCATGCCGTAGCCACCTTCCTTGGTGTAGCCGGTCTTCAGACCGTCGGCGCCTTCCATGGAATTGAGCAGCGGATTCCGGTTGGGCTGGCGGATCTTGTTCCAGGTGTATTCCTTCTCGCCGAACAGTTTGTAGAATTCGGGGAAGTCGAGAATGATGTGCCGGGCAAGGATGCCGAGCTCGCGCACCGTCATCTTGTTGGCGGGGTCGGGCAGACCGTTGGAATTGCCGAAGGTCGATTTCGTCAGGCCAAGCTCACGGGCGCGCTTGGTCATGAAGTCGGCGGCGAAAATCCGCTCGTTGCCCGCCATGGCTTCGGCGAGCGCAATGCAGGCGTCGTTGCCGCTCTGGATGATCGCCCCGTGCAGGAGGTCGTCGACTGTGACCTTGCTGTTAATCGCGGCGAACATGGTTGAGCCGCCGGAGGGCGCGCCGCCCCTGCGCCAGGCGTTCTCGCTGATCCGGTATTCGTCGGTCAGCTTGATGTCGCCCTTCTTGATGGCGTTGAAGACGACCTCCGCAGTCATCAGCTTCATCATGCTGGAGGGCGCGCGCAGCTCGTCGGCGTTCTTCTCGAACAGCACGCTGCCGCTGGAGGCCTCGATCAGGATCGCGGTCGGGGCGTCGCCGTCGAAGCCGGAATCATCTGTTTTCTTGGCGCCCTGGACGCTCTGGTTGGCCGCGTAGAGCGCTCCGCCCCAGCCGATGGTCGCCACCAGAGCCGTCGCGATCAGCCCGCGCGCCAGCGCTCCGGCGGTGAGCCGGGTGCGCGCAAACGAGGAAAGATGAAATTCCATGGCCAAGCCCTGAGAGCGGCGTTCTAACAGTTGGAGCCGGTGCGAACAACACGGGGTGGCCGCTTGTCCCGAGATTGCACGATTCTCGTCCGGCCCCTATCGTGGCACCTCAGATTTTCTGACCAAACCCCTGAAACAAGGCGGAAAAGCGATGTCCTCCACCCGCGTGATCAAGGCCAACGGGATCGACCTGTTCATCCGCGAAGCCGGTCAGGGGCCGCTGGTGGTGCTGTGCCACGGCTGGCCGGAACTCTCCTACTCTTGGCGCCACCAGATCCCGGCGCTGGCGCAGGCCGGGTTTCGCGTCGTCGCCCCCGACATGCGCGGCTATGGCCAGAGCTCAGCGCCGCCCGAAGCGACGGCCTATTCGATCTTCGACACGGTCGGCGATATCGTCGGCCTCGTGCAGGCGCTTGGCGAGACCAAGGCCATGGTGGTCGGCCACGACTGGGGTGCACCGGTGGCCTGGCACGCGGCGCTGTTCCGGCCGGACATCTTCACGGCGGTCGCCGGCCTAAGCGTGCCGCCGCCGTTCCGCGGTCGCGGCAAGCCGCTCGACCTTCTGCGCCAGGGCGGCATCACCAATTTCTATTGGCAGTATTTCCAGGCGCCCGGCGTTGCCGAAGCCGAGTTCGAGCGTGACGTCGCGCGCACCATGCGCATCGTGCTCGGCGGGCGCGGCCTTGCCGATCCCTCTGCGGCCATGTTCGTGCAGGAGGGCAAGGGATTCCTCGGCCACGGCAACCCGGAGGAGCCTTTGCCGGCCTGGCTCACCGAGACTGACCTTGCCTACTTCACCGAAACCTTCCGCAAATCCGGTTTTCGCGGCGGGCTGAACTGGTATCGCAACCTCGATCGCAATTGGGAGCTGACGGCGCCGTGGCAGGACGCGCAAATCCACCAGCCCTCGCTCTTCATTGCCGGTTCGAAAGACGCCGTCATCACCGGCCTGATCGGAGCCAAGCGCGTCAACGAGCTCGTGCGCGTGCTGCCCAATTTGAAGCGAAAGCTGATCATCGAGAGCGCCGGCCATTGGGTCCAGCAGGAGCGGCCGGACGAGGTGAATGCGGCGCTGGTGACCTTCCTGAAGGAAAGCGCGGCTCAGTAGAGGCCGCGGCCGCTCAGGATGCCCCGGGCCTCGGCAGCGCCGTCCGAGGCGTAGGCGCCGGACGGTGCGCTCTCGGTCGCATAGCGGCCGTCCCCGTCATAGGACACGGCGTGGGCGTTCTGAAGCGCCCGGCCCCGGTTGCGGCTCGAGGCCGACATTTCCGAGGTCGCACTGAGTGAAGCCATGTCGGCGGAGGTGTTGCCGAGATTATAGGGCCGTCCCTCCGGCGTCGGAACTTCGCCGCGCATGGCGCCGCGGTTCGACGACGGCAGCTCCGGCACGAAGGGTCTCGCGGAGGCGACCCGGACCATCGAGGGTGACGGCGCCGGGGTCCCGGTGCGCAAGGTGGCCATCAACTGGCGGTCGTCGGAGCCTTCCAGCGGCGCCCGGCCGACATATTCGACACGAACCTTGGCAATGCCATTGCCTTTGAATTCAAGCAGTTCGGCGGCCTTGTTCGAGACGTCGATGAGCCGGTTGCCGTGATAGGGCCCGCGGTCATTGACGCGGACGATCAGCGACTTGCCGTTCGAGACGTTGGTCACCCGCGCATAGGACGGCATCGGCAGGGTCGGATGCGCCGCGGTCAGCGAGCCCATGTCGAACACTTCGCCATTGGCGGTCAGGCGGCCGTGGAAGTCGTCGCCGTACCAGGACGCCATGCCCTCGGCACGGTAGTTGACGTCCTCTTCGGGCACATAGGTCCGGCCACCTACCACATAGGGCTTGCCGACGCGGTAGGCGCCGCCGCCCTTCGGGACCGGATCACCCAAAGCCACGACCCGGGGGCTCGAGGACACGCCGTATTTCGGATCGACCCGGCTGGCGAATTTGTTGGAGGACGCGCAATTGGCGAGCGCAAGGCAGGTCGCGACCGCCGCAGCAGCGCGCGCGGCCCGCAAAACCGAATCTGAACGTCGGATCCCCATTCGCCCCAAATACCACTTTGCCGGAGGCGTACCTAACCCGCTTTGGCTACGGGGCAGCGCTATCCGGTCCTTTGCTCCGAGGCGGCCCACCACCGCATCGGAAGTGGTAACGATAACGCAACCCGAACACGGCGGAAATGGGGAGCGCACAGCGTTCACGCCGGGATGGTAAACGGGGCGTATGCGTTCGCCCCGTTGAACTACGGGGCGCGGGCGCCCTGCTCCGTGCCACGGCCGGACATTCTGTTGCGCCAAATCCTCACTCCACCCCCATTGTCGCGCCGCTCACTGGAATTCTTTTGACTGTGCAAGGCCGCCCGCGTTTTCTCGCGTGCAGGGCGGAATGGAATGAGACGATGATCGAGACGGTTTCGGCACTAATGGGTTTGGTAAGCGCGGGGATCTTCCTGGCCCATGCGTTTGAAGGTTACCGCACGAGGGCCTGAGGCACTCGCGCGGACGGCAAGCATCACCCTTTCAAGACGGCGCGTTCGGACATTTTTAATCGATCCGATCGAGCATCGCAGACGAGAGCGGCAGGTGTCCCATGCGCAACCATGACCTCGTATCCCATGACCTCGTATCCGGCGGCTTCCTGGCATTGACCGCCGGCGGTTTGGTCCTGCTGTGCTCCAGCCTCGTGGCATTGGCCTTCGCCTGAGCAGCCCGGCACTTCCCGACAAATACGCTTACCGCAGTCCAAGCAGCGAGCGCCGATAGAGACTGTCACGGGCTTCGCTCAGGCAGACGAAGCTGCCGTCAAAACCCTGGCCGTACCGTTTCTGGCCTTTGCCGTAGTAGATGCCTTTTCTGAAATCGAGCCAGACCACCCGGTCGTGCGGGCAATGACGCTGCGCCTGCGCCTCGTAGCGAAATGGCGTCAGCGGCGTGGCCGATACCTCAGCGGCGCTGCAGCCGACCAGGATCGCAGCAGCGAGCGCGATCACGCCGGGCCATTTGCCGAGGCTGCTGCAAGATACTCCGCAGGATAGTCCGCAAGCCACCACCCGCCTCCCGATCCCAGCCGTCGAGGGCCGGCTTTGTTTCACTTATCCGCTTCGAGCTGCTGTAACACGTGGTGCATGCATTCCTGAAGCTTGGCTGCGACCTGGTCGCGCGCGACGCCTTTGGCGGCAAGATCGCCTGCCACCTTGTCGAGGATCTCGTCCATCGACTGGTTCTCGAGATGGTCCGTCACCAGCGCCGTCGCGTAGCCGGCTGCGGCATCGCCGCCGAGGCCGAGCTGGGTTGCGGCCCAGAGCCCGAGCAGCTTGTTGGACCGGGCCGTCGCCTTGAACATGAGCTCCTCGTCGTGGACGAATTTGGCCTCGAAGCCCTGCTCGCGCTTGTCGAACGTGGTCATGGTCAGCTCCATTGTCGTTTTCGCTGATCGGGATCGGACTGGCTGGAAGCGAACGTCTCCGCGGTTCAAATCAGGATCATGTGAAGCTTCCGGCGGAAGCCAAATGCCGTCAAGCCCGCTGGGCGTGCCGACCGGGCGTGCGCAGGACACAGACCAGCTCCACGCCAGCCAGTTCTGCCAGGCAGGGATGTTTACCGTTCATTAAGCAGACTCAGCGCCGCATGGCCGGGGGACATCGAGAGCTGACGCATGAACAAAGAACTGCGGGAGTTTCGACGGCTTGAACGGGTCTGCCTGGAGCAGGCAGCCCTCTCCACCATGGACCTCGCGCGAAGCGGGTTGCTCAAGGTCGCTGACGATTGTCGCGTCGCAGCCGAAGCGATTGAGGCGCAATCGCCTCGCAGACCTTTCGCAACTGCCGTTCAGGCGCTGAAGCAGGCGTTGAGCGTGACGCGCGTCCCTCACCGGCACTAAGGACAGCGCTCGCGGGCAAGGACATCTTTGAGGGGGGCGACCGCGTGCGGTCAGCCCTTCGCTTCCGTCTGTTCACGTGCCAACCGTTCGGCCCTCAGCCGTTCCTTGTTGGCATAAAACGCCTTCTGCGCCGCCTCATGATCGCGCATGGCTTTTTCGGCTTCGATACGGCGTGTCGCATCGCGCGCCTGCCGCTGTTCGGGGGTCAAGGGCTTGCGCCGGTAGGAAATGTCTTCCGTCATGGGCAGACAACGCGGAGGTCAGGAAAGGGTTCCCCTTGGTCCCGCCGGGCGGCACGTTGGGCCGACTGTACAAATGTGCGAAAACAACCCCATGCACAGTAGCCAAGTGCTTCTGCAGACAGCACTTTTTTATCGCGCTGACGGTGCGTTCGACTCGGCTGGGATCTCGATGTCGGCAATAACAGGTAAATGGTCTGAATAGGCCCTCGCCCCTTCGTCGGTCCAAACCTTCCCGATCGGGCTGTCGGACGTTGCATAAATCCGGTCAAGCCGCAGCAGCGGCAGATGCGACGGGAAAGTTCGCAGCCGCGTACGGTTCGGGCAGACCTGCGCGAGCACGCGCCGCACCGATTTGATCCAGAACCAGTCGTTGAAATCCCCGAGGACGACGGTCCTTGCAGGTTTCACCAGGCTCACCAGCGCCCGAGCTTGCGCGTGGCGCTCGTGGATGCTCAAGCCGAGATGCGTGGCCACCACACGGACATCGCCGACCGGCGTCAGCAGTCCCGCGGCGATCGCTCGGCGCGGCTCGCGCTCACGATACGATACGTCGACGATCTCGGGGGGGCCGGAGAATGGGAAGCGGCTCAGGAGCGTCTGGCCGTATTCGCCATCGGCCGTGACGATCGACTTGGCGTGAACACGGTGATCGCCGACGACACTCGCCAGCTTCGCAAACGGATCGTCCGATCGGGATCGCGAATCCACCTCCTGAAGCGCGACGACATCGGGAGCCCATTTGCGAATGATGGAACAGATACCCTCGAGATCGAATTTCGGATTGAGATTGAAGGTGCCATGCACATTCCATGTCATGAAGCGCATCAGCGCCTCCCGGCGAGCCACGTCGCGACGAATTGCGCGCCTGCGCAGATCGCGAGCCAGCCCAGGAACGCCAGTGCGAGCAGCAATATGTTGAGCCAAGACGCATTCCTGGCGAGATCTGCGATCTGAGCACCCAAAACGGCCATGGCGAGAATGCCGGGCGTCATGCCGAGCAGCGTTCCGACCAGGAAGTCACGCAGCGGCAGCGTGCTCGCGCCAGCCACGACATTCACCACCGAGAACGGCGCGATCGGAATCATCCGGATGATGACGACAGCCAGAATGCCCTTGCCGACAACACGCTCCTGGATGCGCGCGATACGTCGTCCGAGCAAACGCTGGAGGCGTTCGCGGCCGAGTGCCCGACCAATTGCAAAGAGGACAAAGGCGCTGAGCACGACGCCCGTCATGGCGGTGACGAAGCCCAGCCACGGCCCCAGTGCGGCAGCAGTTGCCGCAATGAGCACGAGAACCGGAAACACGACCAACCCGCCGACGACGAAAGCTGCAATCGCGAATGGCGGCCCCCAGACGGACTGCGAGTAGGCAGACAGCAACGTCGACATTCGGCCGGCGTCGGCAAAATCGCTCAAGGACGTGTATGACCAGGCCATCGCCAGTCCAAAAAGCGCCACGGCTATCGATACCATCCCGATGATCGTCTTCGTGTTCCACATGCGAGATGCCGCCCGCTCCAGATGAAGAGGCCGCTCAGGATCCGCCACGGGCTGAACCATTGTGGCCAGAGTGCTGGTCAGCACCGAGGATTCCACGTCCCGCAGGGCCTTCGTCCCGCTGGCCTTAGAGACGTCGTCCAGGAGCGCAAAAAGACGATCCTCGTTTTGCGCGACGACCTGTTCATCGAGACCGCAGAAATGGCCGATGAGGCGACGGCGGACCGAGGCGATGAAATTTCGATGCTCGTCTGAGGCGGCTTCAAAGATCAGGTCACACTCGCTGTCGGCGCCCATCGATCGATTGTTCAGATTGGCCGAACCGATCCTCAAGATCCGATCGTCGACGATCATGAGCTTGCTGTGCACCATCACGGCCGCTTCCGTGTTCCCATTCCGCGACACCGGGTAGACGAAGCGGATGCGATCGGCGACGCCGGCCGAACTGAAGCAGTCGATGAAGGTGCCGCGGCCGTTCTGCATGGCCTGGGATTCCAGCCACGAGGAATGCAGTTTCGGCGTGACGACCACAACCCGAAGCGAAGGCACGCGCAGCATCTGCTCCGCCAATTCGCGCGCGATCTTGGTGGCGCTGGTGAACTGGTTCTCGATGTACACGAAGCTCGTCGCGGACCGGATCGCCGCGATCAACGAGCGTTCGACCTCATGAGTGCCAGCACCTGCGGGAAAGACGACCTCGGTCCTGGCGATACCCACGGGCAAGTGCTCGGCCTGCACCGGCACCGTCTCCGGCCACCGAATGCCCTTCCGCACGCGCCGATCATCAGGCTGTCGGCCTGCCGCGCGCCAGCGTTGCTCCACGAGTTCGAACAGCCACGCCGCCGCGTCGCCGTCCACCAGGCATTGAACATCATGAAACGGCAGATATGGCTTGCCCTGGGGATCACAGCGCGAGGCGTGAGCGGCGCGATGATCACTGGTGTCCCAGCGCCTGATCGTCAGATCGAGCCCGCCGACGAACGCCAGTGAGCCGTCGACACAGACGATCTTCTGGTGTTGGGCGGACCCGAATGGAAGCGTGGCATCCAGGTGAAACCGGACGCGGCCATCTGTATCGGGGGTAAACTTGGCCGCGGAATTCCATTCCCTCTCGGAGGCGTAGAACGATACGAAGTCCCAGACGAGAATGTTGATCCGCAAGGTGGGACGTCGTTGGACCAGCGCGCGCAGCAATGGGCCGAGCTGTTCCGGCAAGCCATCCTCCGCTCGCCCGAACTCGCCGACCAGCCTGGTCTCACTATGGATATCCCACCCGACGATATAAACGAGATCCTGCGCCTGCAGCAGGGCCTGCCGCAGGGCCGCGAAATAAGCGGCGGCATCGTTCAGAACCGCCACACGCCGCGCCTCGCAGCGCCGCCAGACGGTGTCGCCGGGGATCAGGGTCGATGAGCTCTGAAGCAGGGAGACCTCGCAAATTGCGTTCGCGTTGAAACGCATTGAACGCGCAAGGAGTTCCCCAACTCAGACCCGGGAGACACTGTTCAGTATGTGCTGATTCCGGCTCCACAGTCTCCCCTCGCCGCTACTTGGTTCTGACAGTCTTTGCACCTGCGCCCTTCAAGGCGTCTGCAATCTTCTCGGGCGCATCGCCGTGAAAGTCCACGGAGACCTCGATCCGACCTTCCAGCTTCTGATGTCCCTCCGGCGCAGGCGCGGCCTTGGCGTCAGGACCGGCCGGGCGTGTCCCCGATGTGTTCGCGCCACCGACGGCCTGGACGAAGACGTCGCTTCGCGGCACGCCGCATTCCTGCACGACATGCTCAACCGCAAGCTCGGCGCCGCGCCGCGTGTCGAATTCTCCGATGATCGTGCTTTCCAAGGGCGCCCTCCGTTGCTGGACCAGCGAACAACAGGCCAGCGAGGGCGAGGTTCCTGAACGCGCGAGCGTTTAGAACCGAACGATCCCCAACATAAAAAGTAGCGCGAGAGTGATCAATCCGGAGACCAGCAGCGAGCCGAGGCATCCCAGCCGGTTCGAGAAAAAGAAGAACATGCGTTGCCCATCCCATAGCTTCGTGCCGGGCTAAGTTCTCCCATTCGACAGCGTTCCTGGCGGCGTTTTGGGACGCGCGAACAAGAATCAATCCAAGGACCAATCCAAGAACCAATCATTGCGCGCGACGTTGAGTCCGCGATGTCAGACGCTTTTGATTATTTCCGAGCGCATGCGGTCCGGGCCCTTTGCAAGGCCCGGGCGATGCCGCGCGGACGCATGAAACATCTGCAAACCATCGTGGCCCGGATCTACCACCTGCTGACCAAGGAGGCTGCGTACGGGCCGAACCTGCAGCATATGGACGACTTCCGGGCCGCCCAGAAGCTCGAGAAGTCCATCGACTGAACTGCGATGACGGTGACGCTGCACGGCCTCGCCCGACGCGTTCAACTCCGTTTGCAAGCTGTCCCCGCCTGCGACTCGCCAAGCCCGGGATTGATGGCGAGCGACGCTCCGGCGGCGCCGCCGGCTTCATAGGCGGTCATCGACACCATCCGGCTCGCGCTGCGCTGGGTCCGCATCTTCAGGTCGAGCTTGTCGAACTCCGCATCGACCACCGAGGTCTTGAGAACCACCAGCCCGCGGCCGGTGCTTTCGTTGACCTGATCGCGACCGGCCTTGATCGCCATCAGCCTGTCCGCGACGGACGCCACCATCCCGAGCGCGAAGGAGGCATTGGCCAGATGCCGCTCCTGGTGCCGGAACCTGCTGTACTCGACCGAGGTCTTGAAGCGGCCGAGTTCGGCGCGCACGGCGCCGTCGATCAACTCGGCCAGATAATGCGCGACCTCGATGTCCGCGCCGAGACCGAAGAACACATAGTGGTTCTCGCCGGCCGCGTTCTTCTCGCGCCAGACTCGACAATCGCAGAAACGAGCGATTGCCCCGATGCAGTCGTCCAGCGGAATTCGCTTCTTGCGAAAAGTCTCGTAGACCCTCCGTTCGCACGGCGACGCGCGCAGCTCGACGTCGGTGAGCGACAGATCGTGGCGATCCAGCAGCTCGGCGACCTTGGCGGCGGCAGACAGCGCCTCGTCCTCGGTGCAGCCATTGGCGATCGTCTTGGCCCGCAACGCCTGAATGCGGAGCTTCAGCTTGTCGAGTGCAGCCGGATTGGATGTCTGATTCACCGATCACCTGTCCGGGTAAACCCGACGGATAGACCGGCGGAAGGGGTGTCTTGTCAACTGTATTGATCTTCGACGCTTTTTCGAACGGACCTCGCTCTCCTTCTACCGTGCGGTGCACGACCTCGCCGCACTTGATCGTAACATGCAGAGACGAGGCTTCACTCCAATCGACGCTCTCGCTCAAATTCTACCGCAACTGACAGATCACCGTTCGGAAGCAGACCACCACAAGCCGAACGAGGTTGCGCCTGGTTTTGGCGGCTGCGTCGTGTTCACAGTATTTCGAGCTTGCAGTCAGCGGGTTTTGATCCCTGCGCTTGCTGAGGTTAGTCGCGGCAGACTGGTGCATTGAAAGACGCAGTGATCAAGGCCGTCGATCGGTTTGTGCCGCGACACATTCCTGAAGGAATTAGCTTCGCTGTTAAGGTTTAGCGGTCAGGTTAACTCCAGCGAACGTTTTGCTGAGAGCGTCCAATTCGATATGACCTCGAGCAGAGGAATATTCGAATGTCCACTAGAACCGCATTTCAAACTGCAGATGCAGACGAGCCCCACAACTTTTTCGATATCGCCATTCCCCTCACCTTCAGCGCTGTAGCCGTCCTGGCCACAGCTGTTTCGCTGGAGGCGATTGGGTTCATCGCTTGGCAGCCAGCCACCTTTTTGGTTGCCTATATCTTTGGCTGACGCGATTGGCTGGCATGAGCGAGTTCGAAGGCCTATCTGACCAGTTCATTCTGCGGATGCACGAGTTCATCCGCCAAGAGGTGCAAGCAGATAGGCTAGCCGGCACGCGTTTTGTCGGATTGCCAGCGAGGCTGCGCGCGGAGGCTCTTGCACGCGAAATCGAGCGGCGCGGTTTGCTTTGCACGGCAATTGACTGGCCTCAGCATCTTGAGCCTGGAGCGGACAAATACGCGCCGACCATTGGACACCGGAAGACGATCTAAAAGGCTCTCGCCTAGCGGCCTCTGTCTAACCAGTCCCCGGCCCCTCTGAGCCGGGGCCGTCTCTCCATGAGACTACCGCTAGGTTGGCGCCTCGCGCAGCTAACTCCCGGTCCAAATCTTTCAGGCGCCGGAGCAGGTTCTCGACGATCTCCATGCAATCGGAAGGTCCCAACGATTGCACGCCGCGCGCCGCTAGCTCGCGCTCCAACATGGCGGCTATAATGATTTGAATGCTCACAAATTCTCCGCCGGCTTCGCCCCAGAGACGGTACGGCTCAACTTAAAAATGGGTTTCGCTAAAGCGAAAGGCCGCAGGGTGGTTCCAGCCCCCACTGCGGCCATCCCTGGCAAATTAGAAACTGGTACTTAAATCTCGCCGGTGTTCTCACAGTAGAACACCGTGTTCCGAATAAGGATTCCGTAAGACTACCGGAATTCCAAGCGGCCCGGATTGTCACCCGGATGAGGAAATGGCACCGGTTCCTTACCAGCCCCATGCTCCCGGCTGCGGATCAGAGCGCCGGGAGCGACGCTAGGCGGTACGTAGACTTCCCATATTCCAGGGTCCCTACCGCCACAGCCGGCGCGTGATGTTGAACAACGCCGCAAGCGGGACGCCCACCAAGACACCCAGCATGCCGTACGACGTGACCAGCAGCGCAGCACCAAGCGGCCCCGCGCTTGTCGCAAATCCATAGGCTGCGCCTAAGCCTCCCAGCGTCCCGGCAAAGACGACCATGTTGCGGTCGTTGCGCGCCTCGACGTTATAGATCGGGGGCCTTTTGCGGTGAAGAATGGGAGGACCGAACGGCACCTTCGAGCCGCAATTTGGACAGGCCGCCGCACTCGCTGACACCGGGTGGTCGCAGTCGCAGCAATCGATCAGCTTTTTGGTCCTTCCCATGCTGCAAATCGTAGCGGCGGGGCGGCCAGTCCACAAGTTCGGCAGCTACTCCCAGCTCACGTCCTGCATGAACACTGCAGGGCCGCTCTGATCCCCTCGCATTCCCCGCGTTTGAGCGGCGTTGAAAACCTGCGCGCGCGCACGGAAGGTTGACCAGCTCGGGACCTTTCTCGCCGACCATGGCATGTCCACTCGGCGCCGAACTGGTGCCGCTTGCGAACATGGGAATGGAGTGGCCGCCCGTTCTGGCGCCGAGAGCGGCACCAGACCACGTGGGCACGCTGCCCGGAGCCCGCGCTGCCACCAAGCGCAAGCAACGAACCCAGCCGTTTTAGATCAAGCGCTTCTTCGACACAAAAAGACGTATCAGGACACCGTCGGACTAGGAGGTGGCAGAAGGGGCGCCCGATCAATCGTCTTGAAATTGCTCGACTCTTTCGAGCGCGTCGCGAGCGATCTACGGTCCTATCCACGGCGAATTTCGCAGCCTCACGACCGTAGTTTTCGGCCATCTCAAGCAGTGCATCGGCCTCGCCGGGCACCCTGCTCTCCTCCGCCAGGTCGCGACGCAGACGCTCCATGTACGCGAGCTCGTCGACGTCGTGCTGATGGCGACCCATGCGGCCGATCAGACTTCGGCCGGTTCCTGTTTGCAAGTGGGCGGCGCTATCTCAACGCCTTGTCACGCGCCGCGTTCAAGCTCGGTTCGTCAAGAAGGAGCGAAGCCCTGGAAAGACGTAGGAGGCTTGATCGATCGCACCGACATCTGTAGCCAGTCATCATGGGGAAAGAGCACAAGCTTGAGGGACTACAGGCCGCTCGGGCGCTCGCCGCGCTGTCCGTGGCTTATTTCCATTCCTACGTCGCGGTGCGCGGAGCGTTTCCGGAAACCGCGTGGATGCCCATCCCATGGCTCAAGCAGTGGGGCTTCCTCGGGGTGAACCTGTTCTTCGCGATCTCTGGCTACGTGATTTGCCTAGTCGTCGCAAAACCCTCGTTCACGGTCGCGAGCTTCGCACTGAAGCGCGCCTTCCGTCTCTATCCGATGTACTGGATCGCCATTGCGGCCGTGCTGGGGTTGATTGCCTGGGGCAAATACGCGCCCCAAGCCGCATCGCACGTTCTGTATTCGATGACGCTGCTGCCACAGGCCGGCGCATCGGCCTACGACCCGAGCTGGACACTCGAGCGCGAGATCGTGTTCTATGCGCTGGCTGCTGCAGTCGTCCCAATTGCGGGCGTCGGCGGACTGGCGACCGCGCTCGCAACGCTCGCCGCGACAGGCTGGTACCTTGGCAATCCGTGGTCGTTTCATTTGGTCTCGACGACGCAGGCGGACTTCCTAGCCGGTGTCGTCGTTTTCCTCGCCCGCGGCGTGGTCGTCCGCGCCGGAAGCACGCTGCCGCTGATCGCGGGCGTTGCTCTGCTGATCTGAACGCGCAGTCACGATTTCATATTTTCGGTGCCGCTCTCGATGGCGCTGATCCTTGCTGGTTTGGCCACTCTCGAACTGCCCTGGCGCCGACGCCCGCTCAGCTGGCTAGTTGCTGCAGGCGACGCGTCCTACTCGATCTACCTGTTGCACTACATCGTGTTCCTGACGGCCTCCATAGTCGGCGGCCAGTGGTTACCTTTCGCTTTGCCGGCGTGGAGCTGCGAAATCTGGCGCTTCGCGACTCTGCTCGCCTGCTGCCTTATTTCATATTTCACATGGATAGCAATCGAGCGCCCGATGATCCGTCTGAGCGAGCGGTTGAGCAAACCGCGGGTTTTGACCGAGCAGCTTGCGTAGTTTGGTTGGCGCGTTGCCTCGCTTTCGACACCCACTACGCGCAGTGGCTCGCGACCGCCTCGACCTACTAAATCGATTATTTGCGGAGGACTTACTGACGGCGCGGTCATATCGTCTCACAGCGTCGCGATGCTCGACGATACGGACGAACGTCGGGTCCCCGCTCCGCGCGGGCGTGAGGTACATCCGGCCGGCATAGAGCACTTGGACCGGCTGCTTCCCCGCTCGCTCCTCCGGAGTGCCGTTCTTGGAGCGGCGGGGCTTCCTGGAGTGGGCCCCGCGGGTGACGCTGTACGGAAGCGCCTTCACCTCGGCCACGTTCTCAGGAGGCAAGGCCGGCGAACCACGGTGCGCGTGGGAAGTGCGATGATGTTGGAGATGGTAGTGGTGCTCGCGGTTTGAACCGGCTTCTGAAGGCCGGGCGCCAGCGGGATACAGAGGGAAACAATGTCCTGGCGGAAGGGGTGTCTCGTCAACCTTATTGATTCCACTCCATTTTTCATGCTCTTCGGAAAAATAGCTACGGTGTTTGCAACGGTCGCGTCAGCACTTTTTTAACCGTAGTTTTCCCAATGAGCGAGTGTTGCGACCTGCTCGCTTCCAGGCAAACGGTCGCGGAGCGCAAGCATGGGCGCTTGAGGTTTTGATTCCAGCGATGAAGCACGTCACCGAACGCCCTTTTGCCGATCCCGTAGTCGCCGCGCGTCAGCTCGTTCAGCTGGCTTCGGGCATCAAGGCAGTAGAGGACGGCAGAATCCATATCGAGAAGATCAACTACCCATTCCTCTACACGCTCAAGGCAAGCGGCGCGGAGTTCGGCGCCGGCATCAGGTGCGCTGTCGAGAAGGGCTGGCTGGAGCTGCATGAGAGCGGGACATACGTGCGGCTCTTGACGCCGGGTGAGGATTCGCTTGGTCAATAGATCAGCGTGAAGGAGAACCACGCCGCGAGTGACGCGCAAAGACAAATTCCAAGATAAGGCAATGCAAGGCGCATCGGGCTTCCCTCCGAAACGCAAATATAGATCATCATGTCATGCTGGGACCACAACCACCAGGAATCAGGGGTTGTAATCGCGCGCCTTCCGGCAGGCTGCGCTTGACGTGAAATGGCCCCGCTCCTTCGACGAGCCCATACCGCTGCCCGATGGCCGCAAGCTGGTGACGCTGCTCGATGCCGGCGAGTACATCAGCGCTCTGCCGAAGATGGAGCATCAGGCGCCCGAATGGCAAGCCGCGATGGAGACGTTGATCATGGTCGAAGAAGCGGCGGCCCGACGATGATCTCCCGCATCGGCGTCATGCGGGCTTTGAACCGGCACCACGTCGTCAAGTTCAACCGGAAGGGCAAAAAGCCGTATTGGGGTCGGCGCAAGCTGAAGAGAGATGAGTGAAAGAGGCCGCCAACTGAGGCGGCCTCTGGGCTGGATTCAGCGCTCGCTTAAACGCGGGCGGCGATTTCATCCAACGTAGCACTCCGGGGCTGGCAAGAGCGCTAAGCCGGTACGGCTCTCGCGCATTAGGTTCTGTGAATGTGTCCTAAATCCAACTGATCGGAGTAAGAGAAAAACCGAATTCGCATTGTTGAACCTGACGCGCCCGCGGCGGCATCGGCCAAGGCCGCTGTCCATGTCAGTTTCGCTGTCATCCATTCTGCAACAGTTCGCCAGTTCCGTTAATGGAAACAACGATTTATGTTGCGCCAGAAGCACGCGGGCATAGCATCGCTGAAGCCGGGGCTGGTTCATATTCCACCTATTTATTTAACCCGGCGGGGCCGCAGCGCCGATAGGTGCTGTGGCCCTTTTTGCGTCATGTCGCCAGCGGCTTCCCGATAACGCCTTGGTGAACGAAACCGTTTGCCGCCTTGCGCGAAGCACTCCCGAAATGGTCCGGGTCTAACCTCCGCTCATTGACGAGGGGATTTCAAAATGATGACGCTCAAAGCAATTGCGCTTGTTGTTGGTGCCGGATTTATCTTCGCGATGTCTTCAGGTGAGTTGGGCGCGGACGTGGTTCTCGCCGTCGTCGCTTGCCTCTCATAACGAGAAGGCCCGCCAGCGCGAGCCGGCGGGCCCTGGGAATGGGTCACTGCGGAGGCTTCTTCGTCGCGGTTGGCGGCTTCGCTGTGCCGCTCTTCGGGGTACCATAATTCGCTGAGGTACGAGAGCCATAGCCCCAAGCTTACCAGCGTCGAGCCGAAGTATCGGCCTCCGGGCCATCTCCAATGCTCCAAGAACCGAGGTCAACTAACAGATAAACTCGTATATGCAAGTGGTGCCGTACGGCGCTTCTTCCCGCCGCCACCTAGGTTGGATCGTTCTAACCTTTCGCCACTTGCCCGTCGCAAGGAGCGCTCCCTCCTCCACGGGATTGTAGTAGATCAGGCGAATGCGCCTGGGTGCACGTTCCAGCGAACGAGCTGTGCTTGAAAACACATGCTCCAAAATCTTCCCGCGAACGGGATTGTTCATGTACATTACGGTCACGTCATCGGGGATTTCGAAATCCCGCAGGTCAGCACAAATCAGTTCAACTTTTGCAGCGCGCAATCTATCTGCAACGGATGCCAAATTGCTCTGAGCTATGTCGTGAAAGTCCCTTACGAACTCCACGCCGATCACCCGCGCAAATGGGTAATCCTTTGCGGCGACAAGAACAGCTCGCCCCTTTCCAGAGCCGATATCTAGAAACACGTCTTGCGCATTAACGGAGTTGCTGGGGAGCGCCCAACGTAGCTGACGCCAATTCATCGGCGTATAACAGACGTTTTCTGCGTCGTGTTTGTCCAATATCAAACGTCCGCTTGTGCGAACGCCGTAGCGTCTTTCGTAAACTAGATCGCTTACCCAATGCTTCGCAGACGCAATCCCTTTTGAAACCGCCGACATTCCAAGCTCCCGTTAAGGCGCCTATCGCTGTTTCGGCAGAGTATCAAGAACAACCCGCACGTCATCTAGCGCATGTTAAATCGGGGTGCGCCACGTTGACGCCCCTGATTACCCTCTCGGCTTGAAGGGGTGACGATGCGCAGCAGTTCGGATTCGCCTCAACGCCCCCGCAGCCGTTGTTCCTTTCTCGGAACAGGAAAAAATGGCAAAAAACTTAGCGTAGGTTATTTCCCACTGTCGCGATCCGGCGAAGCATCAGGACCCTTCAGTGGCGTTCTGGGGAGCTTCACATGTCAATCAAGAGCACGATTATTGCTGCACGCCTCGAACTCCTCAGCGACCGAATCCGGCGTCTTGCCATCAGATCGCGCATTGAGGAGCAATACGACGAGGTCCTCATTCTGAGAGAGACACTTCGGATCGCCAACACCAGCGAGAGGAGGCGCCGGCCGCTGCGTGCGAAGGACGCGGACGGTAACCTTGCTGCGTTACCTTAAGCCCAGCGCACACTTGCAGGTCGCCTGACCACCGCAGCAGTATCGCTGTGCCAGTCGTCTGACCGCGTATAGCGGGGCGGGCCGTTCCGGCAACCAATCAGACTTTCAAAAGGCCCGTGGCGTCGGGGCGCTCCCGAGCACAGGCGCGGCGCTAGAGCATGAGCTCCAGGTCCTTCCTGAGCACGACCTGGCCATCCCGCTCGACAACATAAGTGGCCTTGTAGGACCCGCGTTCCCAACCCCCAGGGGGTCGCTTCTTCCCCGCAAAGAGCATGAATTGCGCCTTGTTGGCCTGAAGCGGCCCAGACCGATTTTCCGCAATGACGTTCTCGAGAGGATCCGTGATGACCAGCCATTGCGCATCGCCTGCCTTGAGCCCGATAGCCCGCACGAATGCGACAATCGCCATCGAACTGGCAGACGGCATTTGCCTCTCGGCACTACCGTCCTCGATGAGTTCCATCGTGACCGGACCCGTCGTAAAGCCGGCGTTGAGGATGGCTCGTTCCTGATACTCGAGTTTCGGGCGCAAGGCAGTAAGCCAGAGGGATTGACCGCCTTGGCAAGACTCGGGACGTACGCCATACGCAAATGGATCGACGACCGCGCCATTGTGCCTCACCGTGAAATGCAGGTGAGGATACTCCGTGAGGCCGGAGAGACCGACACGGCCGATCGGCTGTCCAAGTTCGACCTTGTCTCCAAGTTTGACCAACACACTTCCGGCGGCCAGGTGGCAGTACTGGGTTTCCCACTGCTCCGGGTGTTCGATGACGACGCCATTGCCGCATTCAGCCTCGCGCACCGCTTCGCGCCCCGATTTTGTAAAAGTCCCGTCTGGAGCGTCATTGCGGATACGAAGAATGCGGCCGCCTGCCGCTGCGCGCACTTCCACGCCGGCCTTTTGCATTGCCAGTGAGGGCAAGCGAAAGTCGGTGCCGTTGTGTTCGTCATAAGTCAGCGTGCCGCACTTGTAATCTCGCGCCGACCGAGACGGATCGAGATCCGTGTAATTCTGGATATAGCAGGTACGGCCAGGCTCGCAGGCAACAGGAAGCGCCAATTGAATGCTCTGGGCATCGGCATGGAAGCCGACCCCAACCAATACCAGGGCGGCAAACGCCCGGTGGAGCAAACCTGCGCAGCTCATGCGATTCGACATCGCGGAGACCCCCGTACTCAGTCAGGCGAATGCTTGCCAACCCGCCGCAATCGCATCGAGCCCTCTTCATCCAATCGACGGTCGGAGACCAGCCGGCTCACCGAGTTCTCCCGCCTGCCAGCGCCAAAAGGCGACTGGGTGAGATGATACAGAAGAAAGAATTCCGACTGTCGATTGATCCCTAGTTTCAGCATGATCCTCTTGGTGTAGGTTCGCACCGTTGCCTCGGTCAGCCGAAGCTCGGCTCCAATATCGCGAGGGCACTGGAATTGAAGAATCCGGGTGACGATTCTTTCCTCAGCCCAGTTCAATCGGAAGGCAGATGCAATGCAGTGCGCGCCCTGCACGTCGTCGAATTGCGGCACGACAATGAGGGCCTTTCCCAGCTTGTCATGCGTTGGAACAACGCCGATCTTGGCGAAGGCGAACTGCTGACGATCCATCGAGAGCGGTACCGTAGTATTGAATGATCCATGAGTCCCGCTCTCGATCAGCACCTTCCCGACTGCCTCCCGCAAGCTCTCGGTCACGGAGCCGCATGAGCCCGCGAGCCTGCCTCCGTCCATCCTTAGCAGCTGGCGCTTGGCAAGCAGTACTCGTCCACCACGATTGACTGCGTAAATGTGCAGGCTCTGGTCCGCGACGATGGCGGGAAAAGTCAGCTCTTCGAGCCAGAGTTGCGCATCGACATGCCCCGGGGTTTGCCGGGCAAGTGAATGAGCGGCGTTCCATAACGGGCGTACGGTATGCGCCAAACCAGGAATCTCGGCTGACGCAAGCGCGGTCGGTCGCCATCCGGCCACGAATACGACCGTGGCTCGCTCATCGGAAGCAAACCTACCAATGACTGAATGACTCTTTACTGGGGGTTCCGCACCGATCAACTTGCGGACGAACCAGGTCCGGGAATTGATCGGCTCGAGCGAGGCGACGTCCTCAGGGGTGCCCGTGCGCGCAATTCGCTCAACCATCGTCGTGCATGACGGATCGGTTTGGGCGTCTCCGATTCTGACTTCTTCAAGCCCGGAGGAGGATATCATCGCTACGTAGCAGCTCCGGCAACCGAGCAATTCCGCCATGGCCTTCGCGAAATATTCCATTGCGATCTGTTGCGGGCGTGGCTCCGGACAAGGCCCTGATAGACTACATCCGTCATTGCCTTGCTTCGAGGCGCGCTCGACGCAACCGGAACGAAAATCATCCTGTGCGGACGGTAGTGCCTTACTGCACTCATGCACGGTCGCCTCCCTCGTAGGCCGGCCCACCCCTCACCAGCTCTTAATTCTCCCTGAACGCACGGTTGATCCGTAGCGTCATCGGCTGCAAAAGATATTCCGCAAAGGTTCGTTCCCCCGTCTCGACAAATATCTCGACAGGCATTCCAGGCATCAATGTGGAGATGTAGGAGGCTGTCGGCGCGTTGGGGTCCAGCTCAACCTCGGCCAAATAGGAGCTCTCGCCGGAACGGGTGTCGGTCAGCGCGTCTGCCGCAACGCCGACGACCCTTCCCTCGAGCATCGGCCGGCGACGAACGTTCAGCGCGTGAACCCGCACACGGGTGATCTGTCCGACATAGACCTCTTCCCGATCGGCAGGCTTCAATGTCGCCTCGATGACAAGCCGATCCTGCGTCGGAACGATTTCCAAAAGTGTTTCCCGAGGTCCAAGCACGGCATTGAGGTCCCTGCTGTTGAGGCCTACGATCCTTCCACTTTCCGGGGCACGCAATTCGGACCGGACAAGCTGGGCACGCAAGGCGGCAATTCGATGTCTGAGGTCACCGATTTCCTCGCTCGTCGCATGCCGCTGCTTGGCGATATCCTGATTTTGGTTGAATCCTAGCTGCCGGCGTCTGTCCTGCAACTCCGAGATCTTGCCCTGCATCTCCGAAATTGACGCGGCATTGCGATCGACCTGTCCGGCAGCCTCGGCTTCCGCGCGTTGCAACGCCAACACACGTGGTTTCCGGGCGAGGCCCTTTGCGAGGAGATAGCTCGTGTCGGCTATCTCTTCTCGCAGCAGTTTGAGTTGCTGTTCAAGTCCTTGAGTGTTGCTCTCCAGGCCACGGATGGCGTCCGCGTTTTGGAGCATCTGCTGATCGATCACCTTGCGCTCGTTTTCAATCGCGGCCAGTCGCGCGGCAAATTCAGCCTCCTGGGTTTGAATGGCGATACGTGCGGAGAGACGGGTCGCACTTTCCCGCAATTCGTCCGGAAACCGGATTGACTTCGCGGCATCTTGCTCCGCCGCCAGCCGGGCCTCCATCGCTAGGTCAGCAAAGAACTTGGTTTCGAGGGAACCAAGGGTCGCTTCAATCTGCGCGGTGTCGAGCCGCGCAATGAGTTGACCGGCTTCGACGTGATCGTTCTCCCGAACATAGATCGATTTGATGATTCCGCCCTCCAGGTGTTGCACCGCCTTGCGCTTTGAATGGACCTTGATGAATCCTGGTGCCACGACGGCGCCGCGGAGCGGAACCGTGGTTGCCCACAAGCCGAAGCCGCAAAATTGCAGGACGAGCAGCACACACCCCCAGACAATGATCCGTCGCATGTCGGATCGCGGTTGCTCCATCGGCCACGTCTTCGAGCCGAGGCCGGCAACAGGCGCGGAAATCGCGGAGGCATGACCGGTCTGCGTCATGGAAGGACCCTCCTGCCTGGCAGCTTCTGAGGTTCGACATTGCGAGGGAGCCCAGGCGAACCCGGTACCGGTGCCGGCCGCTGGGCGCGAAGAACTTCAAATGGCGGTCCGAAGGTGATCTGGTTGCCGTCCCTCAACAGCAGCACAGCATCGGCGATGGTCAACAGCCGCGGTCGGTGGGTGACGATCACCGATGCCGCGCCGCGCGCTTTGGCTGATTGAATGGCGGAGCACAACGCTTCTTCGCCGTCCGGGTCGAGATTGGCATTGGGCTCATCCAACAGGATCAATTTGCGATCGCCGAAGAAAGCGCGTGCAAGTCCAATGCGCTGACGCTGGCCGCCAGATAGCCTGCTGCCGTCGCGGCCGATCTCGGTCTGATAGCCGGCCGGAAGGGACAGGATCATTTCATGCGCCTGCGCGAGCATGGCCGCGGCGACGATAGCCTCGTCCCGTGCGCATTCATCAAACCCGGCAATTGCTTCGGCCACCGTTCCACCCAAGAGCTGCACGTCCTGGGGAAGGTAGCCGATGAATTGCCCAAGCTGATCAGGATCCCAGGTATGGAGTGCTGCGCGGTCCAACCGGATTGTACCGCTGCTCGGCCGCTCGAGGCCTGCCATCAAGCGCAGCAATGTGGATTTTCCAGCGCCGGTCGGTCCGATCACGACGACAAGTTCGGATGGCCGGCATTGAAATGATATGCCCGCGAGAACGGGACGCTGCGTTCCGCCAATCCGGAATGTCACCCGTTCGACCTGGAGAATGCCGGATGGCGGCGGAAGCAATGTCTTCTGCGCACGTGCAAGAACCGGCATCGCAGCGTTGCTGACTTGCGTCCAGGCGTCCTGCGCAGATGCCAACGCGCGCCAAGCCGAGACCAACCCTTCCATGGGCTGCAATGTGCGAGCTATCAGGATTGAACTCGCGATCAGACTGCCGGAGAGCACCTCGTTCCGGAGCACGAGCCAGGCACCGGCGCCGATGGCGGCAATCTGCAGAATCGTCCTAACCATTCGCGCGGCTGCCGCAATCGTGTAGATTCGTTCGCTAGCCCGCACCACCGGAGACAGGGCTTCGGCATTGAGGCTCATGAAGGCGCGGATGGCGCCTGGGGTCCAGCCCATCGCCCGCACCACGCTGGAGTGACGGACAATTCCATCGAGCATCGCCTGCGTCTTCAACGCGGCTTGCGAAGCCTGCGCAATTTCCCCGCGCGCGATCCAGTGGCTTGCAACACCCATCGCCAACAGGACCCCCACCCCAATCAGGGCTATGACGCCATACCAGGGGTGCAGGAAGAACAGGATAAGAATGAACACCGGGAGGAATGGAGCATCTATCAGCGATGTGACCGTTCCGCTCGACAGGAAACTTCTCAACTCGCGAAGCTTGACGAGATCGTGCTGCCGTCCGTCGCCCGGCGCCGTGCCGACGATGCTGCCCTCAAGGATGATCGGAGCGAGGCAATGCTCGAACCCAACCGCGAACCGACTCAACAGTCGGTTACGAAACGTGTCGAAGGCGGCGCTGAAGGCGAGAGCGCCCACAGCGATGACGGTGAGGCCGACAAGCGTCTCAACGCTACCGCTGCTGAGCACACGGTCGAACACTTCGATGGAATAGAAAGGTACGACCAGCAGCAGCATGTTTACGCACACGCTGAAACACACGATCCACATCAACGCGAATCGTCCCGGAATCAAGGTCACCAGCAATCTTTGGCCAGATGCTGGGATCGCACCACGGTTACGAGAATACATAACGGGCCGACACTATCACTGACTGAAAACATGCAGACGGCGGGGCGGCCTGACTGCCGCCCCGCTGCTAGTCGGCGCTAGACAACTTCGATCGCCGTATAACCGGCGGCATTGTTGATGTCATCGATCGACTCGAACGGTGTCGCACCGCCCGAGACGCCGTCGAGCTGGATTGTACCGAAGCCGAAATCCAGCACGGTGTTGGTGCCGTCGTCGTCCACGACGACCGTGGCCGGGTCAAAGCTGGGCGGAGCATCGACATGAACGACATCGCCGTCCGCAGCACTGAGATCGGTGACCTCATCATTGCCGAAGTTGGTCGCCGTGCCGTCACCGAAATTGTGCGTATCGGTACCTGCGCCGCCCGTCAGCACATCGTCGCCAAGCCCGCCGCTGAGGACATCGGCGCCGTTGCCGCCGCTCAACTCGTCATCGCCGGCATCGCCATTCAGGGTGTCGTTGCCGGCCCCTCCCGACAGTGAGTCGGCCCCATCTCCACCATTCAGGACGTCGGTGCCGTCGCCGCCGGCCAGCGTATCGTCTCCGGCGTCGCCGTTGAGCGTATCGTTGCCGGCTCCGCCGCTGAGTTCGTCATCGCCATCACCACCGTTCAGGATGTCGTTGCCCGCACCGCCGGCCATGACGTCGTCTCCGGCATCACCGAACATCGTATCGTTGCCCGCGCCGCCATCCATGAGATCATCACCGGCATCGCCGTGCATGGTGTCATTGCCGTCGCCACCGTTCAGCGCATCGGTGCCGGCACCACCGTTCAGGATGTCGTCGCCCGCACCGCCATTCAACAGGTCATTGCCAAGTCCGCCGTTCAGCGTGTCGTTGCCGGCGTCGCCATTCAGAGTGTCATCCCCGAGGCCGCCGTTGAGTACGTCGTTACCACCGCCGCCGTTCAATACGTCATTGCCGGCGTCGCCGCTCAAGGTATCGTCGCCGGCGTCGCCCCACAGGGCGTCGGCACCCGCGCCGCCATGGACGTCATCGTTGCCGTCCCCGCCGTGAATGCTGTCGTCGCCGGCGTCACCAAAGAGGTGATCGTCGCCGGTTCCGCCATCGATTGCATCAATGCCCGCGTTTCCATGGATGGTGTCCACGCCGGCATTTCCGCTCAGCGTATCGTTGCCCGCGCCGCCATTGATCGTGTCATCGCCATCGCCACCGGTGATCGTATCGGTACCGGCATTTCCATCCAGGGTATCATTGCCGGCACCGCCATCTATGACATCGTTGCCCGGGCCGCCGCTTACGGTATCGTTTCCGTCGAGAGCGCTGATGGTGTCGTTGCCTTGCAGGCCGTTGATCTGATCATCCGCAGCCGTGCCAACCAGTGGATCGTCGCCTGCTGTTCCATTGATGAGTGCCATGGTCTCCGCTCCCTTTGCATGGAAATGCGCGACGCGGGTCCCATTGCGACCCGTCATGGACGTCGCAGATTTCGGGTTTGGCTTGATGCCCATCACCGATCGATGTGGGCTCCGATCAGGCAACCTTCTATGAAAGGAGAGCGATGCCGCAATCCCCATTTGGGGACAAAAGAATACGGCAAGCTGGTGGACCCAATGACGTGGCACCGAATGAGTCCGTAAGGTGCCGTCGGCGTGAGTGCGAGCGGAGATGCCGCCGTTAATGTCTGGCATGTACGCACTCGCGGCCCGACGCGTCCTTGCCCATATCAAACTGCGCTCGCCCCCGCTCCAAAATGAACTTCCGGACCAACTTGCTGCGCCAAAATGTAATCTGACGAAAAACGTCGCTGTGCGCGGAAGTTGATTTCTCACGGAAAAGCCGCAGCGTGGTTCCAGCCCCACTGCGGCATTCCCGGAAACTTGAAATTGGTTGGTATTTAAATCGCCCCGGTGTTCTCACAGTAGAACACCCCGTTCCGAAAATGGACTCCGGACAACTACCGGATTCCGGTTTTGTACGCATTGTCGATATAGGGCGAACGTGGCATCGCTTGGTTTCCAGCCCCCAATGCTCCCGGCAGCCGATCCAATTGCGGATTAGAGCGCCGGGAGTGCTAGGGCCGCCAGCGTGACCGGCAGCCCTTAACCCCGCAGTTGGAGGCCAAAGCTTCCCGCCACACGCTTCAGCGATGCAACGTATCTATCCAACGCACTTGCAATCTGGACCGCGCCGGCGCCTTCGCGCGACAGCGCGAGCAGAAGTTGCACCTCTGCATCGGTCCATTCTTTGGGTTTGTCGTTTCTCTTCATCCGCGCAATGCTTTGATGATTAATCAGACTGGTTTCGAAAAGGAAGAAAGCCCGCCAGGTGCGTTAGCTAGCGGGCTTCCAGCCGGAAGTCGCAGCGAGTTCACCATTGCGACCGACGAATATGAACGGAACAAGGTTTACACTTTGTTAGCGGCGGCTGCGTACCGTGTTGCTTGGGACGGGGCCGTGGGGGACATACGCGGCCTTGTGCTCGGGGTGAGAGCCCGCCAGCTAGCCAGCCCCGGCGGCGCTCTCCCTCAGCATAGATGGTTCGGATTCATTACTAATTTGAATTGTGATTTAGATCATATTTCCCTTGCCCATAGCCCGCTATGATGCCTCCACCGGGGCTGGCTCCATATTTCACTTAGATCTTTTTCACCCGGCTTTTTTTGACAATGAGGCCGCAGCGGGGCTCCTGCTGCGGCCTTCGTTTACGGTGCTTAGCTCTAGGATCAACCCGGCTGGCGCCATTTCATACCAGTGCTGATTGCCCTTGGAGAACGGATTGTGCCCAAAGCAAATTGCCTGATCGTTCGTGCTGCCGGAAGACAACTGGACCTTTTACGCGGCGAAGCCTCCCGCATCGCGAAAGGCAATAACATCGATTGGTGGATTGATCGCGCGGAGGTCGGAGCTCGTTTCTGCTTCGAGGATGCAAAGGCAAAAGAGTCATTCGCTCTCGCGTGTGACAACTTCGGTATCTCCTGCCAAGACGGCTAGCCCACAGTCCATGCTGTAAGCCGATCGCAGTCGGAAACAATCATAGAAGTCAGCGCTAATTCGGCCCCGCACCTGGAGGTCCGCACCTTCGATCCAAAGCACGGGAGCCGAGCGCGTCGGCGCCGCCGCCGACAGCGGCTTATGAAGCACGCAACTGTGAAGGGAGCAACAGAGTTGGCGTAGTTCGATCAGCGGTCGAGCAGCCATTGCCCCAGCGGTGCCTTGCTTTTCTCGATGCTGGAGGTATGCGGTCTCTAGCTCGTTCGCCAATGACATGCGGACGCCTACCAGCTAACGAGAAGGCCGCCCTCTGAGGCAGCCCCTCGCTTCCGCTCTCAGCCTAGTTGCACGGCTTTCCCGACATCTGCACGGCGCGCCTAGCCTCCGGGCCAATCGTACATCCGGACGCCGTGAACTACGCTGGGGCGGTGCTACGAGGCGACGGTGGAGGCAAGAAGGGCGCGCGACGAGCGGCACCACCAGGAAAATGGATGGGTCCAATCCCGACACTCTGTAGCTGAGCGACGGCCGCTAGGGGCAGCTTCGTAGCTAATCACCGTAGCAATTTGCCCGCAGCTTCACTGAAGCGCCAAGAAGCGTTGCCTTCACAGCATCTTGCGACCCATGGTGAGGAGGAGTGGATATCCTCCACTTTCGATAGCTTGTCCCCGCGAGTTCCTCGATGTCGTACTCAGGTCGCCCCATAGCGACGACAGACGCGGGCGATTGATATGCCGTCAAGAGCGCCTTTTGCTTACGGACCACTCGGCGCATTCTTCCTGAGGTAGCTCAAGCGGGGTATTTCGTTCCACGGTCGTCCTCGTCCCGGTCGGCTTCGTCGAATTGCTGCAGCATCTGACTACTACTTCTGCACGGGCCTGAAGGTGTCGCCTTGAAAGTAACACCGACGCACGGCAAAACACTTTAGCGACCCGCACCCTGCTTGTGTTCCTCTGCTGGACAGCAAAAAAGATGCCCTGTCGAATGCGCTAACGGCGAAGCTTAGTCGGTGCCCAAGGTGAAAAGGTTCATGTGTGCGTTAGTTGGCTGAAAAACCCTTCGACATTGTCTCCGTCCATCGATCTAATTTCTTTACACGTGCTCTTTTATCGGTCGTATGCTGGGGGTGCTATGCAGCTTTGTGGGTCCCCGCTATGGGCGAAATTCGGAACTTCCGATCCGGGAACAACGGTGAACCCCCTTCACATGGTATCGGGCCTCGTCGTCTCGCAGCCATCATTGTCGGTGACATCGCTTCCTACAGCCGGTTGATGCAGGCCGACGAGGAGGGCACGCACGTCCGCGTCAAACGGATCGAGCGGGATCTCATCCAGCCCAGCATCATCGAGCATCATGGAAGTCTAGTGAAAACGACGGGCGATGGCTTCATCGCGATTTTCGACAGTCCGGTCGAGGCCGTGCGATGCAGCATCGTCATCCAGCAGAACCTCATCGGGCGCAACGCCTCGCTCCCCAAGGATACCCGGATCGAGTACCGGATTGGCGTGAATCTCGGTGACGTCATCGTTGAGTCTGACGATATCTACGGCGACGGCGTCAACATCGCCTCACGCATCGAGGGTATCGCGGAGCCTGGTCAGGTTTACATTTCGGGGGCGATCTACGAGCAGATCAAGCACAAGGTCGTGTGCGGCTACGAGTCGCTCGGGGACCGCAAAGTCAAGAATATTACCGATCCCGTGCGCGTCTATCGCGTGCTGCCGGATGCAGATGCAGTCGGCAAGACCAAGGGCCGGCGCGAGAATATCTTGATCTTCCTCCTGAGCCTCACGCTGCTGGTCATTGCCACCGGCGTGCTGTGGTACCTGCTGACGCAGGCGCCGGGCAAGGTGAGTGAGCAGGCCGCCCTGCCCGCCGCTTCTCCGGCCGCATCGCTAAGCCCGCAGCCGCCGCCGCGCGAAGCGGCGACGCAGACGCCGCAGCCTTCTCCCTCCCCGGCTTCATCATCTCCGTCGCCCGCTCCGGCGCCAAATCAATCGGCAACGGCCGTCCGCCAACCCGAGATGGTCGCCATTCGCGGCGGCAGCTTTGCGATGGGAAGCAATGACGACCCGACCGAGCGTCCTGTCCATCAGGTGACGGTCAAGCCGTTCTCGATCGGCAAATATCCGGTGACCGTGCAGGAATGGAACGAGTGCGCCGCTGCAAAGGCGTGCGGCTTCACGGCCATCGGCAAGGACGATGCGCCGGTCAGCAATGTGAGCTGGACCGACGCGCAGCAATATGCGGCCTATCTCGCTCAGGTGACGAAGAAGACCTATCGGCTTCCGAGCGAAGCCGAATGGGAATATGCCGCGCGGGGCGGAACGCAGACCAAATATTGGTGGGGCGACAAGCTGCAGCCGGGCATGGCCGGTTGCAAGGATTGCGGTGATCTCGCCGCCGAGCAACCGGCGAAGGTCGGCAGCTTCAGGCCTAATCCGTTCGGGCTCCACGACATGGGCGGCGGTGTCGATCAATGGGTCGAGGACTGCTGGCACAAGACCTATCAGGGCGCGCCCACCGACGGCTCGGCATGGAGCAGCGGGGACTGCAGCGCTCATGTCCTGCGCTCGGGCTCCTGGAAGAACGATTTGAGATATGTGCGGCCGTCCAACCGCGACGGCTACGACACCAATGTTCGTTATCCGACGCACGGATTCCGTGTGGCGTTCGGTCCTTAAGTGGTGGAGTTGGTTTGATGCAGATCCTTCGTTGCGCCGCACTGGCGGCGGCGCTCGCATTGCTTCCGGGGGCAGCCTTTTCGCAAGGCAAGGCAGCGCCCAAGGACGCCAAGCTCTATTTCATCACCCCGCATGACGGGCAGAAGGTCCGCGGCGGATTCTGGGTCCGTTTCGGCTTGCGCAACATGGGAGTAACCCACGCCGGCGACGAATATCAGAACGCCGGTCACCATCATCTGCTGATCGACGTCAACGACCCCATCGATCCCAAGGAGCCGATCCTGCAGGACAAATCGCATCTGCATTTCGGGGCAGGACAGACCGAAACATTGCTTGAGCTTCCGCCCGGAAACCACACTCTACAACTCGTCCTCGGCGACGCGAGGCACTATCCCTTCGAGCCGCCTGTCGTATCGGAAAAGATCACCGTCCGCGTCAAACAGCCGACGACAGCGAAGTAATTGTCTCTCAAGAACAGACGTAACCAGGACGATGACGCCGAGCTGCCGCACGAAAAGCTGCGAGAGATTGAGCCCCTCTTGAGAGGCGCTGCTGATCGCGGATGGGCTGCGCGAGGTACAGAGGTGAGTGGACAATCAAAGGCGCACGCCGACGGAGGCTATTCAGTGAGCAGGACTTGCGAAGAGCAGCTATGAGCAATTTCCTTGGAAGTCCGATTGGCGTGACGCTGACCGCGAGGAATGGACCACTATCATTCTCGTGATGACGCGCGGCCAAGACAGCCTCTCAGGCCGGGGCGAAAGCATTTACAAGTTCGCCATCGAGAAGACTGGCGGCGTCTGTAACGCCTCAGACCAGCATGCCCAGGTCTTACGCCGGGCCTGCGCCTGGTTAGCGCCGATTAACTCCTGTCATCTACCGTGCTTCCTCGGCAAGTCGTGCGCCTAGCTTTGCTCTCTGTTTCGTTTTGCCAGTTCCTGGTCCAGTTCCTTCAAGCGAACGAGTAGGTTTTCCACGATCTCCATGCAATCGGAATGCCGCAATGATTGCACGCCGCGCGCTGCCAGCTCGCATTCCAATATAGTCGCCACGATGCTTTGGATGCTCACTATTCGCCCCGCAGAAAACATTTGCGCCGTCAGATACGGCTCACCAAAGAATTGGGTTCAATCAACGGAAAGCCGCAGCGTGGTTCTAGTCCCACTGCGGCATTCCTGGACAACTTGAAACTGGTTCGTACTTAAAACACGCCGGTGTTCTCACAGTAGAAAACCCCGTTCCGGAAATGGACTCTGTACAACTACCGGTAGCGCCTTGTCACTTTAGACGGCTCGCTCACTATCCAGCCCCCAATGCTCCCGGTTGCCGATGCAATTGCGGACTAGAGCGCCGGGAGTGCCGCTGGGACCCGCCTCGTACCAGACTTCAACCCCAATCGGAGCGGCTGACGAACCGGCTGAGCCATTCTTTTGGAATCCGCGCTGGCGGCCGTATCTCCAGAGTACCGCAGTATGCGTATACTCATTTGCCCTCGTTTGCATAAGACCCTACTTGGTCTTGGAGGAACTGGGGCGCGCACGGCTTAGGCTGCGCTCGGCCCGAGACTGACGAGCAGGACAACAATCACGAGACGGTGCTGCGTGACTCAATGTCAGACCTCTAGAGCTATCCCGTCACTATCTTCGTTTTCAACCTCATTGAGGGCTGGTCGCCGGGATGCGACCAGGAGATCGCCGGATGCGTCGCCGACCGAGCTGCTCGGGAGACGGTAGACCTCTCGCCACGCACGTATCTTCCCAGCTCTTTTGGCTATCTGAGAAATGGGACCATTCTCGCTTGCTAGCTTGAGCAGCAGTTGGACCTCTTGCTCGGTCCACTCCTTGGGCTTGTCAATTTTCATCACCCGTGGCTCCGATATTCGGCGGTTCCGATTTGAAACAAAAATCGTGATCGAAAAGAAAAGTGGGCCAGTGCGTTAGCCGGCGGAAATTCCAGTCATACTGGTCGCTCGATATGAACAGAACAAGGTCTAGGCTTGATTAGCCGAATTGTTGCTCTGCGGGAGCGGGGCCGATGTGCGCGCGGCGTTGTGCTCATGTCGAGGATCATCCCTCGCCCGACCAGTCCCAGCGGGCGCTGGGAGCCGAGATAATGGGCCGTCTTTCGGCTCGCGCCAGAGGCGCGCAGTTGCGGCGTTATTTTTTGCTAGCTTTTCCCGCCCGACAGCTCCAAGCTTCTCCTATTGACAAATTTGATTTCAAGGGACATGCGATGACAAAACGCGCTGTTTCCCGTAACGCTTTTCGTGGGCTGTTTGCCCTTTATGCGGCCAAGGCCCACCATGATGGTAGTGGCATAGCTGAAGACCGGCTGCTGAAGCTGTTCGGGTCGAGCAAAGACATTCCCGACGATCTGTTGGCACGGTGGTCAACCCGCGCGGGACTGATCGGCCCGGAGGCCGTCGGCAACAAGCTGTCTCCGCTCGCACATCAGATCGTGGACGGCAGTGCGCAATACGATCACGCTAGCGATTTTCTTCATCGACTGCTGCGAGAGCTAGAGCGAAGCGTTCACTGACGGCGTTCGACGGGGGGCGCTGTTTGGAGCATCGGCTACGGTGGTGTAGGATCGCCGATGTCAAATGCGCCCAGGCGATAGTCTTCGCCGACCGACTGTTCAGAGGTGGGCCGCGAGATCAAGGTGAAGGTGGCGTGCGGAAATCGGGTCCACACTTCGATGTCTTCTGAGGTGACGGTCAGATAGCCGAAAAAGCATCTATATCGGCCCGGCTCCGTTGCGCGGTCGATTTTATCCCAAGTGATCTTGTTGACGCGCATTTCTATCGATCAAAACAGAAACCCACTCGCCCACGCCAGCAGGTCCCTCGTGCTCATGCGATTGCGCCAGTCCGGCGTCGCCTCATACCCTAGCTCTGATTGGTTTCGTTCCGGTTAGCGTAAGTGGCAGTTGAATGGGTGCTAGATCACGGGATCACTGTGGCTCCTTTCATCCGAGCATATGGTCGCAGCGACAGGTCCACTCTCCGAAGACAAAGCGGCGCGCATGATGATCGCGCTTCGTGCCGGCAAGCCCCCCTGACCTCCTCAGGGAGGCACAGAACCTCACCGACTTGCTTGTCGTTTTCCTCGCGGGTCCCGACGCAGAAACCGCCATTGATGGGATGCACCAAGTAGTGGTCGAAGCCAGCGATCGCCTCGCTCTGATTAAGGAGAGGCTGGAATGCGCCTGATCCAGCTTGTGACTTGGACCATCCGGCTCAAGGTTTACCGCTATCTGCTTCGAGCGAGCTCGCGATGCTTGCCAAGCGGTTTGAGCCCTAAAAACCAAGGAGAGCGCTGCCGGGCTCGAAATGCCAGTCCCCCCGGCAGCGCTCTTGTCTCAAACTGGGCTCTGAAATCCCAGTCCGGCTTCAACAGTGCAATGATTATGCCACAGGTTGATGACAGCGCCTTGCTCCCCCGCCGGTTCACGCTGGCGGGCCCTTCAAGAACCCTGGGATCAGCGCTTCGGCGGGGGAGCTTGGGCCCGCTCGCGGATGATGTAAGTTCCCATGCAAATCCCTAATGATTCGAGGGAGCCGTGGGTACTTTACTACTGTTACTCGCGGCGTGCGTTGTTGGTGTTCTTCTCCTACTGGCTTTCCGCCGATAGGGCCGACTGCGGACGCAAGAGTTGCCATGAATCCTCAGGCCAACGCCAAATTAAGCTTCCTGGCGGGTTGTTTTTGACTGTGCGCGATTGAGCGCGTTCAACTCCATGATGGAGACGAACGTGATCACTTGGCTGCTCGTAATCGTAGTCGCGGTCAGCGTTGCAATCCTGATTGCCCACGCGATTGACGCGATACGTTCCTGAAGCTCAGCGCAGCGACGCGAGCTACTGGGTACCGTGTGGCCCGCTCGCATCAGCCGGCCGGTTCACGCTGGCGGGCCTGTTTCATTCACGTGGAACGGTCCAATCCGCGGACCGTTGGAACATGGCCTCGGGCTTCGTTTCGCGTACGGACCTGAGGCAGAGGGAAGGTAATCCTCGGCCTCAGGTCCGCCCCCGTCCTGGGGCCGCTTTTTTGGCCAGCCATTCCGTCACAGATTCACAAAGTGAAATGCAGAGGCTCCGAAAGTGCGGGAGGATCGCGAGGTCGCGGGTTTGGCGCTGGCAGTCTACCGGATGCCCCCCATCCCACGGAGCCAGCTAGCGCTGGAGTCGCGGCCCTCCCAGTGCTCCCGGGGCGGCCTCCCCACAGGCCACCGGACCCCGGTCAATCGAAGTCGTGGCAAGACGGCACTTTACGCGCGATCCGGCCATAACCCACGACAAGGGCCGGCTCTTTCATTGATCCTTTTTCAGCTTGCGTCGCCCCCAATGCGGCTCCTTTGCCCCGGGGGTTTAACGCTGGGACGTAGTGGCGGTTCAGTGCCCGCATGACGCCGATCCGGGCGAACATCGTTGGACCGCCACCTTCCGCCACTAAGATTAGCGCCTCCATTGCAGTTTGCCATTCCGGCGCGCTGTGCTCTTTCTTCGGCAGCGCCGCGATGTACTCACCGGCATCGAGCAGGGTCACCAACCTGAGGCCGGCCACCTCAATCGGATCTTCGAACGGCCGCCCCCAGCCTTTGTTCATTCCGTTTTTCGATGGCGAGCCATCTCCGCTCGTGCGAGTGCTCTGGCCTGCTCAAGCGCTTCTGCCCCGGTCAACAGGTTCGGCGACAGCCGCCGCCCCGGGACATCGTCCCAATAGAAGTAGGCGCTTGCCCGACCGTCGGCGAAGCAGACTTCGTAGCTACCGGTCTGAGACACAGCTTCGTGCTTACGGATGCGAACGGGGACGGACATGTCGCATCGTAATCAGCGCGCAACCGGTTCACGCTGGCCGGTTTCCCCTTGGGGATTCCTCGTCTGCAGTTGGTACTTTTCGTGGTGGCCTAGTTCCATGCTGTTGCTGTAGAGTCCCATCGTTCTGAATTAGCAACTTTAAGGAGCGACCAATGAAAATTGCGACTGCTCTGGGAATTGCCCTGCTAACCTTCTCTGCCCTTCCGGCAGCAGCCGAGATACAACTGGCTCAGGCCAAACTCTGCAAACCCTGCGAATCTTCAGGCGAAAGATGCTGCGGCCTTCAACCAACCGTCGCAGCATGCATTCAATGTAGCTTTGGGTACGGCTTCAAAAACCCAGAGCCGTGGTGCCGAAAGAATCAACCGTCGTGCAGTAAGCGGTGAAGTAGCGGGGCCGCCTCAGTGGGCGGCCTCTCGTTCCGGAATGCAATCAATGCAGCGTCACCTGGGCCGACATGCTCGAAACACGTAGCCGAGCCTGGCATGCGTCAATCTCGGACTAACGGGGCGCGGGGAGCTCATCGACTCTATCCGGCACTTCGATCAATTCCGATAGCCAAGCAGGGCTTGTCGCGGGGTGCTGGAGCGTGCCGCTCGCTGGCTCTTCATGCCGGGGATCGAGGCTGAAATGACACCGCCGTAGATCGCGTCCAGAAGCATGTTCAGCATGATCGCCATCCCGTTATTGGTTGGCAACCTTGCTGCGTTAACTTAAGCCCAGCGCACACTTGCAGGTCGCCTGACACCACAGCAGGATCACTCTCGCCAGTCGTCTGACCGCGTACAGCCAGAATCTCAGAGCTGGCAAGGGCCGCGAGTGGATACTGGTTGGAAAGCTCGCGGCCCACCTTTCGGGAAGGAACTCCCGCCAGTGATCATCCGTTGTCGGGTAAATCACTGGAGCGCGAAGCCATGATCCGGCAATCCCTTATCGTAGCAGTCGCGTGCGTTGCGCTGGCCTCAACCGCCCTCGCTCAAGGCGGCGGAGGTGGTGCTGCCGGCGGCGCCGGGGGCGCTGGAAGCGGATCATCAGGCGCTGGCAGTGCTTCGTCCAGTTCCGGTGCATCATCCTCAGGTGCGTCCGAAACGGGTGGCTTATCTCCTGCAGGCGGCCGGTCGGGCGCACCCGTTGCAACGTCTAAAAATCCGACCTTTTCTGGTCAGGGCACTTCCACCTCGCCGACAACCACCAGCGTAAATCGCCCCGGAGCGACCACGACCAATCCATCAATGGTCGGCGCCGCGGGCCCTCAAACCAACACCACCGGCCGAGGCGCGGGCACCGCTCCGAATGGTCTCCCGATCGGCAGTCCCGGATCTGGCAAGGGCTCGCCCGAAAACCCGTGGTGAACCATCTCGGGCGTCGGCAGCGCCGGATCCTGTGCAGCAGGATCGTCCTGGCCGTGATCAACCAGCGGCGGCCACAGCCTTGAAGGGAGTGGACTACGCCATTAAGCTTGCTCAGTGAGGTTAATATCAGCGGCCGGTTGTCGACGTCATCCCCGACCCAGATAGTCCTCATCTGAAGCTGAGGACTTCCGAGTGTCAGACGCCCCGGCAGACCCAATCTCAAGTGATGCCGAGCCGCGAAAGTGGGCTGACATTGCCTTCCCGCTCGCATTCGGTGTCATTGCTCTCATCGCAACACTCGTCTGGCTTGCCGCAATCGGATGGTTGGTTTGGCAACCTGTCGCTCTCTTGATCAATTGGATTTTCGCGTAATCAAGATGGTGCCCCCTGGGGGAGCGAACGTCAGCTGGCCAGATTTACTGGCGGGCTCTGCGCAAGATCCTTCGCTTTCGACCCGGCCGACTAACCGAGCCGCCCTAACCTGCGCCAAAGGCGCTACAAGCACATCGTGCATACCCGCTTGCGGTTCTATCACCTTCGTGGCCGGCGGATCTGTGATGCAAGTTTTGGGTGGCGAAGCTTGGCGTCGCTTCCGCTAACGCATCTTATGGCCAGGCGCTCGCACAGTACGCATACGACGAAGGCCGCCTGATTGACAAATGCGCGCGAGCGCGGCGAGTTCTACGATGGCGTTGCGTGAAGG
>NZ_JBVVPS010000005.1:14730-261072 GCF_055811355.1 Bradyrhizobium sp. WSM4873 | reverse complement strand
CCATCACCTTCAAAAACGGCCTCGAATACTTCCACGCCGTTGCAGCAGGATGGAGCCTTAGAGATATGTGCATGCCCTAGGGCCTTCGCCGGGACGACGGTGTTGATGGAGCCGCAGCTCAGATCGACCGCAGCACGTAGCGCCGGTTGTCCTTCTGCACCGGGCGCGCGTTCATCGGATAGAGCTTGGCGAATGCGGCGACGTCGGTGGCAGACACCTGGATCGGGTCGGTCAGCAGCAGCCATTCGACCACTTCCGAGCAGGGCGGCGTCGTCAGCGAGCCGGGATAGCGGAAGTAGCTGAGCCTCGTGGGCAGCATGGCGTGAGGATCGATGGCCGCGCCAGCTTTCACGGCGGGGCCTTCCGCGGCCGGCATCGTCTTGACGATCTTGCCGAAGGCCGGGTTCGGTTTGCCCTCGGCCATCAGCACGCCGACCACGGCGAGCCCGCCGGCGTCGTTGCGGTGGACGAAATGCGCCTCCATCGGAAAATTCCTGCCGCCGATCATGTGCTCGCTCGGCCGGTGGAAATGCACCTGGAGCAGCTTGTATTTGACGTCGCCGAGCGTGAGCGTGCTGCCCTCGGTGAAGTTGAGCTGGATCGTGTGCCCGTTGTTGACGATGGTGTCGGCGCTCTTGCCCCAGTTCAGCTTCAGCGCGGGCAGTTGCGATTTGACCGTTGCCTCGATGTCGATCGGCGATTGCTGCAGGCCGACCGCGCAGGCCTTGTTGGCCGCGTCGAGATCGCCCCATTTGGCGCCGGCGCCTTCATAGCTCCAATGCGTACCTTCGGCGGCGAAGGCCGGCTTGCAGAGCGGACAAAGCGCAAGGCCCGCGAGCGCCTTCAATGCGTGACGGCGATCCATCGTATTCCCCCTAACATGAATTTGCTCGGCAATGAGTTGCGGCAACCTATGCGAGAGAGATGCTGAGTCGCAAGGCTGGCAGGCGAGACACGATCACTGGCTTGCCCACACGATCCGCGCGATCCAGCCGACCTCACTCGCCGCCATCCTGCGCTCGGCCTGGGAGGCATCGAGCGGCTGCAAGTCCAGAGTCTTTGCGGTGCGGCGCAGCAGCGTCGCCACCGTCACCTCGCCCGCCTTGGTCTTCACCACCACGCGATCCCCTTTGCGGATCGGCGCGCCGGGCGTGACCAGGATGATGTCACCGTCGCGATAGGCGGGCGCAAGCGCTTCACCGGAAATCTGCAGCGCGAAGCTGTTGTTGTCCTCGGCGGCGGGAAGGCCAAATTCGGTCCAGCTCTTGCCGATGGGAAAGCCGAACTCGTCAAAGGCGCCGCTCGCGCCTGCCAGCGAGAAGCGGAGCAGCGGTACCGAGCGGCCGCCGTCTGCCTCGCCGCCGACCAGCCTGGCAAAAATGTCGATCGAGGAATCTGCCGCTGCCAGCGCTTTCGCGATCGATTCGGTCGAAGGCCAGCGCTCGCGGCCGTCGGAGGTGACGCGCTTGGACTTGTTGAAGGTGGTGGGATCGAGCCCGGCGCGCTTGGCGAGGCCCGACGGCGACAAGCCGGCGCGCGCCGCCAGCCGATCCAGCGCGCCCCAGATCTGGTCGTGAGTGAGCATCCTCTGCGCTTTTGCTTGCCTGACCATGGAAGGTCCAGCCCGTCGCAACTCAGGAAAACTATCCTCGAATCAACCGGTTTTCCGCTTTTTGCGCAAGGGGCGCGGTGAGCGTGTTTTCAAGCGAACCGGCTACCGGTTCGCGCCAGGAAATGCGTCAAAACAGGAATTTCGAACTCGCTTCGATTTCATCGGCACGGAAATGGCTCTAAGTCTTGAGTTCGGAGGGGGCGGCCATTACGGTCGCGCCCGGGTTTCAGGGACCCGCACGACCCAAAAACCCCAAAAGACTCAACGAGCAAACAGGGCTGCGTAAGCGGTGGTCAAGATCTACAAAATCTGTCCGGCCTCGGCCTGGCGCGAGGCGGAACGGCAGGGCGTCTACCGCGGCAGCGCGGACGATTCGCGCGACGGATTCATCCATTTCTCGACCGCGGCCCAGGTTCCCGGAACTCTGCAGAAGCATTATGTCGGGCAGCGCGCGCTGTTCCTGGTCGAGGTCGACGGCGATGCGCTCGGCAGCGCATTGCGCTGGGAGCGTTCGCGCAATGAGGAGCTGTTTCCGCATCTCTATGGCGAGCTCGATCTCGGCGCGGTGATGGCCGTGATCAACCTCAACACGCGCTCTGACGGCGGCCACGACGTTCCGGAGCTTGCCCCGTGATCCGCGCTTTTGACGCTCTCTCGCTGCCGGTGTTGCGCTGGCTCGATCCGGAAGATGCGCATCGCCTCGCGATCCAGGGCCTGCGCTTCCTGCCGCCGGGCAAGCCGCACGCTGACGATCCCAAGCTTGCGGTGCGTGCGTTCGGGCTCAACTTCCCCAATCCGATCGGCATGGCAGCGGGTTTCGACAAGAGTGCCGAAGTGCCGGATGCGCTGCTGCGGCTCGGCTTCGGCTTTGTCGAGATCGGCTCGGTGACGCCGAAACCGCAAAGCGGCAATCCGCGGCCGCGGCTGTTTCGTCTGGAGCGCGACGAGGCCGTGATCAACCGCATGGGCTTCAACAATGACGGCGCGGAGACAGCCCTGCGCCGGCTTGCGGCGCGCGCGCAGCACGGCGGCATCGTCGGCGTCAATGTCGGCGCCAACAAGGATTCGCCTGATCGCGTCAACGACTACGTCAAGCTGATCGAGACCTTTGCGCCGGTCGCGAGCTATTTCACCGTCAACGTCTCCTCGCCGAACACGCCGGGCCTGCGCAATCTGCAGGAAGGCGCGCTGCTCGACGATCTCCTCGCCAGGGTGATCGACGCGCGCCAGCGGGTGCGCGCGAGCGCCGGCGACACGCCGGTGCTGCTCAAGATCGCGCCAGATTTGAGCCTCGCCCAACTCGACGACGTCGTGCAGGTCGCGCGCTCGCGCCGGGTCGACGGCATGATCGTGTCCAACACCACGATCGCGCGGCCGA
The DNA here is from genome assembly GCF_055811355.1 of Bradyrhizobium sp. WSM4873. Taxonomy (NCBI): domain Bacteria; kingdom Pseudomonadati; phylum Pseudomonadota; class Alphaproteobacteria; order Hyphomicrobiales; family Nitrobacteraceae; genus Bradyrhizobium; species Bradyrhizobium sp. WSM4873. Next base: position 258,082 of record NZ_JBVVPS010000005.1, on the reverse strand, counting down.
GCACGCTGCGCGAGGAGATGCGCGCCAAGGAGCAGGGCGGCCTGTCCGGCCGGCCGCTGTTCCGGTTGTCGACGCGGATGGTTGCGGAGACCTATGTGCGCGTCGAGGGCGCATTCCCCCTGATCGGCGTCGGCGGCGTGGACTCGGGCGGCGCCGCGCTGACGAAGATCCGCGCCGGCGCGAGTCTGATCCAGCTCTATTCGTCGCTGGTCTACAAGGGCCTCGGCCTCGTCGACGAAATCAAGCGCGACCTCACCTCGACCCTATTGCGCACCGGGCGGGATTCTCTCTCCGAGATCGTCGGCTCCGACGCCGCGACGCTGACGGCGGAAGACTGGCCGGGGATGTAGAGTTTTCTTCACCTCGCCCCGCTTGCGGGGAGAGGTCGGATTGGATCGAAGATGCAATCCGGGTGAGGGGGACTCTCCGCGAGTCCCACTCTCACCGTTCCTGCCGAGACTCCCCCTCATCCCGACCTTCTCCCCGCAAGCGGGGAGAAGGAGAAGAAAGAAACGTCTTCCTGTACAGCGCCGGATAGCGCGCGGCCTGCAAGCCGCCGCGCGAGACGTAGGAGGCGATCAGCGCGCTCCACAGTCCGGCATTGCCGAACGATTGCAGCGCCCACCATGTGGCGAGGAAGATCGCGAGCGAGGCCAGCATCAGATTGCGCATCTCGCGCGCCCAGGTCGCGCCGATATAGATGCCGTCGAAGCCGAAGGCGAACACGCCGGGAATCGGCGCAAGCACGACGAACGGCAGGAATTCCCGCGCGCCGCGACGGACGGCTTCGCTCGCCGTCATGAAATCGATCAAGTTCGGCCCAAACAGCGCGAACAGCGCGGACACGACCAGCGCGAAGCCGAGCCCCCATAGCAGCACCAGCCGGGTCGAATCCGCAAATCCCCTGGCTTCGCGTGCGCCGAGCGTACGGCCGCAAAGCTGCTGGGCTGCGTTGGCAAGACCATCGAGGAAGAAGGCGCTGACCAGCAGAAAGTTGTTGAGCACGGAATTGGCGGCCAGCGTGACGTCACCAGCCCGCGCGCCTTTGGCGGTGAAAAACAGAAACACGGCGATCAGCGCCGCGGTGCGGATCAGGATGTCGGAGTTCACCGCCAGCAGCCGCATCAGCTTGGCCCGGTCGAACAGCTCCGCGTACGGCACCGCGAACCCGCCCACCGCATAGCGGCGGCAGACGATCATGCCGAGCCCGAATCCGGCCGCTTCAGACAGCAGCGCCGCGATGGCAGCACCCGCGATGCCGGTGTCGTAGACCAGCACCAGCAGGATCGTCGCCGCCGCGTTGACGAGATTGATGACAACCTGGAGCGCGAGCGCCGGATTGGCGCGAGCCTGGCCGACCAGCCAGCCGAGGATGACGTAATTGGCGAGCGCCAGCGGCGCTGACCAGATCCGGATCACGAAGTAGGTTTTAGCCGCGCGCGTGACGCCTTCGCTGCCGCCCATCAGGTCGAGCAGCACGGCGGCCAGCGGCAGTTGCAGCGCGATCAGGGCGATGCCGATCAGGCCCGCGACGATGAAGCCGCGCACCAGGATCGCGGTCAGCTCGCGCGTCTCGCCCGCGCCGAGCGCCTGCGCCGTGAAGGCGAGCGTGCTCATGCGCAGGAAGCCGAATAGCCAGAACAGGCAATCGAAGATGACGGACGCGATGGCGACGCCGCCGAGCAGCGCGGCGTCGTCCAGCCGTCCGATCGCGGTGGTCGAGACCACCCCGATCAGCGGCGTGGTGAGATTCGCGACCATCGCGGGGCCCGCGATGGCGAAGACCTGACGGGAACCGATCTTCAAGTGAACGGGTGCGTGCATGTCAGAACACGAGCACCATGCCGTCTTCGGCGGCGAGGTGGGCGATGTCGTCGAGGCGCGACAGCACGTCGTCGCTCATATGGGTGAGCACGAGGCGTTTTGCGCCGATTTCGGGCAGGTGCTGTTCCAAGGTCTTCAGGCTGAGGTGATTCTTGACCACCTTCTCGTACATATAGGCTTCGGCAATGAAAAGGTCGGCGCCATGCGCCAGCGGAATGAGCGTCTCCGTCCATTCGGTATCGGCGCTGTAGGCCAGCGTGCGGCCTTCCGCTTCGACGCGATAGGCGAGGAACGGTCCGCCGGATTCGCCGTGCACGACCGGGTAGGGCGTCACCGTCACCGCGCCGAAACTTTGGCTTTGCTCGGGCGCGAGCTCGACGACGGACAGCTCGAAGCGCTGTTTCGTCTTGGAGGAGTGCTCGAACAGAGCCTCCATCACCGCACGCAGCCGCGTCTCGATGCCTTTGGGGCCGGCGATCGTGAGCGGCCGCGTCCGCCGCGAGAATTGTGCGTCGAGCAGGACAAACGGCAGCCCGGCAAAATGGTCGCCGTGGAAATGCGTGATCAGGATGAGATCGATCTCATTGCAGTCGATCTCGAGCCGCTTCAGCGCCGGCAGAGCCGACGCGCCGCAATCGATCAGGAAGTTGGCCTCGCGCCCCGAGACGTGGAAGCAGGTGTTGAGCCTGCCGCCGGATCCGAAGGCGTCGCCGCAGCCGACAAAACGCAATTGCATCGGCCGCGAGCTCCCTAGAGCATGATCCGGAAAAGTGTGAAGCGGTTTTCCGACAAGATCATGCTCAAAACTAACGACTTATCTGCGCGGCGTGCCGAAAACGCGCATCAGCAGCCAGATCGGGATCACGATGACAGCGCCGAGCAGGAAGTAGCGCCACAGCCAGTTCACGGTATCGAAGCCGAGATCCCACAACCGCTGGAACAGGAGACGAATGCTGTAGAGAATATTCCAGGGATCGAAGCCGATCGCCGCCAGCACGACGCCGACGAGGATCGAGAGCAGCACCAGGCGAAACGCGACCGCCAGCGGCGAGCCGCCGAGAAAGCGGTTCAGGCCATCACTGCGGCCGGCCGGCAAATCTCTGACGTCTTGGACCATCTCAAACTCCTCAGCGGATTCGACCCCATTATAGGGCACGGCGAGGCACATGGGGAACCCGCAACGGGCCGTCAATCAGCTTACGGGACTTTAATTCGGGCAATCACGTGCCGCGCGCCACCGTCTTGACTGCGCGCGGGCAATAATCCGGCTAGGCCTCAATCTCCGCCGCCTCCGCTTTCAGCATCTTTTCCAGCGTTTCCAGCCGGTCGGCCTCGCGCGGCGGCTTGTCCCAGCGCAGCCGGCTGATGCGGGGGAAGCGCATCGCGACGCCGGATTTGTGCCGCGGCGAACGCTGCAGCCCCTCGAAGGCGACCTCCAGCACCAAGCCCTTGTCGGGCTCGTGCACGACGTGGCGGACGGGGCCGAATTTTTCGGTGGTATTGCGACGCACGAAGCGGTCGATCTGGAGCAGCTCCTCGTCAGTGAAGCCGAAATAGGCTTTTCCGACCGGCACCAGCTCGTCACTGCCCGCGCCTGCGGTCCAGACGCCGAAGGTGTAATCGGAATAGTAGGACGAGCGCTTGCCGTGGCCGCGCTGCGCATACATCAGCACGGCGTCGATGATGTGCGGATCGCGCTTCCACTTCCACCATTGGCCCTTCGGCCGTCCCGGCAGATAGGGTGCATCGCGCCGTTTCAGCATCACGCCCTCGACGGCGTCCGCGTCTTCCCCCGCGCCGGCGCTCGCTGGATCGGCGCGGGCGGCGGTGAGCGCCTCCCAGCTTGCGAAGGGCACGGTGGGCGAGAGATCGATGCGGGGATCGTCAAGCTTGCCGATGAAGGTCTCCAGCCGCTCGCGGCGCTCCGCGAACGGCAGCTCGCGCAAATCGTTCTCGTCGTCGCCGAGCAGATCGTAGGCGCGCAGATGGATCGGAAACTCCTTGATCAGCTTCGGAGACACGACCTTGCGGTTGAGCCGCTGTTGCAGAACGTTGAAACTCTGCACGCGCCTTTCGCGCAGGATCAGAAGCTCGCCGTCGATGGCGCCGGGTAGCCGCAGCGACGGCACGAGGTCAGGAAAGCTGCCCGTGATGTCCTCGCCGGTGCGCGAATAGAGCCGCGCGGTGATGTGGCCGTGCTCGTCGCGGCCGGCGACCGCCTGCACGCGGATGCCGTCCCATTTCCATTCGGCGATGTAGTCGGCGGGATCGAGCGCGGCGAAATCGGTGTCCTCGATCGCATGCGCCAGCATCACGGGACGGAACGGCGCGGGATCACGATTGACCGGCTTGTCGCCGCGGCCTTCCAGCCAGGCGAACAGGTCGAGATAAGGCGGCGCGAGACCGGGCCAGATCAGCTCGACGTCATGCGGGTCCTTGTCGCCGAGCGCCGCGGCCGCAGTCTTGGCCAGGCGCGCGGAGATACCGATGCGCAGAGCGCCGGTGACGAGCTTCAACAACGCCCAGCGGCCGGTCTCATCGAGTTCGTCGAGCCAGCGTTCGAGCTGCTTCGGCAGCTCGGTCTTGCCGAGCGTGCGCAGCGTGGTGACGACCTCGGTCAGCGTCGGCGGCGGCGGGTTGTTGTGGTTGCGCGGGCGGAAGGACTCTCCAGCATCTCGCCCGGAGTACCCCCCTCCCTGACCCTCCCCCACAAGGGGGGAGGGAACGGAGAGAGCCGTGCGTCCATCACTTTGGGAATGGTTGTCAGTTGTCGCGCTCACTGACAGCGGCGCGCGCAACTGCGCGCCCTCCCCCCTTGTGGGGGAGGGCGGGGGAGAGGGGTGGCTCGGAAAAGACTCGCCGTTGTTTGCGCTGCGCTTCGGCCACATCAGCGCGATCGTCTCGGAGAGATCGCCCACATAGTCCCAGGATAGACCGAACAAGACCGGGTCAGTTCGCTGGGCGACAAGATCGCGCAGCAGAGAAGGTTTGGCGTGTTTGAAGCTGAGCGCGCCGGTCAGCGCCGCCAGGGCATAGCCGCGGTCGGGATCGGCGACCTCGCGAAAATAGCTGGTGATCAGCCGCAGCTTGTTGTTGCGGCCGGGCTCGTAGGCGAGGCGGTCGAGAAGCTCGGCGAAGCGGTTCATGCTTCGGCCTCGTCAGCGAGCGGCGTCTCGGTCTCCTCCTCGTCGCCATAGCCGACGAGATCGAGCGGTCGCGCCCGCAAACCCCTGCTTTGGCACCAATGCACCAGCGCGTCTTCCTGGCCGTGGGTGACCCAGATTTCGCCGGCGCCGGTCGCGGCGATCGTGGCGGTGAGGCCGTCCCAATCGGCGTGATCCGAGATCACCAGCGGCAGCTCGATGCCGCGTTGCCGCGCGCGGGCGCGCACCCGCATCCAGCCGGAGGCGAATGCCGTGACGGGATCGGGAAACCGGCGGGTCCAGAGATCGGATGTCGCAGAGGGCGGCGCCAGCGTGATGGTGCCGGCGAGCGCCGCCTTCTTCACCCCCTTCACCGGCCGCAGCTCGCCGAGCTCGATTCCGCGGCTCTGATAGTAATGCGTGATCTTCTCCATCGCGCCATGCAGATAGATCGGCGCGTCGTAACCCGCCTGGCGCAGCAGCGCGATCACGCGCTGGGCTTTGCCGAGCGAATAGGCGCCGACGAGATGCGCGCGCTCGGGAAACAGCGCCACCGACGCCAGCAGCTTCTTGACCTCGTCGGCCGCATCGCCATGGCGAAACACCGGCAGGCCGAACGTCGCCTCGGTGATGAAGACGTCGCATGGCACCAGCTCGAACGGCGTGCAGGTCGGGTCTGGCGCGTCCTTGTAGTCGCCGGAGGCGACGATGCAGGTGTCCTTGCAGCTGACCGCGACCTGCGCCGAGCCGAGCACATGACCGGCCGGATGAAACTTCACGCTGACATCGCCGAGCCGGATCTCCTCGCCATAGCGGATCGCCTGCGTCGAGCCGGCGAAATTCTCGCCATAGCGCAGCCGCATCATGTCCAGGGTTTCCTGCGTCGCCAGCACCGCGCCGTGGCCGGCGCGGGCGTGGTCGGAATGGCCGTGGGTGATCACGGCCCGCTCCACCGGCCGGACAGGGTCGACATGGAAGCCGCCGGGCTTGCAGCATAGGCCGGCGGCAACTGGCAGCAGGATGTCTTGCGGACGCATGCCTGTTATATAGGTTGCGACCCCGCATCTTCGAGTCATCACCGCTTCGTTCCCTGGTTCCCCCAATGCCCCTGCGCCTGTTCCTGACCTCCGGCGACCTCATGGCCGACCGCCGCTTCGAGTTCGCGCGCGATCTCCAGCTCAAGGGCGATCTGGCGGCCGCCGCCGACCTGCTGGAGCAGACCATCGAGCTTGCGCCGAATTTCACCTCGGCCTGGTTCACGCTCGGCGAAATCCGCGCGCAACTCGGCGAGCGCGACAAGGCCATTGCGGCCTTTCGCAAATCGCGCGAGTCCGATCCGAGCGATCAGCACGGCGCTCATCTGCATCTGATGCGCCTCGGCGACGCGCAATTGTCCGAGATGCCCAAGGCCTATGTGCAGGCCTTGTTCGATCAATACGCGCCGCGCTTCGAGCAAGTGCTGATCAACGATCTCGGCTATCGCGCCCCGTCGCTGATCTTCAAAGCCGTGGTGGCTGCCCGCGTCGCCGCGAAGAAGCCCGCCCTGTTCAAGCGCGGCATCGATCTCGGCTGCGGGACGGGGCTTGCGGCCGCCGCCTTCGCAAAACAGGTCGACCAGTTCATCGGCATCGATCTGTCGCCCGGCATGGTCAGGGAGGCGCGAGCCACCGGCCTCTATGCCGAGCTCGAAGTTGCCGACATGATCGAAGGCTTGCGCGGCAAGGGCGATGCGAGCGCGAACCTCGTCGTCGCCGCCGATGCGTTCGTCTATCTCCCCGATCTCGCGCCGGTGCTCAGTGAGGCCAGGCGCGTGCTCGCGCCCGGTGGCGTGCTTGCGTTCACGCTGGAGACCCATGACGGCAGCGGCATCGTTCTCGGCGAAGGCCTGCGCTATGCCCATTCGGCGGAATATGTGCGCGATGCGATGGCGCTGGCCGGCCTCAAGCTCCTCACGTTGGAGCGGGCCTCGCCACGCATCGAGAACAACGAGCCGGTGCGCGGCCTTGTCGTGGTCGCCGAGAAAACTTGAGTCTAGGCGCTATACGCGAGGCTTTAAGCGTCATTGCGTCGCAAAGCCGTGACTTCCCACTTGCGACACCTGCCGCGATGCCAGCACAATGTCCTGGCTAGGGAGAAACAAACAATGACGAAGAATCCATCGCGGCGCGATTTCAGCGCCGCCGCGCTCGCGACCATCGCGGCATCCACCTTGCCCGCGCCCTCCGTCTGGGCCGCGGAGAAGAAATACGATGCCGGCGCCAGCGACACCGAGATCAAGATCGGGCAGACCGTGCCGCATTCCGGCCCCGGCTCGCTCTACGGCGTGCTCGGGCGCATCGGCGAAGCCTATTTCCAGATGCTGAACGAGAAGGGCGGCATCAACGGACGCAAGGTTAAATTCCTCACCATGGACGATGCCTACAGCGCGCCGAAATGCGTCGAGGCGACGCGGCGCCTGGTCGAGCAGGAGGAGGTGCTCGCGCTCTACGGCTCGCTCGGCACCGCCCCGCAGACCGCCGTGCACAAATACCTGAACTCGGAGGGCGTGCCGCAGCTGCTGCTGAACACCGGCGCGTCGAAGTGGAATAACCCGAAAGAGTTCAAATGGACCATGGCGGGCCTGCCGCTCTATCCGACCGAGGCGCGCATCCTGGCGCGGCACGTCGTCAGCGTGAAGCCGAATGCCAAGGTCGGCATCCTCTACCAGAACGACGATTTCGGCCGCGACTTCCTCGGCCCCTTCAAGAAGGTCTTGGAAGACGCCGGCGGCACCGCCAAGGTGATCATGGAGCAGACCTACGATCTGACCGATCCGACGGTCGATTCCCAGCTCATCAACCTCTCGAAATCGGGTGCGGACGTCTTCTACAACATCTCCACCGGCAAGGCGTCGTCGCAGTCGATCCGGAAAGTGGCCGAGCTCGGCTGGAAGCCGTTGCAGCTGTTGTCGGCCGGCTCGACCGGCCGCTCGATCCTCAATGCCGCGGGCCTGGAGAACGCCGCCGGCATCGTCGCCATCCGCTACAACAAGGAGGTCGGCCTGCCCAAATGGGAGAAGGACCCCGACGTGATGGCGTTCGAGGAGCTGCGCAAGAAGTACACGCCGGCGATCGATCAGGACAACACCATCGCCTTCGCCGGCTACGGCCAGGCCGTCACCATGGGTGAGATCCTGCGCCGCTGCGGCGACGAGCTCACCCGCGCCAACGTGCTGAAGCAGGCCTCGACCCTCGCGGGCTTCCACTCGCCCTATTTCCTCGACGGCGTCACCTACAGCTACACGCCGGAGAACTACACGCCGATGAAGACGCTCTTCATCTCCACCTTCACCGGCAAGGACTGGGACATCTCCGACAAGCCGATGTCGGAGTAGGGGGGCGCACCGCTGTCTCTTCCCCTCTCCCCGGGCGGGGAGAGGGGAAGTACACCCCCTCGACGAACCCACCCCCACGGCTTACCTGTGCTGCCGTGCCGCCCCGCATCCGCAAAATCCCGGCCGAGCCTGCCGCGCTATTGCCCGACCGCTTCAAGGCGTGGTTCGCGGCCCGCGGCTGGTCGCCGCGCGCGCATCAATTGGCGCTGCTGGAGAAGGCGCGCGAGGACCGTTCCGCATTGCTGATCGCTCCCACCGGCGCCGGCAAGACGCTGGCGGGGTTTTTGCCGACGCTGGTGGAGCTGAGCTCTGCGCCCAAAGCTTCGGCGAAATCGGTGATCTCCACCGGCCGCACCCTGCAACGCACCGGCGGCCTGCACACGCTCTACATCTCGCCGCTCAAGGCGCTCGCGGTCGATATCGCACGCAACCTCGAGCGTCCGGTCGCCGAGATGGCGCTGCCGATCAAGATCGAGACCCGCACCGGCGACACGCCGACGTCCCGGCGGCAGCGGCAGCGGCGCTATCCGCCTGACATATTGTTGACGACGCCGGAACAGCTCGCACTGCTGCTGTCCTCCGACGACGCGCCATTCCTGTTCTCCTCGCTGAAGCGCATCGTGCTCGACGAGCTGCATGCGCTGGTGACGTCCAAGCGCGGCGATCTGCTGTCGCTCGGGCTCGCGCGGTTGTGGCGATTGGCACCGCAGATGCGCGCGATCGGCCTGTCGGCGACCGTGGCCGAGCCGGAATCGCTGGCGCGCTTCCTGGTGCCGCAGCCCGGCGGCAAGGAAGCGGCGGCCGACATCGTCCTTGCCGGCGGCGCGGCACCGCCGCTGGTCCAGATGATGGACACGCGCGAGCGCCTTCCCTGGGCCGGCCACAGCGCGCGCCATGCGCTTCCCGAGATCTACGAGCTGATCAAGGCCAACAAGACCACACTGGTTTTCGTCAACACCCGCAGCCAGGCCGAGATGCTGTTCCAGAACCTCTGGAGCATGAACGACGACAACCTTGCCATCGCGCTGCATCACGGCTCGCTCGACGTTGCCCAGCGCCGCAAGGTCGAGGATGCGATGTCGGCGGGCAGACTGCGTGGCGTGGTCTGCACCTCCTCGCTCGATCTCGGCGTCGACTGGGGCGACGTCGACCTCGTCGTCAATATCGGCGCGCCCAAGGGCTCCTCGCGCCTGATGCAGCGCATCGGCCGCGCCAACCACCGGCTCGACGAAGCCTCGCGCGCGGTGCTGGTGCCGGCGAACCGCTTCGAGGTGCTGGAGTGCCGCGTCGCGATCGACGCCATCGCCGAGAATGCGCAGGACACGCCGCCGCTCCGGATCGGGGCACTCGACGTGCTGGCCCAGCACGTGCTCGGCTGCGCTTGCGGCGAGCCGTTTTTCTCGGACGAGCTCTACGACGAGGTGCGCACCGCCGCGCCCTACGCCGATCTCACGCGGCAGGATTTCGACGACGTGGTCGATTTCGTCGCCTCTGGCGGCTACGCGCTGAAGACCTATGAGCGCTTCGCACGCATCAAGCAGGACAAGGAGGGGCGCTGGCGCGTCGCCAATCCCAGGGTGCGGCAGAGCTACCGGATGAATGTCGGCACCATCGTCGAGGACGACATGCTGAAGGTGCGGCTGGTGCGCTCGCGCGGCGGCGGCCAAGGCAAGGCAGGCGGGTCGACCGGCGTGATCGCGCGCGGCGGCAGGTTGCTCGGCGAGATCGAGGAAGCCTTCATCGAGGGCCTCAGCCCCGGCGACACCTTCGTGTTCTCAGGCGAGGTGGTGCGTTACGAAACCCTGGTCGAGGACCAGGTCTATGTCTCGCGCGCCAACGACAAGGACCCGAAAGTGCCGTCCTATATGGGCGGCAAGTTTCCGCTCTCGACCTATCTTGCCGAACGGGTTCGCCGCCTGCTCGATGACGGGCCCGCCTGGGTCGCCCTCCCGGAGCAGGTGCGCGACTGGCTATCTCTGCAAAAGGACGTCTCCCGCGTGCCGGCGGTGCGCGAGCTGCTGGTCGAGAGTTTTCCCCGCGCCAACAAGCATTACATCGTCTGCTACCCCTTCGAAGGCCGTCTCGCGCACCAGACGCTCGGCATGCTGTTGACGCGCCGGCTGGAGCGTGCCCGCGCCAGGCCGCTCGGCTTCGTCGCCAACGAATATGCGATCGCGGTCTGGGCGCTCGGCGACATGTCCTCCATGATCCGGGACGGCAGGATCGACCTGGACGCGCTGTTCGACCCTGACATGCTCGGCGACGATCTCGAAGCATGGCTTGCAGAATCCGCGCTGATGAAGCGCACGTTCCGCAATTGCGCGATCATCTCCGGCCTGATCGCGCGCCGTCATACCGGCGAGGAGAAGAGCCGCCGCCAGGTGCTGTTCTCGACCGATCTCGTCTACGACGTCTTGCGCAAGCACCAGGCCGATCACGTGCTGCTGCGTGCCGCCCGCGCCGATGCCGCCACCGGCCTGCTCGATCTGCGCCGACTCAGCGACATGCTCACCCGCATCCAGGGCCGCATCACGCACCGGGAACTCGACCGTGTCTCGCCGCTCGCCGTCCCCGTGATGCTGGAAATCGGCCGCGAGTCAGTCTATGGCGAAGCTGGAGACGAGCTCCTGGCGGAGGCCGCCGACGAGCTCGTCAAAGAGGCGATGGGATAACAGCAGGTTTTGACGTGACGGCAGGCGCGCTGGTTTCAGAGGATATCGAGGACATGCGCGTTTCGAATGTCTGCATCAGCAGCGTGACGTTCGCGGCCGATCTTTCCGGCGCGCTGTTCTGGGAAGAGCAGCGCCTGCTCGTCATCTCCGATCTGCATCTGGAAAAAGGTTCCAGCTTCGCCATGCGCGGCGTGCTGCTGCCGCCTTACGACACCATCGCGACGCTTGGCCGGCTCGCTGCTGTCATCTCCCGCCATAATCCGCGCGTGGTCATCGCGCTCGGTGACAGTTTTCACGATCGCACCGCGCATGGACGGCTGTCGGCGGAGGATCGCGACGCGGTCGCCGCCTTTCAGGCTGGTCGCGACTGGATCTGGATCTCAGGCAATCACGATCCGGCGCTGCCGCGTGATCTCGGCGGCACCGTCGCCGACGAGGTCGCGATCGGCCCGATCACCTTCCGCCATGAGCCGACCGGCGCGAGCGGCGAGATCGCCGGCCATCTGCATCCCAAGGCTCGCGTCTCCGCGCGTGGCCGTTCGATGGAGCGCCGCTGCTTCGCCTCTGACGGAATGCGCGCCGTGATGCCCGCCTTCGGCGCCTATGCCGGCGGCCTCAGCATCCGCGACGCGGCGTTTGCAAAAATCTTTCCAAAGAACGGTTTTGTCGCGCATTTGCTCGGCGACCGCCGCGTCCACGCGATTGCCGCGTCAAGGTGCAGCTAAGCCGCCTTCGCCTGCACATCGTCGCAGAACTCCGCCAGCCGATCCGCGAGCCGCAGCGTCGCGGGACTTGCGCCCGGCGCGGCCATCAACGCGACTTCCGTTCGGTTGATTGGCGCGAAGCCGTCCTTTGCGGTCAGCACGCGGTGGTCGGACTGGATCGCCATCTCCGACAGGATGCTCAAGCCCATGCCGGCCGCGACCGCGGCCTGGATGCCGGCGAGGCTCGACGAGGTATAGGACATGTGCCAGGGCCGGCCCGCACTCTCCAGCGCGTGGATGGCGCCGGCGCGGTAGAGGCAGCCGAGCGGAAAGCCGATCAGCGGCACGGAGGCGACATCGGCATGGATCGGATGGCTCTTGCTGGTGACCCAGTGCACCTGCTCCGGCCACACCGCAATCGCGCCCTTCTCCCCGGCTGCGCGCTTGAACAATGCGAGATCGAGCTCGCCGCGTTCGAGATCGCGGGCGAGATGCTTGCTCTGGTCGGCGCGCACATCGAGCCGCAGGCCCGGATGCGAGCGCGAGAAGGCGCCGAGCAGTTTCGCCAGCCGATAGGCCGCGAAATCTTCGGGAATGCCGAGCCGGATCGCGCCTTCGCCGTCGGGCTGGCGCAGCACGTCGCGCGCCTCTTCCGCGAGCGACAGCAGCCGCCGCGCATAGGACAGCAACCGCTCGCCGGCTTCGGTCGGGCGCAAATCCTTGCCGTCGCGGTGCAGCAGGACCTGGCCGACATCCTCCTCCAGCCGCTTGATCTGCTGGCTGACAGTCGATTGCGTGCGGTGGACGCGCTCGCCGGCGCGGGTGAAGCCGCCGGCATCGACCACGGAGACGAAGCTGCGCAGGAGCTCGAGATCGAGCATGGGGCGCCTCCATTCGAAAATCCACTGAATGGAAGTTAATCATTTAATTTCCAAATGACAAGCCGGGTCCCTAGATCGAGGGTTCAGGAGAACGCCCACATGTCCCTCGCTCCCTCGATTTCGGTTCCCCGCAGCCGCTTCAATACGCTGCCGCTCGCCATCGGCCTGTTCTGCCTGCTCTGGAGCTACGCCTTCGTCGCCGGCAAGATCGGCGTGACCCATTGCCCGCCGCTGATCCTGCTTGCCGCGCGCTTTTCGCTCGCCGGCATCTTGATTCTCGGTGCCACGCTGGTCCGCGGCGACGACTGGTCGCTGTCGTGGCGCGATGCCGCGATCTTCGCGGTGCTCGGCGTCGCCAACAACGCGCTCTATCTCGGCCTCGGCTACACCGGGCTGCAATCGGTTTCCGCCGGCCTCGGCGGCCTGATCGTGTCGGCCAATCCGGTGTTCACGGCGGGCCTCGCCGCGCTGCTGCTCGGCGAAGGCATGACCTGGCGCAAGGCGAGCGGCCTCCTGCTCGGCATCATCGGCGTGACCTTGATCGTCTGGCACCGCCTGTCGGTCGGCACCGACTCGCTGCACGGCATCGTGTTCACGCTGGCCTCGCTCGCCTCCCTCGTCGCCGGCACTATCCTGTTCAAGCTGCTCGCGCCGAAGGGCTCGCTGTGGATCGGCAACGGCGTGCAGAATCTCGCCGCCGGCGTCGTGCTGACGCCGGTCGCGCTCACCTTCGCTGACGTCCATGCCATCGACTTCACGCCGGGCCTGATCGGCGCCTTCGCTTTCCTCGTGCTCGGCGGCTCGATCATGGCGTACTGGCTCTGGTTTCATCTCCTGAAAGTGTGTGGCGCGACGGCTGCCAGTGCCTATCATTTCCTGATGCCGCCGCTCGGCATGCTGTTCGCGTATCTCGTGCTCGGCGAGCATGTCGAGGCACGCGATCTGCTCGGCATCATCCCGGTCGCACTTGGCATCTACCTGGTGACGCGGCCCGCCAAATCCGTCGCGTAAGAGGAGCCCATCATGCCCATTTCCATCACCCTGATCGGCGGTCCCACTGCGCTGATCGAGATCGATGGCTTTCGCCTGCTCACTGACCCGACCTTCGATGCGCCAGGCGCCTATCAACTGCCGCACGTGAAGCTGGAGAAGACGATCGGCCCTGCGCTCAAGGCCGATGCGATCGGCCCGGTCGATGCCGTGCTACTCAGCCACGACCAGCATTCGGACAATCTTGACAATTCCGGCCGCGACTTTCTCAAAAATGTGAAGCGCGTGCTGACCACCGAGGCCGGCGCGCAGCGCCTCGGCGGGCATGTCGAAGGTTTGGCGCCGTGGGGCACGGCGCATCTGAAACATCGTGACGGCAACTCGCTGACGATCACCGCGACCCCGGCGCGTCACGGCCCGGCCGGCATCGAGCCGCTGTCAGGCGATGTCATCGGCTTCGTGGTGACGTCGAGCCGCAAGGATACAACCTCGGTCTACATCAGCGGCGACACCACCTGGTTCGACGGCGTCGCCGAGGTCGCGCGCCGCTTCAAATGCGGCGTGGTGATGCCTTTCGCCGGCGCCGCGCAAACGCGCGGGCCGTTCCATCTCACCATGGACACCAACGACACCATCGAGACCGCGCGCGCGTTCCCCGATGCGGTGATCGTGCCTGTTCATACGGAAGGGTGGGCGCACTTCCGCCAGAACAGGGAGGATCTGCGCAAGACGTTTGATGTGCTGGGTTTTGGGACAAGGTTGCGATTGCTGGAGCCGGGAGTGCCCACGGTGGTGCAGGCGCCGTAGCTCTCCCCAGTGTCGTCCTGGCGAAAGCCAGGACCCATTACCCCAGGGAGCAGTTTGACGCTTAGTGGTAACTCCGAATCCTCGTAACCACGACTGCCTGTGGTTATGGGTCCTGGCTTTCGCCAGGACGACGGCGGAGAATTCGTTGGGCTGCTGCGCTCGCAATGACGAAGGTCAATCCTTCCGAAACACAATCGACGCCATCCAGCCCGTCATCAGTGCCATCGCGGCGGTGACGAGGCCGTAGATCAGCCCGTTCTGCCGCGCCGTCGTTGCGACGAACTGCTCGAAGCCGACCTTGACGATCTCGAACGCGGTCTCGGTCTTGCCGATGAACGCGCCGTCGGCGAACAGCTTGATCTCCACCTCATAGGTCCCGATCGGCACCTCCGCCGGCAGTGGAATGCCGGTGCGGAACAATGTCGGTGTCAGGAACGTCACTGCGCTCGGATCCTCGCGGTAGAGACCGCGCTGGGTTCGCAGGCGGATGAAGGCGGAGCGGAACGCGTCGTTCGGCACCACGTCGGCATAGTCGCCGCTGACGCGTTGGGTCAGCAGCACGTTGTTGAGCCCGATCTGCTGGCGCCGCGCGATCTCGGGCGACGTGATGACGTCGAACGGGCGGTTGGCGAACAATGCGAGATAGCTCGGCACTTCCAGGAACTGGCGATAGTCGGTGTTGATCCAGATTCCGAACGTACGCTCCTTGCGTCGCGTCACCATGTCGGCGCGGGGGCCCATCACGGTGACGACGAGATCGTAGGTCTTGCGGTCGGCGGGCGTGGAGGCGTCCTTCTCGACCGAGCCGAACAGCACCAGCTCCTCGCCGGAATAGTTCGGCGTCACCGTGACGCGATGGTTGGAGACCGACACGATCAGCCGCTCGGCGCGCGCAGCGGAGCCGAGCAGCACAACGAGCAGGACCGCGAGAGCTGCGCGCGTCATCCGTTCACTCCCAGCTCGCGGATGGTGAAGAGATCCTCTGGCCGGATCACCAGCTCGATGGCGAAGCGGACGCCGACCGAGAGGATCAAGAGGCCGAGCAGCAGCCGCAACTGTTCGCCGCGGATCTTCTGGCCGGCGCGTGCCCCGAACTGCGCGCCGGTGACGCCGCCGACCATCAGGATCAGCGCGAGCACGGCGTCGACCAGATGATTTGTCACCGCATGCAGCAGGGTGGCAAACAGCATCGTGACCAGCGTCAGGACCATCGAGGTGCCGATCACCGTCGAGGTCGGCACCCGCAGCAGGTAGATCATGATCGGCACCAGGATGAAGCCGCCGCCGATGCCCATGATGGCGCCGATGAAGCCGATCACGATGCCGACGATCACGACCGGAATGACCGAGAGGTAGATCTTGGAGCGCTTGAACCGCATCTTCAGCGGCAGGCCATGGATCCAGTTATGCGTGCGTCGCGGCGGCACCGCGCCACGCCGGGTCCGCATCAGGGCACGCAGGCCTTCGGAGAACATCAGGCTGCCGACGGTGGTGAGCAGCACGACGTAGGACAGTGCGATCATCAGATCGAGCTGGCCGAGCGCGCGCAGCTGCGTGAAGGCCCACACGCCGAGCGCCGTCCCGGTGACGCCGCCGCACAACAGCACGCTCGCCAGCGCCGGATCGATCGCGCGCCGCCGCCAATAGGCGAGGGCGCCGGAAAAGGACGAGGCGGCGATGTGGCTTGCGACGGAAGCGACCGCGACCGCCGGCGTGATGCCGATGAAGATCAAGAGCGGCGTCATCAGGAAGCCGCCGCCGATCCCGAACATGCCGGAGACGAAGCCGACGGCCGCACCCATCGCCAGCACGAGGAAGACGTTGACCGGGAGATCGGCGATCGGGAGATAGAGCTGCATCGAGAGACCACGCTTCCGGCGAGACGGATCGATTGCGCGGAATGCTCGCAGGAGGGCAGAACGATTGCCGCGCCTCTCAATAGCGGAATTCGACGGCGGGCGGGACCGGGAATTTCGGGCGTGGTGAATGGCTGCGGTGAGGAGGGTGATCGAGGCGCCGTGGCTCCTCCCATGTCGTCCTGGCGAAAGCCAGGACCCATTATCCCGACTGGTCGTTATCGCGGCAGGCTGTGGCCACACCGTCCTCCAACAACGATCGCTTGTGGTAATGGGTCCTGGCTTTCGCCAGGACGACCAGGCGAGATTTTTCGTCAGAGACGGTTGAGTGACCGCTCTCAGCGCACCGCGGACGCTGCGCGCTTGGCGGCGACCGGCTTCGGCGCAGGCTTCGCGTTGGCCTGCGGGGCGCTGTCCCAGCCGCCGTTCGGGGCCGCAACGTTGACGGCGTCGTCGGGCTGCGGCTCGGCGCTGAAGGTCTGGATCGCGAGCTTGGCGGCCGCGAGCGATTGCGGGTCGAGACGCTTGGCGACGTCATCGCGCTTGGTTGCTGCGTCCGCATCGCCCTGGGCGGCGGCGAGGGTGAACCATTTGTAGGATTCGGCGAGGTTCTGCTCCACGCCGATGCCGCGGGCATAGAGGATGCCGAGATTGAACTGGCTGTCAGCGACGCCGCGGTCGGCGGCCTTCCGGAACCACAGTGCCGCGCTCTTGTAGTTGGCGCCGCGTCCGCCGCCATCGGCGTCGAGCACCGCGAGATTGTGCATCGCCTTGGCGTTGCCGCGCTCGGCGGCTTGCGTGTAGTAGCGGCGGGCGATGTCGGCGTCCTTCTTCACGCCGAGACCCTTTTCGTAGAGTGTCCCGAGGCGGAAGGTGGCGGGTACCACGCCGGCCTGCGCCGCGCGGTCGTACCATTTGGCGGCCTCGTCGTAGTTTGCAGCGACGCCCTTGCCCTCGGCAAAGCGCACGCCGATCTCGTAGGCCGCGGTCGCATCGCCCTTCATCGCGGCGGTGCGCAAGCCGGGGCCACCGATGCCGTCAGGCAGCTTTTCGGTCGGCGGCACCTGGATCATCGCGAGTTTCGCGCGGCTCGTGCCCGACAGCGCGCCGGTGACGTCGCTGGAGGCCGGCTGCGGCGCTGCGGCAGGCACCGGCGGAATTTCGACCGAGGCCGAGTTGCCCGAACTGGCGGCGGGCGCCGGCGCGGCATTGTTCTGGGATTGCCGCCCGATCGGGGTCGGCGAGGTCATCGACGGCGTGACCTGCTCGGGCGTGGCGGGCTTGTTCTCGACCGGCGGCGGGGCCTGCGGCGCGGGTGCGGGCGACGAATTCTCCATCGCCTGCGGCGACGGCGACGGGCTGCCGCCATCGAGCAGGTTCATCGCCATCTTGAAGGTACCGAGCACGATTACGACCACGCTCGCGCCGACCAGCAGCGAGCGGATCTTCGAGGTGATGGTCGAGGCACCTTCCTGGCCCTTGTCTTTGGCGCGGGCGATTGCGGCCTTGGCGCCACGGGCCGGCTTCTCGGTCGGCTGCGCGGCGGCGGCCTGCGCGGCGCGGCGCGCGGCGGCGATGAAGCTCGACGACGACACCGGCTCCTTGGGCGCGGCCGGGATGTCGCTGATTGCACTTTCGGACGCAGCAATGCGCTCCGACGGCGTGGCGATGCGTGCACCCGGCCTTGTGCCCGGCTCGAGCGGATGATCCGGCGGCAGGTCGGGCGCAAGCGCGGCGCGCGGTGGCGCCGTATGCGGCTCCAGGATTTCGCTGATCGCGCGTGGCGGAACCGGCGGTGCCATCGGCATCTGCGGCGGCATCGGCGGCGGCGCCGCCGGCGCGGCGGCATGGAATTCGCGCGGCGCGGCGGCGAAGGCGGCATGCGCCGCCTGCGCGGCTGCCGGATTGGGCAGCTCGGGCTTCGGATCGTATTTCGGGTGCTGCTGTGCTTGCTGCCGCGGCTCGTGCGCCATCGGCGCGGGCGCCATGGGAGCCGCCATCGGCATCGGCTGCGGCGGAGGAGCGGGCGGCGCGGTGCGCACATTGCGCAGATCGCCCTCGATCATCGAGAGACGATCGACGACGTGGCCAAGTGCGTTGTGGACGGCCTCCAGCGAGTCCTGGGTAGTCCGGTTGGTCTCGGCCTGGCTGAAGCGGATGTCGGAGAGCTCGCGCTTGACCAGATCGACCATGCCGGACTCGGCAGGCGGCGCGGAGCTGCGGCTCTCGGCCAGCGCGGAATAGGTCGCCTGCTGCCGCTCCAGGTGGCGCAGGATGTCGTGCAACCCGTCCTCGACGCGGCTGAAATTGCCGTTGCGCGGATCGGAGGCGGCCTCGAGCCGCTCCAGCAGATACGAGACCCGCTGTTCGAGATGAGCAAAGGTCGATGCCGAGTCGTTGCCGACCTGCATGCGGTCGAAACGGTCGGACAGGGCGCGGATCGCGCTTTCGAGATGCTCGCTGCTCTCGGATGGCTGAGGGCGCTCGCGCGTTTCCAAAGCAGCTGTGAGCGCCGCGATGCGCTGCTCCAGCACCGCAAAACTGTCGCCCTGGCCGGACGAACGGGTGACCTGGTCGACCTTGGACGACAGCAGCTGCACGTCGTCCGAGAGCCGTGCCAGCGCTTCGTTGGAGGCGACGTTGGAGACGATGCCGCGCAGTGCCGAGATCGCGCCTTCGAGCTGGCGGACCGTCGAGGGATCGTCATTGGCGCGCAGGATCAGATCGAGCTTGGCGCCGAGATTGCGGATCGCCTCGTCATAGCCGGTGAGCTGCTCGGCCGGCGTCAGCGTGCGGAGCACCTGCTTGATCTCGGAGAGCGCGTGCTCGATGCCGGACAGGACCTGACCGTCGGTGCCGTTGGAGCGGGTCTCGTCGATGCGCCGATGCAGCGAGCGGATCTCGTTCTCGATCGATTCGATCGCGCGGCGCGGCATCGCCTCGGT
This sequence comes from Bradyrhizobium sp. WSM4873, assembly GCF_055811355.1. NCBI lineage: Bacteria > Pseudomonadati > Pseudomonadota > Alphaproteobacteria > Hyphomicrobiales > Nitrobacteraceae > Bradyrhizobium > Bradyrhizobium sp. WSM4873. Next base: position 238,887 of record NZ_JBVVPS010000005.1, on the reverse strand, counting down.
GATGGCGTTGCGGATCTCCGCAAGCTCGCTGCGGAAACTGTTGATCGCCTGCTCGGTATTGTCAGGCCGCTGCAGCGACTCGATCTGGCTCGTGATCTTGAGCAGATGGCGCTCGAGCGCAGAGAAATCCGGCCCCGGCTGCGGTGGCGGCGGAGCGTAGGCAGGGGGCGCGTAAGGAGCTGCCGCAGGCGCGATCGAGGGTGCTGCGCGCGGCGGCATCTGCCTGGGCGTAAAGCCGTCGAGCTCGCTCTGCCGTGCCGTGATCTCGGCGACCGCGACGTCGAACGAAGCGGGGCTCAGGGGCGGTGAGCTGCGATAGACCTGCGCTGCCGCACGCTCGACCGCATCGGCTTGGCGCTGGCGCGTTTCAACGGGTGCCTGTCGCGGTGCCGGAGCCTGCTGCGGCTTCGAAATTTGCGACAGCCGAGCATCGAGCCGCGAGATCGCGTCGTTGAGCTGACGCGCAACGCCCTGCTCCCGCGAGACGTCTTGTCGCGAAGAATCCTGCCGCGAAGTATCTTGCCGCGGCGCCGGCTTTGAAATTCGTTCGATCTGCTGGGTGATGGCGTCGAGCCGCTGGTGGATGTCGGCGACTTCGCGGCTTTCCTGGCTCGGCACGTGACTTGGTACGTGACTCGGGACTTGGCTCGGAACGTGCTGGGCTTGCGGACGCTGGTCGTAAAGTCCGCGAAAGTTCGGCGGGGCGGTCTCGCCGAGCGTGGAGTTGAGCCAATCGTTGAGTGACATGCCGGCGCGACGCGCAGCAGCTTCGGCCCGCTCCCGGACGGATGGATCGATGCCGTCAACACTCCACGATACGCGCGAATTCATGACTCTGTCCGGTTCCGACTCCGGCGCCCCACCCGGCGCCTCCAGTCTCCCCTCGCGTGCCGGTTGAAAGACAATCGGATTTGGCGCGGGTCGTCTGCCTCGAAAACCGACTTTTGTCTGTTACGGTAAATAACGGGTTAAGGAACCCGTTGACGGTGTCTTAAAGTTGGGCGGGGGCGCTGTGCTCCCCAGCCCGTCGGATGCGATCGGAATCTCGCATTGCCAGGAACTCTCCGGGTGCTAGCAGCTCGGAACTTCAGCGACCAAAGGATGGCTCAGAATGGCTGGTCTGACCGAAGAAGAAGTTCGCAAACGCGCTTATGAGATCTGGAGGGTGCCGGCGAGCCCAGCGGGAAAATGGACACCTTCTGGTACGAGGCCGAAAGCAACTTCTGGCCGAACGCTCGGAGCAAGGCGAGGTGCCGCCCGGAATGACTGACAATTTGCCGAGCTAGGTGCTGTACCCAAACCGTCAGCGGCATTGGACTTAGATCCCGATCGGCGTCCAAGGACACGCGGCAGGAGTTTGTGGCACCCTTGTCGGTTCTCGCATCGGGCCTTAATTCCTGCCCAGACGACACCGGCGAAGGAGATCAGTCCATGCAGCGGAAAAGTTGGGCCTCGTACGAGTGCCCCATGGCCCGCTCCGTTGACGTCATCGGCGACTGGGGCAGTTTGATGATCCTGCGCCAGGCCTTCGGGGGCACGACCCGATTCGACGATTTCCAGAAGGAGCTGGAGATGTCGCGGAATCTACTGACCGCCCGCCTGAAGAAACTCGTCGCCTCTGGCATTCTCGAACGCCGGCCCATCACCGAGGAAGCGCGGCGGCACGAGTACGTTCTGACCGAAATGGGCGAGGATCTCTTTGCGACCATCATCGCACTTCGCCAATGGGGCGACCGATGGCTATTCCGGCCCGATCCGCCCCCCATTCGAATGCTTGACGGCATCGACGGCAGCGAACTGGAGCCGATAAAGGTCCGCTCCTCCCTTGGGCGCGAGATCACGCTTGCCGATATTCGCTTGCGCCGGCGCGCCGCGGGCAAGCCGAAGGCTCGGGCCGGCAACCTCTAGAGCTTTATCGGTTCTAGAGTCTCGTTTGACGCGTTTTCTTCACGCAAACCGGCCTCCATTTCGCTCGAAAACGCTCTGGTTCACGCCGGCGCCGCGACGAGGGCTTGCCAACAACCATTCATGCCAGTAAAAGTTCAATAATGAGACTAATAGGTCGGGCGACCTAGCGCGAGGAGTATGAAATGCGGGCAGCGTACATCAACGGCTACGGCGACAATTCGGTGGTCACCTGCGGGGAGGTCAGCGACCCCGTTGCGGGGGCCGACGAGGCAATGATCGAGGTTCGGGCCGCCGGTGCGAATCCCGTCGAGGTCGCCATGCGCCAGGGTCTGTTCCATGCCGCCTTTCCATTCACCTTTCCGCAGGTGATGGGCTACGACGTCGCGGGCGTTGTTGTCTCCGCGCCCTCGGGCGCGGCGTTCAAGGCAGGTGACGAGGTTTACGCCCGCCTGCCTAACCGGCGTCCCGGCGCCTATGCCGAGCGCGCAGCCGTTCCACTGAATCTCCTGGCCCACAAGCCGCGCACCCTTTCGTTCGAGGAGGCGGCGAGCCTGCCGACCGTCGCCTTGACCACCTGGCAGGCATTTGTGGAGCGCGCCCGGCTCAAGGCCGGCGAAAGCATCTTGATCCAGGCAGGGGCGGGTGGCGTCGGCGCCTTCGCCATCCAGCTCGCCAAGCACCTCGGGGCCTACGTCGTTGCGACGGGCGGACCGAACAGCCAGACGTTCATGGCCGGGCTCGGAGCGGACCGCACGATCGACTACACAACCGAAAGCTTCGAGGCTGCCGGCCCGTTCGATGTGGTCTATGACGGTGTGTGCGGTCCACTGACCGAGCGTGGCATCGACACCCTGCGCGAAGGCGGCCGCTATGTCGGTCTCGTGCGCACCGCCGACGCCCAGAGCTATCGCGAAATCGGCTTACCGCCTCCCGTGGCCGAGCAAGCTTCGGCGGCCGTTCGACCGTTCATCGCGCGCGCCGCTGCCCGAAAGGCGGAGTTCCACGGCCCTCTCACCCGGCCGGACGGCGCTCAACTGGCGGAGATCGCGGCCCTGATCGACACCGGCGCCATCCGCGCTTCCGTGAGCGCGGCCTATGGCTTCGACCAGCTCGCCGCCGCCTACGAGCTTCTGGCCGGCCGACATACGCGCGGGAAGCTCGTCATCGTCCCCTGAGGCAAGGCTCCTTCAACAAGTCCGCGGAACGGAGGCAACCATGAGCGACATCCCCGCTAGGATCAGCATCGACAAGTCCACGCCGGGGTATTGGCGCGTGACCTTCAACAACCCGCCGATCAACGCGATCGACGATCGCACCTACGACGAGTTCTACGACCTGGTGGAGGAGATCGAAGCGGACGATGCGTTGAAGGTCGTGACCTTCGAGAGCGCCAACCCGGACTTCTTCATCGCTCACTACAGCACAGCCGAGCCCCACAGCCGGTTCGGCGCGCCACGCTGGATCGAACCGGCCACCAAGCTGGCTCAGAGTAACGTCCTCAGCATTGCAGTGATCCGCGGCCGGGCGCGCGGCGGTGGAAGCGAGTTTACCCTGGCCTGCGACATTCGCTTCGCCAGCAGGGAAAAGGCGATCTTCGGCCAGCCAGAGGTCGGATGCGGCCTCATCCCAGGCGGCGGGGCGCTTCAACGCCTGCCGATCCTGGTGGGCCGCTCTCGCGCCATGGAGATCATCCTCGGCAGCGACGATTTCGATGCGGAGACCGCCGAACGATACGGCTGGATCAACCGCGCCATCCCCGAGGCCCAGCTTGATGAGTTCGTCGCGAATTTCGTGCGGCGCATCCTGTCGTTCGACAAGCAGGCGCTGAGCACCTGTAAAGCGACGATCAACCAGCACGGGCTGCCGGACCCCGCTCAGCTGCAGGCGACGCAGGACACCTTCTTCACGACGTTCGGCTGGCCAGGCGCAGCAGAGCGCATGGCGAAGCTGCGCGCGCGAGGCATTGGATCCGCCGGCGACTTTGAGCTGAACCTCGGCCGCGAAGTCGGGAATCTTTAGCCGACAGCGGTCTCAGCCCTTGCCTTCCCGCTTGCCATCCTCCAGCGGCACCACGGTGCCGTTTGCGCTCATCGCCGACAGCGCCTCGAGCGCCTCTTCGCAGAAATCGGCCACCATCTGCTCGTGCCGGGCGCCGAGCTGAAGCAGCAGCAGGTTACCGAGGTCGAGCACGCCGGAGGCCGCGCCTTCCGGAAAGCGCTTCTTCAGGATGCGCTCGTAGTTCTCGTGGCGATCGCGGTGGTGCTCGAGCCGGGCCATCAGGTCGGTGCGCATGGGCTCGAGGCCGATGCTGTCCAGCGCATGCAGCCGCACCAGGAGGTCGTCCTTGATGGAAGGGGGCGTGCTTGGCCGCGCGGCCCAGTGCCGCAGCGCTGTTCGGCCCTCCGGAGTGAGCGTATAGATCAGCTTATTGGGCTTGCCGGTTTGCACGACCTCGCGGCCCTGGATGTAGCCGCGGTCACGCAGCTTGGAGAGCTCGCGGTAGATCTGCTGGTGGTCGGCCTTCCAGAAGAAGCCGATCGAGGAATCGAATGTCTTGGCGAGCTCGTAGCCCGTCATCGGACGTTCCGTCAGGCATGCGAGGATTGCGTCGCCCAAAGCCATGACCCGGTCCTCCTGTTCTCGACCTTAACCAATTGGCTTGACTTTATGCGCATCGGCGCATATGCGTCAATGTGCATATGAGGCGACCCAAGAACGAGGGCAAACACCGCCCCGAAAATCCTAGTGGAATCAACCTTCGCGCTACTGTGCATGGGGTTGTTTTCGCGTTTTTTGCCCAAGCCTTTAAGTTGCACTGCCTTTAGGGAGGCACCTGAATGACCGGCCTCGAGTCCTGGTACGGCTACATGAAGTCGCATGACCAGGCAGCGCTCTGGGACCTGCTCCATCCCGACGCAATCTTCGAAAGCCCCGTCGTGCACGCGCCGCAGCGCGGCCGCGACATCACCTTCAAATATCTCGCCAGCGCCGAGAAGGTGCTCGGTGGTGCCGGCTTCAGCTATGCCGGCGAATGGAAGAGTGAGAGCGGCGCCGTGCTCGAATTCAAGACCATCATCGACGGCATCGAGATCAACGGCGTCGACATCATCACCTTCGACGGCGAGGGCCGCATCACGCATTTCAAGGTGATGGTGCGGCCGCTCAAGGCCATCGACATGCTGCATCGCCTGATGGCGGAACAGCTCGCCGCCGCTCAATCCTAAGCCAGCATCATCGCTTCAAGGCCTGCCGGGAGACTACCATGCCGATCTACAAAGCCCCCGTCGAAGACGTGAACTTCCTGCTCAACGACGTCTTCCAGATCGACCGCTACGACAATCTGGCCGGCTTCTCCGATGCGTCGAGCGACGTGCGCGAAGCCATTCTCGGCGAAGCCGCCAAGCTTGCCGAAGAGGTGCTGCAGCCGCTCAACCGCGTGGGCGATCTCGAAGGCTGCAGGCGCGCCGATGACGGCAGCGTCACCACGCCCAAGGGATTCAAGGAGGCGTTCAAGCAGGTCGCCGAGGGCGGCTGGCTCGGCCTGTCGGCACCGACCGAGTACGGCGGCCAGGGTCTGCCGGTGACGCTCTCCCAGGCCGTCAACGAATTCCAGATCTCCGCCAACATGGCGTTCTCGATGTATGGCGGCCTCACCATGGGCGCGACTGCGGCGTTGATCGTCCACGGCACGCCGGAGCAGAAGCAGACCTACGTGCCGAAGATGGTGGCGGGCGAGTGGACCGGCACCATGAACCTGACCGAGCCGCATTGCGGCACCGATCTCGGCATGCTCCGCACCAAGGCGGTGCGGCAGGCCGACGGCAGCTTCAAGATCACCGGCACCAAGATCTTCATTTCGGCCGGCGAGCATGACCTCGCGCCCAACATCATCCACCTCGTGCTGGCCCGCATCGAGGGCGCGCCCGCCGGCATCAAGGGCGTGTCGCTGTTCGTGGTGCCGAAATTCCTGGTCAATGCCGATGGGTCGGTGGGGCAGCGCAACGGCGTGGTCTGCGGCTCGATCGAGCACAAGATGGGCATCCACGGCAATTCCACCTGCGTGATGAACTACGACAACGCCGTCGGCTGGCTGATCGGCGAAGAGAACAAGGGCATGCAGGGCATGTTCGTGATGATGAACGAGGCCCGCCTCGGCGTCGCCGTGCAGGGTCTCGCGCAGTCCGAAGTGGCCTATCAGAATGCGGTCGCCTATGCCCGGGATCGCATCCAGGGCCGCTCGCTCACCGGCGCCAAGGCGCCGGACAAGCCGGCCGATCCGATCATCGTTCATCCCGACGTGCGCCGCACGCTGCTGTCGATCCGCGCCTTCAACGAGGCCGCGCGCGCCTTCGTGATGTGGACCGCGCTGAAGAGCGACGTCGCCCATCGCTCCGAGGATCCCAAGGATCGCCAGGCCGCCGACGATCACATGGGCCTGATGACGCCCGTCCTGAAAGGCTTCCTCACCGATTACGGCTTCGCCAACGCGGTGCAGGCGCAGCAGATGTATGGCGGCCACGGCTACATCGCCGAGCAGGGCATGGAGCAGTTCGTGCGCGATGCGCGCATCGCGATGATCTACGAAGGCGCCAACGGCATCCAGGCGCTCGACCTCGTCGGCCGCAAGCTGCCGCGCGACGGCGGCCGCGCCATCATGGCGTTCTTCGGCGAGGTCATGGCCTTCGCCAAGGAGAACGGCGGTGACGAGGCGATGAAGCCTTTCATCACGCCGCTCTCGGCGTCGCTCGGCCATCTCCAGCAGGCCACGACGTGGCTGATGCAGAACGCGATGGCCAAGCCCGACAATGCCGGTGCCGCCGCGACCGATTACCTGAACCTCTTCGGTTTCGTCGCGCTCGGCTACATGTGGGCGAAGATGGCGAAAGTGACACAAGCCAAGATTGCCGAGAGCGGGGCAACTCCCTATCTCTCGACCAAGCTCGTCACCGGCCGCTTCTTCATGGAGCGGATGCTGCCGGAGACCGCCGCCAATCTCGCGCGCATCCAGGCCGGCTGCGCCACCATCATGGAACTGCCCGCGGAAGCGTTCTGAAGATTCCGCCCACCAATGATAGCGACCGCGCGGCGGTCGCGACCAATAACTGCAATCAGGAGGCGCCCATGGCAGATGCCTATATTTACGACCACGTCCGCACCCCGCGCGGCCGCGGCAAGGCGGACGGCGCGCTGCACGAAGTCACCGCGCTCGCGCTCGCGACCGTGCCGCTGAAGGCGCTGAAGGACCGCAACAACCTGCCGGAAGATTCCGTCGATGACGTCATTCTCGGCGTGGTCGATCCCGTCGGCGAAGCCGGCTCCGACATCGCGCGCTTTGCCGCGCTGAAGGCGGGCTTGGGCGAAGCGGTGCCGGGCGTGCAGATCAGCCGCTTCTGCGCCTCCGGCCTCGATGCCGTGAATTTTGCCGCAGCCCAGGTGATGAGCGGCCAGCACGAGCTGGTGATCGGCGGCGGCGCCGAATCGATGAGCCGCGTCGGCATCGGTGCGTCCGGCGGCGCCTGGCCGATGGACCCGTCAATGGCAGTGCCGGCGTATTTCATGCCGCAGGGTGTCTCGGCCGATCTGATCGCAACCAAATACGGCTTCTCGCGTGACGACGTCGACGCCTATGCGGTGCAGAGCCAGCAGCGCGCGGCGAAGTCCTGGGAAGAAGGCCGCTTCGACAAGTCCGTCGTCCCGGTGAAGGACATCAACGGCCTCACCATCCTCGCCAAGGACGAGCATATGCGTCCTTCGACGACGATGCAGTCGCTGGCGCAGCTGCAGCCGGCGTTCACGATGATGGCACAGATGGGCGGCTTCGATGGCGTCGCGGTGCAGTCGCATCCGGAAATCGAGCGCGTCAATTACGTGCACCACGCCGGCAATTCGTCGGGCATCGTCGATGGTGCCGGCGCCGTTCTGCTCGGCAGCAAGGAAGCCGGCGGCAAGTACGGCCTGAAGCCGCGCGCCAAGATCCGTGCATTCGCTAATATCGGCTCTGAGCCCGCGATGATGCTGACCGGCCCGGTCGATGTCACCGAAAAGCTGTTCGCGCGCTCCGGCATGAAGAAGTCGGACATCGACCTGTTCGAGCTCAATGAGGCCTTCGCCTCCGTCGTGCTGCGCTACATCCAGGCCTTCGACATCGACAACGCCAAGATCAACGTCAATGGCGGTGCGATCGCGCTCGGCCATCCGCTCGGCGCCACCGGTGCGATGATCCTCGGCACCGTGCTCGACGAGCTCGAGCGAACCAACAAGGCGACCGCACTGGTGACGCTGTGCATCGGCGGCGGCATGGGCACGGCCACAATCATCGAACGCGTCTAAGGGTAGGGAACAACCAGCATGGCTTACAAGAACTTCAAGGTTGAGACCGATTCCGACGGCATCGCGCTCGTCACCTGGGACATTCCGGGCCGTTCGATGAACGTGCTCGACGAGACCTCGACCAGCGAACTCGACGCGATCGTCAAGGCGACCACGGCCGACGCCGCGGTGAAGGGCGTCGTCATCACCTCCGCCAAGGAAGCGTTCTGCGCGGGTGCCGATCTTTCCATGCTCGAAGGCATGAACCAGGCCTACGCAAAGGTCTTCAAGGAGCAGGGCGAGACCGCGGCGAACCAGATGCTGTTCGAGCAGAGCCGGCGCTTCTCACAGGTGCTGCGCTCCATCGAGACCTCCGGCAAGCCGTGGGCGGCGGCGATCAACGGCCTCGCGCTTGGCGGCGGTTTCGAGATCACGCTGTGTTGCCACTACCGCGTGGCGGCGGAGAATCCCAAGACGCGCCTCGGCCTCCCCGAGGTCAAGGTCGGCCTGTTCCCGGGCGCCGGCGGCACGCAGCGCGTGCCGCGCCTGGTGCCGCCGCAGGACGCGATGACGATCCTGCTCAAGGGCGATCCGGTTACGGTCGAGAAAGCCAAGGCGCTGAATCTGATTCACGCCGTCGTCCCCGCCGCCGATCTGATCAAGGCGGCAAAGGACTGGATCAAGGGCGGCGGCAAGGCTGTTGCGCCCTGGGACGAGAAGGGCTTCAAGCTGCCAGGCGGCCCGGTGTTCTCCAAGGCCGGCATGATGATGTTCCCGGCCGGCAATGCGATCTATCGCCGCGAGACCTACGACAATTATCCGGCTGCGCGCGCGATCATGAGCTGCGTCTACGAGGGCTTGCAGTTGCCGATCGACGCCGCATTGCGGGTGGAGTCGCGCTACTTCACCTCGGTGCTGCGCTCGAAGGAAGCGGCCGCGATGATCCGCAGCCTGTTCCTGTCGATGCAGGAGCTCAACAAGGGTGCGCGTCGTCCGAAGGACGTGCCGCCGACCAAGGTGAAGAAGATCGCCGTGATTGGCGCCGGCTTCATGGGCGCGAGCGTCGGCTATGTCTCGGCGCGCGCCGGCCTCGACGTCGTCCTGATCGATCGCGACCAGGAGAGCGCCGACAAGGGCAAGGCGCATGCGCAAAAGGTGATCGAGGAGCAGATCAAGAAGGGCCGCGCCAAGCCCGGCGACGCAGAAGCCCTGCTCGCGCGCATCACGCCGACCACGGACTATTCCGCGCTGAAGGACGTCGATCTCGTCATCGAAGCCGTGTTCGAGGACCGCAAGGTCAAGGCCGATACCTTCGCCAAGGCGCAGGAGCATATGAAGCCGGACGTGATCTTCGCGTCCAACACCTCGACGCTTCCGATCACCTCGCTGGCGGAATCCTTCAAGGACCAGGGCAGGTTCGTCGGCATCCACTTCTTCTCGCCGGTCGAGAAGATGATGCTGGTCGAAATCATCCAGGGCAAGAACACCGGCGATCTCGCGATCGCGACCGCGCTCGACTACGTCCGGCAGATCGGCAAGACGCCGATCGTCGTCAACGACTCCAGAGGCTTCTTCGCCAATCGCTGCGTCGGCCGCTACGTCGCCGAAGGCAACGAGATGTTCCTCGAGGGCGTGCCGCCCGCGATGATCGAGAACTGCGCCAAGATGGCCGGCATGCCGGTCGGTCCGCTCTCGCTGTCGGACGAGGTCGCGCTCGACCTCGGGCTCAAGATCATGAAGGCGACGGAAGCCGATCTCGGCCCCAACGCCATCAATCCCGACCAGAAGAAGCTGATGGTGGAAATGGTCGAGAAGCAGGGTCGTCTGGGCCGCAAGAACAGCAAGGGTTTTTACGACTACCCCGAGAAGGGCAAGGGTCAGAAGAGCCTGTGGCCGGGTCTCTCCGCACTGCAGCCCAAGCAGCTCGATCCTGATACGCTCGACGTCGAGGAGCTGAAGCAGCGCTTCCTGGTGGTGCAGGCGGTGGAGGCCGCGCGCACGGTGGAGGACCACGTCATCACCGATCCGCGCGAGGCGGATGTCGGCTCGATCCTCGGCTTCGGCTTCGCGCCGTTCACCGGTGGCACGCTGTCCTACATCGACTTCATGGGCACGAAGAAGTTCGTCGAGCTTTGCCACAAGCTGGAAGCGAAATACGGCTCGCGCTTCACCCCGCCGAAACTCCTCGAGGAGATGGCCGCGAAGGGAGAAACCTTCTACGGCCGCTTCGCTCCGAACAAGGCGGCGGCGTGATTCTCTGAACCCCTAGCCGGGATGAAAAATACGAAAGGCCGGATCTCGATCCGGCCTTTCGCATGGGCGCCTCAGGCAGCCTGAATCAGTCCTTCCTTCTTCATCGCCTCCTGCACCTGCGGCCGCGCCGCGACGCGGGTCTTGTACGCGGCAAGGTTCGGCATCGCCGAGAGGTCGAACTTCATCCGGTCGGCCCAGGTCAGCATCGTGAAGAGATAGCCGTCAGCCACCGTGAACTGCTTTCCCATGAGGTAGTCGCGGCCGGCGAGCTGACTGTCGATGTATTTCAGCTTGCCCATGACGCGGTCCTTGAAGAAGGCCTTGGCCTCATCGTTCAGCGTCGGCGCGAACATCGGGCCGAAGCTCTTGTGGACCTCCGAGGTGAGGAAGTTCAGCCATTCGAGCAGCTTGTAGCGCTCGGAGCTGCCGTGCCCCGGCGCCAGCGCCTTGGCTGAGGCCTGATCGGCGATCATCTGGACAATCACCGGGCCTTCGGTCACGATCTCTCCGCTATCGAGGCCCAGCGCAGGGACCTGGCCCTTGGGGTTCAGCTTCAGATAATCCTCACCGTTTTCGAGCTTCTTGGCCCGGATATCGACCTTGACCAGTTCATAAGGCAGGCCGGCTTCCAGGAGCGCGATATGGGGGGATAGCGAGCAGGCACCGGGCGAATAGTACAATTTCATGGAATTTCCTCCTCTTGTTGCTTGGTTCAGGCGAAAGAACGACTACATGCATCTGCTTGAAATAGTCAAGATTGATGCAGGTGCATCGAATAGGGTAAGAGACGGGCGACGAGCTTGAGCGGGACCATGAAACGCAAACCATCGACCGAGGCGACCTCCGCCTGGATCCGCTTGATGCGGGTGCAGAGCCGTGTGCTCAATTGCGTCGAGCAGGACCTGAAGAAGGCCGGCTTCCCACCGCTGGCATGGTATGACGCGCTGCTCGAACTGTCACGGGCGCCCTCGGGCGAGCTCCGGCCGGTGGAACTTGAGCGGCAGATGCTGATCCCGCAATATTCGACATCGCGGCTGATCGACCGCCTGGTCGACGAGGGCCTCGCCTCGCGGCGCGAATGCAAGATCGACAAGCGCGGCCAGTTCGTGGAGATCACCGAAGCCGGCCGCGAATTGCAGAAGCGGATGTGGGGCGCCTATTCGGCCGCGATCGAGAAATATGTCGGTTCGAAACTGTCCGATGCGGATGCCGTGAAGCTCAGCGGTCTGCTCGACCGTCTGGGCTGCTCGTGCGGCGAGATGAAACTGCCGCCTGCCCACGTCAACGAAACCACGCCGTTGCGATGATCGCGCGGCAAACCAGCTCGTCCGTGCAGCCGGTGGCTGCGCGGACCATCCCCGTCACCCACGCGCGTTCGATCGAAGCGCTTTTGATTAGAGTCTGATATGGCGCGAGACCAGATCGATATGACGCCGTTGCAATCGCGTGACGAACTCGTCAAGTGGTTCGAGGAAGGCTGCAAGGACCCGTCCGAATTCCGCATGGGCACCGAGCATGAGAAGACGCCGTTCACGCTCGAAGGCCACCGCCCGGTGCCCTACGAAGGCCCGCGCGGTATCGGCGCGCTGCTCGAAGGCATGAAGCTCCTGCTCGGCTGGGAGCCGATCATGGAGAAGGGCAACATCATCGGCCTCTACGACGTCACCGGCGGCGGCGCGATCTCGCTGGAGCCCGGCGGGCAGTTCGAGCTTTCGGGCGCCCCCGTCGAGAACGTGCACCAGACCCAGAGCGAGCTGATGGCGCATCTGGCGCAGGTGCGCGAGATCGCAACGCCGCTCGGCATCGGCTTTCTCGGGCTCGGCATGACGCCGTCCTGGTCGCGCGCCGACATCCCGGTGATGCCCAAGGGCCGCTACAAGATCATGACCAATTACATGCCGAAGGTCGGCCAGTACGGCCTCGACATGATGTACCGGACCTGCACCGTACAGACCAATCTCGACTTCTCCTCCGAAGCCGACATGGTGAAGAAGCTGCGTGTCTCGCTTGCGCTCCAGCCAGCCGCAACCGCCTTGTTCGCCAATTCGCCGTTCACCGAGGGCAAGCCGAACGGCTTCCTGTCCTTCCGATCCGAGATCTGGCGCGACACCGACGATGCGCGCGCCGGCATGATGCCGTGGGCATTCGAGGACGGCATGGGCTTCGAGCGCTATGTCGACTACGCGCTCGACGTGCCCATGTATTTCGTCAAGCGCGACGAGGACTACATCGACGTCTCGGGCTCCTCGTTCCGCGCCTTCTTCGATGGCCGCAACAACAATTTGCCCGGGGAACGTCCGACGCTGTCGGATTGGGCCAACCATCTTTCGACGATTTTCCCGGAGGTACGGCTCAAGCGCTATCTCGAGATGCGCGGCTCCGATGGTGGCCCGTGGGGCCGACTGCCGGCGCTATCGGCGTTCTGGGCCGGGCTGCTCTACGACGATGTGTCGCTGGATGCCGCCTGGGACCTTGTGAAGCACTGGACTGCGCATGAGCGTCAGGCCCTGCGCGACGACGTGCCGCGCTTCGGTTTCAAGTCGCGGATCAAGGACCGCTATCTGTTCGAGATCGCCAAGGAGTGCCTCGTTCTGGCACATGCCGGCTTGCGCCGGCGCGGCCGGATCGACCAGCTCGGCCGCGACGAGACGCGGCATCTGGAGCCGCTCGATCGCATCATCGATTCCGGCCGCACGCCGGCTGAGGAGATGCTCGACAAGTTCAAGGGTCCCTGGAACGGCTCGGTGGAACCAGCCTACGCGGAATACGCCTTCTAGACACAAGGCCAGCGATCGGGACCCGAGCCGTTCATCGCCCGTACAGGTTTGCGGCGATCAAATGGCCGGCTGAAAAACCCGAGCGTCGTCAATAACTCGAAAGCTGTTCCGATGGGGAAGGGCCGCCTGGCCGTCATGGCAAGGGTCCTAGCAAGCGTGCTGGCAAGCGTCGTGGCCTGCGCCGCGCTGCTTTCGCTCGTGTTTGCGAGCTGGCCTGCGCGTGCCCAGACGGCGTTTGATCGGCCCGGCGGAGACTATTTCAGCACCCCCGTCACGTCGGGCGATCCGGAGGATTGCGCGCTGCTGTGCGAGCGCGACCGCCGTTGCCGCTCGTGGAGCTTCAGCTATCCTGACGTCGAAGGCGGCTCGGCCGTGTGCTGGCTGAAGAACACGGTGCCTGCGCGCGTGCCGGGAAGCTGCTGCATCTCCGGTGTGCGCGGCGCTGGCGTGATCGAGCCGCGTGTCGAAGGCGTGGAGACCTCGATCGACCGCCCCGGCGGCGATTTGCGCAATTTCGAGATGAAGGACGGCGAAGGCGAAGAAGCCTGCAAGGCCGCCTGCACCGCCGACAACAAATGCCGCGCCTTCACCTATGCCCGCCCCGGCTACACCGGACGCGAAGCGCGCTGTTTCCTGAAAAAGGAAATCAAGCCGCCGCGGCGGAAGGCAGGGTTCACGTCGGGCGTGGTGCGGTAAAGAGATTCCACGAGGGGTGAGGCACTCTTGTTTGGCCCACCTCAATGCGCCGCGATCACCGTGATCTCGGGCCACAGCGCCTTCCAGCGTGCCGCCTTCGCCGCGTAATTGGCGGCGGAAAAATTCGGCGCCCGATTGGGGCGCACGATCAGCTTCGCGACGTCGTCGAACCCGTGCGGCGCGTAGACGTCGAAATCCCCACCGGCGGGGCGAATGCCCACCTGCGTATTCTCCGTGAGGAAACGGTCGATACCGTTGGTCGCGCGCATCAGGGGCGGATAGGGCAGACCGTGCTTGCCGGGATACCAAAGGTGCACGCGCGCCTGGTTGCGGATTTCGACCTTGGCGCCGAGATGCGCGAGCTGCGCGTGCAGCTTGCGGATCACCGCGTCTTCCGCCTCCCATGAGGTGTCGGAATCGAAATAGAACACGTCGTAATCGGCGATGCCGTGATCGATCGGTCGGCCAGTGAGCACGTTCCACACCGTCTGCACCAGGCAGCCCGCGACGAGCCACGCATCCGGCAGCGCGAGGCGATGGACTTCATCGAGGATCGCTGCGTTGAACGGATTTCGCAGGGCGAGAGCCAGAAATTCGTCGCGGTCCATCACTGTTGCGCTCCCTCTCCCGCGTGCAGGAGAGGAGTGAAGACATTCGGCCTTCAATGCACGGCGGTGAAAAACCGCGCCATGCGAAATCCGGACAGCCAGGTCCACACCGGCTGGCCGCGAATGCCGAGATCCCAGGATCCGAGCACGGCATCCGCGCGGCCGACCAGATTGTCGATCGGCAACATGCCGACGCCGCCGGAGCGCAACGGCACGCGGCTGTCGGCGGAGTTGTCGCGGTTGTCGCCCAGCACGAAGAGATGGCCTGCCGGCACCGTCACTTCCTGCGTGTTGTCGAGCGGACCGTTGTCGCGCATCTTGAAGATCAGGTGCGAGACGCCGTTCGGCAGCGTCTCGACATAGCGGTAGGCGGGTTCGCTGCCGCCATTGTCGTCCTCGGCGGCGCCAACGCCGTCCGGCTTCAGCTCGGCGGGGCGGTCGTTGACGAAGAGCTGGCCCTGGCGCAGCTGGATGCGGTCGCCGGGCAGACCCACGACGCGCTTGACCCAGGCCTGCGAGCGGTCGCCGGGCCAGCGGAAGACCACGACGTCGCCCTGCTTCGGCGTCTCCGCGAAGACGCGGCCGCTCTCAGGCAGGTTGATCTGGATCGGCAGCGACGAGGTGCCGTAGCCGTAGGGGAATTTCGAGGCGATCAAGGCGTCGCCGATCAACAGCGTCGGCTCCATCGAGCCCGACGGCACGTAGAACGGCTCGGCCAGCGCACCCTTGGCGATGAACACCGCGGCGACGATACCGGCGAGCTGCACCAGCTGGCCGGCCCAGCCGCTGCTCTTCCGTTTGGTGGTGACAGTTATCTTTTCGACACTCATCCGCCTGTTCCACCCACCGTAATACGTTCCATCAACAGCGACGGCTGGCCGACGCCGACCGGCACGCCCTGACCGTTCTTGCCGCAGGTGCCGATGCCGGTATCGAGCGCGAGATCGTTGCCGATCATGCGGATGCGATGCAGGTCGGTCGGCCCGTTGCCGATCAGCATGGCGCCCTTCAAGGGCGCACCGATCTTGCCGTTCTCGATCTTGTAGGCCTCGGTGCACTGAAACACGTATTTGCCCGAGGTGATGTCGACCTGGCCGCCGCCGAAATTCGCGGCGAAGACGCCGTTCTTCACCGAGGCGAGGATCTCGGCCGGATCGCGGTCGCCCGCGAGCATGTAGGTGTTGGTCATGCGCGGCATCGGCACATGGGCATAGCCCTGGCGACGGCCGTTGCCGGTCGGCTTCATGTTCATCAGGCGCGCGTTCTGACGGTCCTGCATGTAGCCGACCAGGACGCCGTCCTCGATCAGCACGGTGCGGTTGGTCGGCGTGCCCTCGTCGTCGATCGACAACGAGCCGCGGCGCGAGGCAATGGTGCCGTCGTCGACCACGGTAACGCCCTTGGCCGCGACCTGCTGGCCCATCAGGCCGGCAAACGCCGACGTCTTCTTGCGGTTGAAGTCGCCTTCGAGGCCGTGGCCGACCGCCTCATGCAGCATCACGCCGGGCCAGCCGGCCCCGAGCACGACGTCCATCTCGCCGGCGGGAGCGGGAATCGATTCCAGATTGACAAGGGCCTCGCGCAGCGCGCCGTCGGCGGCGTCGCGCCAGGACTTAGCTTCGATGAATTCGGCGTAACCGGCGCGGCCGCCATATCCCTTGCTGCCGCTCTCCTGGCGGTCGCCCTGACCGGCGACGACGGAGACGTTGACGCGCACGAGCGGGCGGATGTCGCGATAGCTCTCGCCGTCGGGCCGCAGGATCTCGACCACCTGCCAGGTCGCGCCCAGGCTGACACTGACCTGCCGCACCCGCGGATCCTTGTCGCGCAGATACGCGTCGATCTCGGCGAGCAGTTTGACCTTGGTCTCGAAGCCGGGGGAATCGAGCGGATTGTCGTCACTGTAAAGCCGCACGTTGGTATGCGCTGGAGGCGCGGCGAAACTGCCGGAATAGCCGCCGCGCACGGCCGCGACCGCGTCCGCGGCGCGAATCAGCGCCGGCAGCGACACGTCGGAGGAATGCGCGTAGCCGACAGCATCGTCCTTGACGGCTCGCAGGCCAAAACCCTGCGAGGTGTCGTAGGTCGCCTGCTTCAGCCGCCCATTGTCGAACATCAGCGCTTCGGTCTGGCTGTATTCCAGGAACAATTCGCCGTCGTCGGCACCGGCAAGCCCGCGCGCGAGCTCGTTGCGAACCTGGTCGCGGTCGAGATTGGCGCGGTCGAGCAGGGAGGTTGTGGCAGGGTTGGTCATGCGTCCGTCCATTATCGGGGGATGTGAGGCAAGATAATGGTTTCCCGGCAGTTCCGCGAGGGGCTTGGCCGTCACATTACGGAAACGATAGGAAGGGCTGGAAGCAAGGGGCCCTGACGCGGACGCCGATCGGTGCTATGCTAGTTTCATGAATTACCGAGATATCATCTCGATTGAACCCGGCAAGCGTGGGGGGCGACCCTGCATCCGCCACATGCGGATCGCTGTGGCAGATGTGCTCGGCTGGCTGGCTGCTGGCCAGACCCACGCTCAAATCCTCGACGACTTCCCCGAACTGACCGAGGACGATATCCGCGCTTGCCTGGCCTATGCCGCCGACCGCGAGAGGCGATTGGTGACCGCACCGATATGAGGCTGCTGTTCGATCAGAATCTCAGCTTCAAACTTTGCCAGATGATCGCCGACCTTTTTCCGGCTTCGAGCCAGTCCGGTCTCATGGCCTGTCCGAAGTCGCCGACGGTGTACTTTGGGAGTTTGCGAAGGCAAATGGCTTCGCGATTGTGACCCAGGACGTCGATTTTGCCGAGCTGGCGACCCTGTTGGGCTCTCCACCCAAAGTGGTTTGGCTTCGGGCCGGCAATCAAACGACGGCGACGATTGCGGCTCTGCTTCGCCGTCACGCGCGGACGATCGAGTCCTTCGAGAGCGATGACAGCACTGCCTGCCTTGAGATTTATTAAACCGGGAATAGCCTACGGCAGTTTGTCATATCCCTCGCCGAGCCCATTCAGGCTGAGCGGGAAGCCGATGCCTTCTTCCGGGGTCTCGAAGATGATGAAGGTCGCGGTCTTGGCGGTGCGGAGCTGGCCGAGCAGCTTGTCGTCCATGACGACCTCGGCGACACAGCCATTGGGCAGGCAGCGGACAAAGCCGGCCCGGCCGACATCCTGGTTGTCGAGCTTGAGGCCGAGGCCGGAGGGCAGGAGAACGCCGAGAGGGGCGACGACCCGCATCAGGCGGCTTTTCTGGTCGGCGGTCTTGAGGACGATCACGGTCAGGCCGGCGTTGGAGCGGTCTTCGGCCACCACGCTCTGGATCAGGGCGCATTGCTCGGACTGGGCGCCCGGCGGGGTGTCGCAGCGGATCTGCCAGTCGCCATGGACGGAGCGCACCGCGCCCTGCGCATGGGCGAGGCCCGGAAGCGCCAGGGCGACGACCGCCGCCAGCACGGCAGCCAGCATCGTGAGGCCGCCAGCCTGGCTTTTAGCCCGCCTTGCCATGGATCTCGAAAACCCCATCGGGTCGGTCCCTCTGCTCGCCTGGGTCGCTCGCGTCAGGCGGACTGATACGGGAATGACGGCGTCTTGAAGGCGATTCGCAAGCAAATTCCACGCCGCCACGGCCGCCGTCGCCCGCACGAATCAGGTTCCTGTGCGGCTGTCCGCCAGTGCCTACCGCGGGCAATTCCGCTGTCAAGCGGCAGCATCCCGGGAAATGGTATTTTTGTCTGATGTTACTAGGAAATATCTTGCGGGTGATGGCTGACAGACGAGGCTCAAGACTGCATTGCGATAGATCAAGAATTATGGTTTGAGAGGCTTGATTTCGGCGTTCTAGCGATCTGGCCCCAATTCCTCTTAGAGGTATTCTTGCGCGGCGGTTTGTCAGACGGGGGGATCGAATAAAGCGTTTCCCGAAAATAGGGGAATGCACTTGGGGTGATTTCGTTAGGGGAGCGCGAACGGCATGAAGATGTCGATGGGCCCGGTGGGCCGGCACTTGCTGGGATTGGCCGTAGCGGGTCTGACGCTGGCGACGGGCGGTGCGGCATTTGCCGAGCTCGGGCAACCGGCTGCGTGGGAGTGGACGCTTCAGCAGTCCGCTTCCCCGGTGATGGACAACATCGTCTGGTTCCACAATTTCCTGTTCGTGCTGATCACGCTGATCACGCTGTTCGTTCTGGCGCTGCTCGTGATCGTGGTCGTCAAATTCAACGCGAGAGCCAATCCGGTGCCGTCGCGGACCACGCACAACACGCTGATCGAGGTGGCGTGGACGCTCGTTCCGGTGCTGATTCTGGTCGGTATCTCGGTGCCGTCGTTCCGCCTCCTGTTCCTCGAACTCGACGTGCCGAAGGCGGATCTGACCATCAAGGCGACCGGCAAGCAGTGGTACTGGTCCTACGCCTATCCGGATAACGGCAAGTTCGAGTTCGACTCGCTGATGGCCCAGGACAAGCAGCCCCGTCTGCTCGGCGTCGACAACGAGATGGTGGTGCCCGTCAACAAGGTGGTTCGGGTTCAGGTGACCGGGGCCGACGTGATTCATGCCTTTGCGCTGCCGTCCTTCGGCGTCAAGATCGACGCCATTCCAGGCCGGCTCAACGAGACCTGGTTCAAGGCCACCAAGACCGGCATGTTCTACGGCCAGTGCTCGGAATTGTGCGGCAAGGACCACGCCTTCATGCCGATCGCCATCCGCGTGGTGAGCGACCAGGAGTTCGCCTCCTGGGTCGAGACCGCGAAGAAGAAGTACGCGAGCGGCGGCACCAGCACCTACGCCTCCACGGCCGGCCCGACGCAGTGAGCGCCGGGCGAACGGCTCGAGGAAACTGAAAGCGACATAAGGGCGGGACCTCCAGAGGTCCGATCGGGACGCAAGGCAGGATTAGAAAATGGCAACGAGCGCAGCGGCACACGGCGATCACGCGCAAGACCACGGACATGACGAGCACGCCCATCCGACCGGATGGCGGCGCTACGTCTATTCGACCAACCACAAGGACATCGGCACGATGTACCTGATTTTCGCGGTCATCGCCGGCGTCATCGGCGCCGCGATGTCGATCGCGATCCGCGCCGAGCTGATGTATCCGGGCGTGCAGATCTTCCACGAGACGCACACCTACAATGTGTTCGTGACCTCCCATGGCCTGATCATGATCTTCTTCATGGTCATGCCTGCGATGATCGGCGGCTTCGGCAACTGGTTCGTGCCGCTGATGATCGGCGCGCCCGACATGGCGTTCCCGCGCATGAACAACATCTCGTTCTGGCTGCTGCCGGCGTCGTTCGCGCTGCTGCTGATGTCGACCTTCGTCGAGGGCGAGCCGGGCGCCAACGGCGTCGGCGCCGGCTGGACCATGTACGCGCCGCTGTCGAGCTCGGGCCATCCGGGCCCGGCCGTCGACTTCGCGATCCTGTCGCTGCATCTGGCGGGCGCCTCCTCGATCCTCGGCGCCATCAACTTCATCACCACCATCTTCAACATGCGCGCGCCGGGCATGACCCTGCACAAGATGCCGCTGTTCGTGTGGTCGATCCTGGTGACGGTGTTCCTGCTGCTGTTGTCGCTGCCGGTGCTCGCCGGTGCGATCACGATGCTGCTCACCGACCGCAATTTCGGCACGACGTTCTTCAACCCCGAAGGCGGCGGCGATCCCGTGCTGTTCCAGCATCTGTTCTGGTTCTTCGGTCACCCCGAAGTGTACATCCTGATCCTGCCCGCCTTCGGCATGGTCAGCCAGATCGTCTCGACCTTCTCGCGCAAGCCCGTGTTCGGCTATCTCGGCATGGCCTACGCCATGGTCGCGATCGGCGGCATCGGCTTCGTGGTGTGGGCGCACCATATGTACACGGTCGGCATGTCGTCGGCGACGCAGGCCTATTTCGTCGCCGCCACGATGGTCATCGCGGTCCCGACCGGCGTGAAGATCTTCTCGTGGATCGCCACGATGTGGGGCGGCTCGATCGAGTTCCGTGCGCCGATGATCTGGGCGGTGGGATTCATCTTCCTGTTCACCGTCGGCGGCGTCACCGGCGTGGTGCTGGCGAATGCCGGCGTCGACCGCGTGCTCCAGGAGACCTACTACGTCGTCGCGCACTTCCACTACGTGCTGTCGCTCGGCGCGGTGTTCGGAATCTTCGCCGGCTGGTACTACTGGTTCCCGAAGATGTCGGGCTACATGTACAATGAAGGGCTCGCGAAGGCGCACTTCTGGGTCACCTTCATCGGCGTGAACCTGGTGTTCTTCCCGCAGCACTTCCTCGGCCTCTCGGGCATGCCGCGCCGCTATGTCGATTATCCCGACGCGTTCGCGGGCTGGAACCTGGTCTCGTCGGTCGGTTCCTACATCTCCGGCTTCGGCGTGCTGATCTTCCTCTACTGCGTGATCGACGCCTTCGCGAAGAAGGTGCCGGCTGGCGACAATCCGTGGGGTGCAGGTGCGACCACGCTGGAATGGACGCTGCCCTCGCCGCCGCCCTTCCACCAGTTCGAAGTGCTGCCCCGCGTGCAGTAAGCCAATGCTCGCGGCGCCCGTGACGGGCGCCGCGGCTCGACAACCAAGCGAGTCAGTCTAGTGTCCGTCCTCGACCACAACGCCATCGACATCAATCCCCGCATCTCCGAAGCGGAGGTTGGCGATTACATCGCGCTCCTGAAGCCGCGGGTGATGTCGCTGGTGATCTTCACCGCGCTGGTCGGAATGGCGATGGCGCCCGGGCATTTCCACCCGGTGCTGGCCATCACCTCGCTGCTCTGCATCGCGGTCGGCGCCGGCGCGTCCGGCGCGCTCAACATGGCGCTGGAAGGCGACATCGACGCCAAGATGTCGCGCACGGCGAACCGCCCCATTCCACGCGGCCGCATCACCCGTCCCGAGGCGATGACCTTCGGCATGACGCTCGCCTTCTTCTCGGTGATGACGCTCGGCATCCTCGTCAACTGGATCGCGGGCGCGCTGCTCGCCTTCACCATCTTCTTCTACGTCGTGATCTACACGATCGGCCTGAAGCGCTGGACCGCGCAGAACATCGTGATCGGCGGTGCCGCCGGCGCGCTGCCGCCGGTGGTCGCCTGGGCCGCGGTCACAGGCACGGTCGACGTCGAGCCGCTGCTGCTGTTCGCCATCATCTTCTTCTGGACGCCGCCGCACTTCTGGGCGCTGGCGCTGTTCCGGTCCGACGATTACGCGCGCGCCGGCATCCCGATGCTGCCCAACGTCGCCGGCCCCGACGCGACCCGGCTTCAAATCCTGCTCTACACCATTGTGCTGATCGCGGTCGCTGCTGCGCCCTGGGCGCTCGGCTATTTCGACGCCATCTACGGCATCGTCTCTCTGATCCTCGGCGCCGGCATGCTGGCGTTCGCCGTCAACGTCTATGTGCGTCGCGAGCGCAGCCAATCGCTGCGGGCGACCCGCAAGCTGTTTGCATTCTCCATCCTCTATCTGTTTGCGCTGTTTGCGACCTTGCTGGCCGAGGTCGTGTTCCGGGCGCTTGCGCCGATGGTAGGGAGCGCATGATCGCAGGGATGGCCGACAAACCCGAGATAGATGGAATCGTCCTCACCGAGGCGCAGAAGAAGAGCCGTCGTCAGCGCTCGATCGCGATCGCACTCGCGCTCGGCGTGCTCGTGGTGCTGTTCTTCGCCGTGACCATGGTCAAAGGACCGGCCGTGCTCGTCCGGCCGATGTAGGAAACATGGATCAGAAGCCGACCATATCGCAGGATCAGAGCCGGACGGCCACCAAGGGGCGCAGGCCTGCCAAGGGGCTTGGCCGCGACGTGGTGGTCGCCTCGATCTGCGGCGGCGTGGTCGCGCTGATGGTCGGCGCCTCCTACGCGGCGGTGCCGTTCTACAACTGGTTCTGCCGCGCCACGGGCTTCAACGGCACGACCCAGGTCGCGACGTCGGCGCCGGCCAGCGGCCCGATCGCACGGAAGATCGCGGTGCGCTTCGATTCCAACGTCGCGCCCGGCCTGCCCTGGAAGTTCGAACCCGAGCAGAGCGAGATCGAGGTCAATATCGGCCAGGTCGTGACCGTCTTCTACACGGTGACGAACCAGGCCGCGCGGACCACCGCAGGCCAGGCCGCCTACAATGTCGCGCCGCTGACGGTCGGATCCTATTTCCAGAAGATCAACTGCTTCTGTTTCACCGAGCAGACCATGGCGCCCGGCGAGAAGCGCGAGATGCCGGTCGTGTTCTACGTCGATCCGTCGATTGCCGACGACCACGACAACGACGGTCTCAACACGATCACGCTGTCCTACACGTTCTATCCGGTGAAGGATCCGGTGGTGAAGCCGCTCGCGGCCAGCGAAGACGACAAACGCAAGGGAAATCTCTGATCTCCGGGCTCACGCGCCGGGGTTGGACATAAGGGGATAAGTGCCTGACAGGCACGGGATTGAGGAGCGAGACCGCAAATGGCAACGGCGCACACCAAGCATCACGACTACCACCTGGTCGATCCCTCGCCATGGCCCGTCGTCGGCTCCATCTCCGCCTTCATCATGGCGGTCGGCGCGATCACCTGGATGCACCACATGTTCTCGGCCGCGCCGATCATCTTCGGTGTCGGCACCGTCGGCGTGCTCTACACCATGGCGAGCTGGTGGGGCGACGTGATCAGGGAAGCCCAGTACAAGGGCGACCACACCCGCGTCGTGCAGCTGCATCACCGCTACGGCATGATCCTGTTCATCGCCTCGGAGGTGATGTTCTTCGTCGCCTGGTTCTGGGCCTATTTCAACGCGGCGCTATTCCCGGCCGACGCCGTCCACGCCACCCGCGATGCGGTGTTCGGCTGTGGTCTCGGGACCGCGGCCGGCGCCTGCGCCGTGCCGGGCACATGGCCGCCGCACGGCATCGAGACCTTCGATCCCTGGCATCTGCCGCTCCTGAACACGCTGATCCTGCTCACCTCCGGCACCACGGTGACCTGGGCCCACCATGCGCTGCTCGAGAACGATCGCCAGGGCCTGAAATATGGCCTGATCCTCACCGTCGTGCTCGGCGCGCTCTTCACCTGCGTGCAGGCCTATGAGTACAGCCACGCGGCATTCTCCTTCGGCGGCAACGTCTACGGCGCAACCTTCTTCATGGCGACCGGCTTCCACGGTTTTCATGTGCTGGTCGGCACCATCTTCCTGCTGGTGTGCCTGTTCCGCGCCTATGCCGGCCACTTCACGCCGACCCAGCATCTCGGCTTCGAGTTCGCCGCCTGGTACTGGCACTTCGTCGACGTGGTCTGGCTGTTCCTGTTCCTCTGCATCTATGTCTGGGGACACGGTGCCGAGACCATGGCCCACGGCGCGCATTAAGCGGGCTGACATCGGATCGAGAAAGGGCGGCCCCGGGGCCGCCCTTTTGCTTTCTGCGCGCAGGGTTTCGGCAGAAACTGTGATAGACCCTTTGACCATGAACGAAGCCAGCGATACGTCCGAGCCGCAAGTCACCGTCCTGCAAAGCGCGCTGCGCGGGCTTGCCTGCAGATGCCCGCGCTGCGGCCAGGGCAAGCTCTATGCGGGCTTCCTGACGCTAGCGCCGTCCTGCGAGCGTTGCGGCCTCGACTACGCCTTCATCGATTCCGGTGACGGTCCGGCGATCTTCATCATCATGCTGGCCGGCGCGATCGTGGTCGGCTGCGCGCTCGTCGTCGAGGTCAAGTACCAGCCGCCGTACTGGCTGCACGCGGTGCTGTGGCTGCCGCTGATTCTCGCGACGACTCTGCTGCCGTTGCGCGCGATGAAGTCGCTGCTGATCGCGCTGCAATTCCACCATAAGGCGGCGCCGGGCCGGCTGGTCGACCGCGCGAAATGAACGAGACCGCGCGCAAGCCTCGCGTGGCCGGCTTCGCGCTGTTCACGCTGTTCCTGACCGCGGTCTGCGTCGTGCTCGGTGTCTGGCAATTGCAGCGCCGCCTCGCCAAGCATGAGCTGATCGCCGCCCTCACCGAGCGCCTCGCGGAAGCACCGGTCGCTCTGCCGCCGCCGGCACGATGGGCGGCGCTAAGTCCCGCGCGCGATGAATTCCGCCGTGTCAGCTTTACCGCGACCTATGCGCCGTTACCCGATGCAATGGTCTATTCCCCCGGATCCGCCGTACGCAAGGATGCGTCAGGCCCCGGCACCTGGGCGTTCCTGCCGGCGCGGCTGCCGGGCGGAGAGACGGTGGTCATCGATGCGGGCTTCGTCGAAAACACCATGCAGGATCGCAGCGTCGAGGATCGCGCGGTCAAGAAGCTCGTCACGGGCCAGGCGGTCTCATTCACCGGCTATCTGCGCTTCCCGGAGGCACCTGGCTGGCTGACCCCGGCGGCGAACCGCGACAAACGGCTGTGGTTCGTGCGCGATCACGTGGCGATCGCGAGCGCGCTGGGCTGGGGCGCGGTTGCGCCGTTCTATGTCGACCTCGAGCAGCCCGCCCCCGAGAACGGCGTTCCGCGGCCGGGACCGCTCGACGTGCATCTCAAGGACGATCACCTGCAATACGCCATCACCTGGTTCACGCTTGCAGGCGCCGTGCTCATCGCCTTCGCCGTGTGGGCAAGAGGGCGGCGGCGGGGCTGAACTGCGCAATCCCTCCAGGGAACCCGGTATCGCCCGGGGTTTACCATTCAGCAGACATTCACGAGTGTGGTCCTAAGCCGCCATCGTTTTTCCGCGGCAGACAGGATTGCAGCGTGAGCGATTTCGACCAGATGGGAATTGTCGTCGACTGGGTGGATGCCTGCAGGAAGGGCGACCTCGCGACGCTCCTCGATCTCTATGCGGACGATGCCGAGGTCGAATGCACGTGCAACGGCACGCAGCACTATCGGGGCCGGAGCGAGCTCGAAGCCTATTGGCAGCCGCGTCTCAGCGCCTTCTCGTCGGCCGGTTTCGGGTTGGAGGAAATCCATCCTGCGCCCCACGGCGTCGATGTCGAATATTCCGTCGCCGGCGCGCTACGCATCCGCGCCTCGTTTTGTTTCAGTCCCGACGGCAAGATCCGCACCACGTTGTGCGAGCCGGCGCGACAGAACGCGCAGCTTGGCTGTGCGTGCTAGAGTTTCGGTTCTCATTAAATCAGAACCGAACTCTGGATTCTGTTTTGACTCCTTTTCTTCACGCGAACCGGTATCCACTTCGCTCGAAGACGTTCTAATCGTTGACCGGCGCCTCGCGTGCCGGTCCGGCGGGAAGGCGGCAGCGCACATAGGTCCTGTCGTCCACGCGCAGCAGTGACAGCGATCCGCTGAGTGCGCGCACGCGCTCATGCATGCCGGTCAGGCCGCGGCCGAACACATTGCCTTCGGGAAAGCCGCCGCCGTCGTCGGAAATCTCGATGGCGACCGTGTCGCCGGCGACGGTCGCCTGCACATGGGCATTGCTGGCGCCGGCATGACGCAGCACGTTGGTCAGCGCCTCCTGAATCACGCGATAGACGGTCTGAGCCAGCGGCCCGTCGATCGCGTTGAGATCCGGATCGATCGTGTCCGTCAGGTCAATAGACGGCGCCTGCTTGCGAAAATTCCGGAGCAGCGTCTGCACGCTGGTCTCCAGACCCAATTCCTCAATATAGAGCGGTCGCAACCGGTCGAGGATGCGGCGGTTGGTCTGCTGGAGCGCCTCGACCGATTGCAACACCTCCTGTGCCGAACTGCCGGGATTTCCCGCAGGAGGCGAGGCGTCGGCCAATGCGATCGTGCCGGCGCGGATGCTGAACAGCAGCGGACCGAGTTCGTCGTGCAGTTCGCGCGCGAGATCGCGCCGCTCGTCGTCCTGGAGCGACACCAGGCGGTGCAGCAGGTCGCGATTATCTTGGCTCAATTGCGCCAGCGTTTCGGCCAGCGCATTGGCCTCTTCACAGCTTTGCCGGATTTCCGGCGGTCCTCCGACCGGGATGGGCGTTGCATAGTGGCCGCTCCGCATCCGCGAGAGTCCTTCGCCGAGATCTTGCAGCGGGCGCAGGGCCGATCCCGCGAAAACATACGCAATGGTGCCGGTGAGCACCATCAGCACGGCAACGAGGATGGTCAGTGCGAGAAAGCCGATCCACTTCTCGAACAGGTCGGCCGACAGGTCCGGCAGGAAGACGAGATCGCCGACACGCTGGCCGTCGATCGTCACCGGAGCTGCCGCGTTCACGTCCGGAATGGCGAGCAGGTCGACAAACCATTGTGGTACGCCATGCGGCTTGCGCAGGCCGCCCCTCGCCGAGGAAGCTGGACCCGTCTCTACGGCACGGAATTGGATATCGGAGGAGGTGTCCAGAGAATGGACAAAGGCGTCCAGCGTCTGCCGCGGATTGTTTGAGGTCCGCAGGGTGTTGTTGAGCGCGGCGGCAATGGTCTGGATCGAACGCCGCCCCGGCTCGTTCTCGTCCGCCAATTGGTCGGTGGCGAAGGTTTGGAGCAGCACGCCGCTCATGATCAGCGCGGCGAGGAAGCTCAAGCCGAGTGGCAGAAATAGTTGGGTCCTGAACGAGAAGCGGTGCCACATTAGGTCAATTCTAACGCGCATCAGGGGATTTTGCTCTTTCCATTTGTTCCCGTCGGTTTATGAGTCGAAAAACTAGAGAGTTACAATGCAAGATACTGCCAAGCCGGCGACCCGAGTCCTGATTGTCGACGACCATCCCGTGGTGCTGTCCGGTTGCCGCACCCTGTTCGCCTCCGACCATTCGATCCGGATCGACGAGGCGACCGACGCCAAATCCGGGCATCGCGCCTATGTCACCAAGCGCCCCGACGTCACTGTGATCGACATCAGCCTGCCCGACGTCTCCGGCTTTGAACTGATGCGGCGCATTCGCAAGGACGATCCCGACGCCAAGATCATCATGTTCAGCATGAATGACGATCCGGCCTTCGTGGTGCGGGCGGTCGAGCTTGGGGCGCAGGGCTACGTCTCCAAGGGCGACGATCCCCGGATCCTGCTCAAGGCGGTGCGCAAGGTGGTTGCGGGCGACAATTTCATCTCACCGCAGCTCGCGGAAGCCGTGACGTTTTCCGGCGCGGCGATCAAGGCCAATCCTGCCTCGCAGATGACGCCGCGGGAGCTCGAGATTCTTCGCCTGCTGGGTCGAGGCGACAAGATCGTCGAGGTCGCCGAGGCACTCGGTATCTCCTATAAGACCGTCGCCAACACCACCTCCCTGCTCAAGCAGAAGCTCGGTGCCAAGAACCATTCCGACCTGATCCGGATCGCGGTGGAAATCGGGATGAACTGACGCCCGGGGCGCCGAACCGGCTGCTCCAGGATGCTGCCGGTTCGGCGGGCGGACCGGTCTCGGCGCTCAGCCGGGCAATGCATGGATAGCGCCGATACCATCCGCCGACACAATGGGCCCAACCGACGTTCGTTCCCGAACTGTCCTGTCGCTTGGGATATAATGGCAATGCGTGACGCAGTGCCGCTGGCGAACGCTTGCCCGCGCCGAAACGCGTCGGGAAAAACAGGAACATTTTCTCACACATCCCGTTTTGTCCCTTGACGATGTCGTGACAGCCGACGAAAGCTTGCGCGAACAGTTTTTGCGGGTCGGTGACCCCAAGAGGCCAAACTGGTCTGCACACAACGACAGACCTTCCAAGAGAGGGCTGCGGCATTGCCGCAGCCCTTTTCGTTGGCAGCCTTTTTCCTTGGATGGCCCCAGCCGCGAAGCGGTTTCCTGATGCCGCAAAACACTTTATGGTGGCTCAAAGCCTCTGGCTGTTAACAAGTAATTTCGTAAAATCAAAGGCTTGCGGATCGAGCCCAAGCTCGGCCGGCCTTTGGAGGGCAGTTTGACTCGTTATATCTCGACCCGGGGCGAGGCCCCCGAACTCGGCTTCTGCGATGTGATGCTGACCGGGCTCGCCCGCGACGGCGGCCTGTATGTGCCGGCCACCTGGCCGCAACTCTCGCCTGACGCCATCGCCGGCTTCTTCGGTCGCCCCTATTGGGAGGTCGCGGTCGAGGTGATCCGCCCCTTCGTCGCCGGCGAGATCTCGGACGCCGAGCTAGGCCGCATGGCGAACGAGGCCTACGCCACTTTCCGCCATCCGGCGGTGGTGCCGCTGCGCCAGATGGCGCCGCACCAGTTCGTGCTGGAGCTGTTCCACGGTCCGACGCTCGCTTTCAAGGACGTGGCGATGCAGCTGATCTCGCGGCTGATGGACCACGTGCTCGCCAAGCGCGGCCAGCGCACCACCATCGTGGTCGCGACCTCGGGCGACACCGGCGGTGCTGCAGTCGACGCGTTCGCAGGGCTCGAAAATGTCGATCTCATCGTGCTGTTCCCGCATGGCCGCATCTCCGAGGTGCAGCGGCGGATGATGACGACGACGGGCGCGGCCAACGTCCATGCGCTCGCCGTCGAGGGCAATTTCGACGATTGCCAGGCCCTCGTGAAGGCAATGTTCAACAACCATCGCTTCCGCGATGCGACGTCGCTGTCCGGCGTCAATTCCATCAATTGGGCGCGGATCGTCGCCCAAGTGGTCTACTATTTCACCTCCGCCGTTGCCGCCGGTGCACCCGCGCGCGCGGTGGACTTCGTCGTGCCGACCGGCAATTTCGGCGACATCTTCGCCGGCTATGTCGCCAAGCGCATGGGTCTTCCGGTGCGGACCCTGGGCATCGCCGCTAACGTCAACGACATCCTGGCGCGCACGCTGAAGACCGGGATCTACGAGGTGCGCGAGGTCCACGCGACGGCGTCGCCGTCGATGGACATCCAGATCTCCTCGAATTTCGAGCGGCTGCTGTTCGAGGCTGGCGGGCGCGATGCCGCCGGCGTGCGCCGTCTGATGGATTCGCTGAAGCAGTCCGGCCGCTTCGTGCTGCCCGATGCGACGCTGGCCGCGATCCGCGAGGGGTTCGACGCAGGCCGCGCCGACGAGACCGAGACCGCGGCCGCGATCCGCGCCGCCTGGCGCGAGGCGGGCGAACTGGTCGATCCTCACACAGCGGTCGCGCTTGCGGTCGCCGACCGCGACACCACGGACAGGACGGTTCCCAGCATCGTGCTGTCCACCGCCCATCCGGCCAAATTCCCCGATGCGGTCGAAGCCGCCTGCGGCCAGCGGCCGCAACTGCCGGCCTGGCTCGATGGCCTGATGACCAAATCCGAACACATGAAGGTGATGAAGAACGACCAGGCCGAGGTCGAGCGGTTCGTGCTGTCGGTCAGCCGCGCCGCGAAACAGGGAGTTGCCGGATGAGCGTCGAGATTTCCAAGCTTGCGTCCGGCCTGACCGTCGTCACCGACAAGATGCCCCATCTCGAGACCGCGGCGCTCGGCGTCTGGGCCGGCGTCGGCGGGCGCGACGAGAAGCCCAATGAGCACGGCATCTCGCATCTTCTGGAACATATGGCGTTCAAGGGCACGACGAAGCGCTCCTCGCGCGAGATCGTCGAGGAGATCGAGGCGGTCGGCGGCGACCTCAACGCCGGCACCTCGACCGAGACCACGTCCTATTATGCACGGGTGCTGAAGGCTGACGTGCCGCTCGCGCTCGACGTGCTCGCCGACATCCTGGCCAATCCGGCCTTCGAGCCCGACGAGCTCGAGCGCGAGAAGAATGTCATCGTGCAGGAGATCGGCGCGGCGCAGGACACGCCTGACGACGTCGTGTTCGAGCATCTCAACGAGCTCTGCTATCCCGACCAGCCGATGGGCCGTTCGCTGCTAGGCACTGCGAAGACCTTGCGTGCCTTCAGCCGCGACTCGCTGCGCGACTATCTGTCGACGCATTACCGCGGGCCGGACATGGTGGTGGCGGCGGCCGGGGCGGTCGATCACGAGCAGGTGGTCGCCGAGGTCGAGCAGCGCTTTGCCAGTTTTGAGGGGACAGCGGGTCCCAAGCCGCAACCCGCGCAGTTCGGCAAGGGCGGCACCAAGGTGGTGCATCGCGAACTCGAGCAGGCGCATCTGACGCTAGCACTGGAGGGCGTGCCGCAGACCGATCTGTCGCTGTTCTCGCTCCAGGTCTTCACCAACATCCTCGGCGGCGGGATGTCGTCGCGGCTGTTCCAGGAGGTGCGCGAGAAGCGCGGCCTCTGTTACTCGATCTACTCGTTCCATGCCCCCTATACCGACACCGGCTTCTTCGGCCTCTACACCGGCACCGATCCGGCCGATGCGCCCGAGATGATGGAGGTCGTGGTCGACATCATGAATGATTCGGTCGAGACCCTGACCGAGGTCGAGATCGCGCGGGCCAAGGCGCAGATGAAGGCGGGGCTGCTGATGGCGCTGGAGAGCTGCTCCTCTCGTGCCGAGCAGCTCGCCCGGCATGTGCTGGCCTATGGCCGGCCCCAGACCGCCGAGGAGCTGGTGGCCCGGATCGACGCCGTCAGCGTCGAATCGACCCGGGATGCGGCGCGTGCGCTGCTTTCGCGTAGCCGCCCTGCGGTTGTCGCATTGGGCAGTGGCAGGGGTCTGGACACGGCGGTGTCTTTTGCGGAAGGATTGACCCGGGCACGCGCCAAGGCGCGGCTGCATTAGGAGCCGCGCACGGGTTGATCCGTCCCCGGGAAGCATCACCATGGCCCTCTTCCGCCTGCCATCCAGTGGACCCGCCGCTCTCGCGCCGCGCGGCAACGGCCTGTTGCTACGCGCGCCGCAGATGTCGGATTTCCTGCAATGGGCCCATCTGCGCGAGTCCAGCCGCGATTACCTGACGCCCTGGGAGCCGATCTGGCCGTCGGACGATCTCACGCGCTCCGGTTTCCGCCGTCGCCTGCGGCGCTATTCCGAGGACATCGCCGCGGACCGGTCCTATCCCTTTCTGATCTTCCGGGAGCTCGACGGCGCCATGGTCGGCGGCATCACGCTCGCCAATGTCCGCCGCGGCATCGTCCAGGCCGGCACCATCGGCTATTGGGTCGGGAAGCCCCACGCCCAGCGCGGCTACATGACGGCCGCACTGCGGGTGCTGCTGCCAACGCTGTTCGGCGAGCTCAATCTGCACCGGGTCGAGGCCGCCTGCATCCCGACCAATGCGCCGTCGATCCGGGTGCTGGAGAAGTGCGGTTTCTCCCGCGAGGGGCTGGCGCGCCGCTATCTCTGCATCAACGGGATCTGGCAGGACCATTTGCTGTTCGGCCTGCTGCACGAGGATTTCCGCGGCTGAGTCCGTTCATTCATGGGACCAAAGTCTGCTGTGTGCCTGCCTTGGGTTCGCCGGTTTTGACGATATAACGGCGCAAGCCGGCCGGTGATCGGCCGGGATGTTGTCATGGAGTATGGGCGTTGAAGGTGCAGGAGCTTCGGTCATCGCGGAATGCGTTGCGGCGGGGGGCAGCGGTCGCGCTGGCGTTGTCAGTTGCGCTGGTCTCCATTTCGCCGGTCGCGGCGCAGTCGCTGACCGATCGATTCAAGGGCCTGTTCGGCGGCAAGTCGGACGAGCCGGCCCAACCCAAGCCGGCGCCTGCACCAGGCCAGCCGGCGGCTGATGACGATCTTGATTGCCCGCAGGTCACGGTGCGTGCCGGAGCCTCCACCTACGCGGTCGGTGCCACCGGCAAGCCGGCCGTCGGCAACGAGATCCGCTTCCAGGCCACCATCACCAAGATGGCGCGCGAATGCGCCCGCAATGGCGGCGACATCACGGCCCGGATCGGTATCCAGGGCCGCGTCATTGCCGGTCCCGCCGGCGCGCCTGCGAGCGTCGAGGTGCCGCTGCGCGTTGCCGTGGTGCAGGGCGGCGTCGGCGAGAAGGTGATCGCTTCCAAGGCCTACCGGACCACGGTCGGAATGTCGGAGGGCGGCAGCGTGCCGTTCACCTTCGTGGCCGAGGATCTGGTCTATCCGATGCCTCCGGCCAAGGACGCCGATAGCTACATCTTCTATGTCGGCTTCGATCCGCAGGCGCTGTCGCCCGAGCCGAAGGCGCGGGCGAAGAAGAAGTAGCCACGTAAAGATAGTCGTCATGCCCCGCGAAGGCGGGGCATCCAGTACGCCGCGGCTTCTCGACTGGTCAGGACTGTCTCTGAATAGTGGATCGCCCGCCTTCGCGGGCGATGACATCAGATTTGCCGATGCCGTGCCCGACAAACAAAAAAGCCGGCGCTCATCGCGCCGGCTTTTTGATGGGTGAAGGCGAGGCCCCTCAGTTCAGCTTCTGCCTGACTTCGGTGATGCCCTTGGCGAGCAGATCGTCGGCGACCTGGCCCTTGACCGACTGCGACAGGATCGTGGAGGCGGCCTGGACGGCGGCTTCGGCGGCTGCGGCGCGCACATCGGCGACTGCCTGGGCCTCGGCGAGCGCGATCTTGCCCTCCGCGGTCTTGGTGCGGCGAGCGACGAAATCTTCCACCTTGGCCTTGGCCTCGGTTGCGATGCGCTCGGCTTCGCTCTTCGCGTTTGCGATGATGTCGGCGGCCTCGCGTTCGGCCGAGGCGGTGCGCGCCTTGTAGTCGGCGAGCACTTTGGCGGCTTCCTGCTTGAGGCGCGTCGCGTCGTCGAGCTCGGCCTTGATGCGATCGGCGCGATGGTCGAGGGCAGTCATGGCCTTCTTGAAGACCCCGAGATAGCCGAACCCGACCATCAGGATCACGAAGGCGATGGCGACCCAGGTTTCAGGATCGAAGAACATATCGATTAACC
This sequence comes from Bradyrhizobium sp. WSM4873, assembly GCF_055811355.1. Lineage (NCBI taxonomy): Bacteria > Pseudomonadati > Pseudomonadota > Alphaproteobacteria > Hyphomicrobiales > Nitrobacteraceae > Bradyrhizobium > Bradyrhizobium sp. WSM4873. Next base: position 205,756 of record NZ_JBVVPS010000005.1, on the reverse strand, counting down.
CTTCAAGGACGCATCAACGGCGGCATTGACCAACGCCGCGTCCGGAACCACGCCGGTGAGCTGCTGCACGATGCTGCCTGCCGCGTCGGCCGCGATGCCGCGGACGTTGCTCATGGCGGTCGCACGGGTCGAGGCGATGGTCTTCTCCGCCTCGGCGAGCTTGGCCGCCAGTTGCTCTTCCAGCGCCTTGCGCTCGGCGTCCGCCTGCGCATTCGCCTTGTCGCGGGATTCGTTGCCGATGGCCTGCGCGCGCGAGCGTGCCGAAGCAAGCTCGCTTTCATAGGCCTTCAGCGCCGCTTCGGACTGGTCCTTCAGCTTCTGCGCTTCGGCGAGGTCGCCCTCGATCTTGTTCTGACGCGCCTCGATCGCACCGCCGACGCGCGGCAGAGCGAGCTTGGACACGATCACGTAAAGCGCGACGAAGAAGATCGCGAGCGACACCAGCTGTGAAGCATAAGTGCCGCTCTCGAACGGCGGAAAACCGCCACCGTGGTGACCACCGTCAGCCTCAGTGTGAGCGCCCGCCGCCGGACCTTTTGCGCCGCCATGACTTTCAGCCATGGAGTACTCCTGTTGCTGTCATGCGCGTCGCTTCGGTTGAAGCGGCGCGAAAAATCGTTCTCAGAGGGGAACGAACAGCAGCAGCAGCGCGATCAGCAGCGAGAAAATGCCGAGCGCTTCGGTCACGGCGAAGCCGAAGATCAGATTGCCGAACTGGCCCTGAGCGGCCGAGGGGTTGCGAACGGCTGCGGCGAGGTAGTTGCCGAAGATCACGCCGACGCCGACGCCCGCGCCGCCCATGCCGATGCATGCGATGCCCGCGCCGATAAGTTTTGCTGCTGCCGGATCCATTTTAGACTCCTTGGAAGAAAGATTGGGTTTTGGGTGGAAATTCCCCGGACCGCTCAGTGTCCCGGATGAATGGCGTCGTTGAGGTAGATGCAGGTCAGGATCGCAAACACATAGGCTTGCAGGAATGCGACCAGAATCTCGAGAGCGTACAGCGCGACCGTGAGCGCCAGCGGCAGCACGCCGCCGACCCAGCCAAGGGCGCCGAGCGAGAAGCCGAGCATGGCGACGAAGCCCGCGAACACCTTCAGCGCGATGTGGCCGGCCAGCATGTTGGCGAACAGACGAACGCTGTGGGAGACCGGCCGCAGGAAGAACGACAGGATCTCGATGAACATCACCAGCGGCAGGATGTAGCCGGGGACGCCGTGGGGCACGAAGATCGAGAAGAATTTCAGGCCGTTCTTGGCAACGCCGTAGATCAGCACCGTGAAGAAGACCAGCAGCGCGAGTGCCGCGGTGACGATCAGATGGCTCGAGATCGTGAAGGTGTAGGGGATAATGCCGACCAGGTTCGAGACGCAGATGAACATGAACAGCGAGAAGATCAGCGGGAAGAACTTCATGCCTTCCGCGCCGGCCGTCGAGCGGATGGTCGAGGCCACGAATTCGTAGGAGATCTCGGCGACCGATTGGAGTCGCCCGGGAACCAGCTGCGTGCCGCTGGCGAGCATCAGGATCGAGATGATCGCGACCGCCACCAGCATGTAGAGCGACGAATTGGTGAAGGCGATCGTGTGATTGCCGATATGGCCCAGGGTGAAGAGAGGCTCGATGTTGAACTGGTGGATCGGATCGATTTTCATCAGCGCGGCATCTCTTGGTCTGCCGGGCGATGCCGGCGGGTCTCGGTCTGCCGGTCAGGCCGGCCCGTACCGGCTCGAGCCGGCACGATCATTCCTCTCCTGGAGTGGATCGCTTAAGAACCACCGCGCCTGTTTTGACCCGCGCCTGCCGTTCTCACCACATTCACCACGCCGGCGACGAAGCCCAGCAGCAGGAACACGATGAATCCGAAAGGCGACGTCGACAGCAAGCGGTCGAAACCCCAGCCAATCCCCGCTCCGACAACGACCCCGGCGACCAACTCGGAGGATAACCGGAAACCAAGCGCCATCGCCGAGGCTCTGGCCGCTCTGTCTTCACCGTCACCTGCGGGTTGCTCGGTCTTGACGTGGCGGCCGCGAAATTCGGACAACCGCTGATCAAGATTTCCGAGCCGATCGGAAAGCGCAGCTTCCTCGGGCGATCTATCGCGATCTCCATTCTCGCCGTGTCCCGTGCCCTGTGTCATGCAACGAAGACCCGAAACGCCGCGGCTGAATGGAAATTACGCCCGCCACCCTCAAAAGCCGCGCGGACCATACTGATGGCCCATAATCAAGTCAAGCCAAGTCACGATTGTGTCCATTCCCGTTATGTGTCTGATTTATCTGGAAATATTGACGCGAGCGGTAGCGCTGCACACAGCGTGACGCCGCACCGCAGCAGGTCTCCGCTTGATCGGCGGACGCAGTCGCCATTTCGCCCAGTGGCAGGGATCAAAGGGGGCGCCGCGATCGTTCATCTCAGAGGCGCGTTTTGGGCGGCGGATCGCCTCGCCGGGGTGTAGAATTTGCGAGAAGTGCCACCTTTATGAGCGCCATCTTTGGAAGTGCTAGCGGCGCGTCGTGGCGGAGAATGCGATGAGAGCAGCGAATTCATCCACAGCATCATGGCTTGCGGCGGCGGCGTTCGCCGCGGCGATGGCTGTCAGCGCCGGCGGCCTGGCCGCGCAATCTGCGCCCGACAGCGAAAACGGCCGCTACAGCATGACCCCCATCCCCGAGGGCGTGCTGCGGCTCGACAGCCGCACCGGGACGGTGTCGACGTGCACCAAGAGCAGCGCCGGCTGGGCCTGCTACGCGGTACCCGATGAACGTGCCGCGCTCGACGCCGAGATCGGCAGGCTCCAGGCCGAAGTCGAGACGCTGAAGGGACGGCTTGCGGCGGGGCCGACCGTGTCAGGCAAGATCGACGAGGCACTGCCGAAAACCGATCCGCTCAAGAAGGCGGAGCCGCAAGCACGAGAACCAAAGGCCGCCGAGGGCGACCGCAGGATCGAGATCCCGCTGCCGAGCGACCAGGACGTCGATCGCGTGATGTCATTCCTGGAAAGGGCCTGGCGCCGGCTGATCGACATGGCCAACCGCGTGCAGAAGGACGTGTCGGGGAGGATTTAGCGGGTCCCTCGGTGTCGTCCTGGCGAAAGCCAGGACCCATACGCCGCAGCCTCTCTGTTTTTCTCGGTGCGCGTGGCCAACTTCTCGTCATCACGAGCATTTGGGGTAATGGGTCCTGGCTTTCGCCAGGACGACGTAACGGGAGCGCTCATGACGTCAGCCAAATCCATCTCGCGCTCGGCGCCGCGGTCAGGGCCGGCCACCACCATCGCATCGTCGCTGCTGACTGTGCAGACGCCGGGGCGCGGCTTCAGCGACCTCACCGCCGAGGCGGCGCGGTTCATCGCCGACGTTCATGCGCGGGACGGCGTGCTCACGCTGTTCATCCGTCACACCTCGGCGTCTCTGACAATCCAGGAGAATGCCGATCCATCGGTGCTGGTCGATCTCACTACGGTGCTGACGCGGCTCGCGCCCGACGATGAAGATGCGGGCTGGACGCACGACACCGAAGGGCCGGACGACATGCCGGCGCATATCAAAACCATGCTGACGGGGACATCGCTCCAGGTGCCGGTGCTGAACGGCAGGCTCGCGCTTGGCACCTGGCAGGCGATCTATCTGATCGAGCATCGCGCCCGTCCGCACCGGCGCGAGGTGGTGCTGCAATTCCTCGGCAGCAATCAGTAGAGCGTTTTCGAGCGAAGTGGATCCCGGTTCGCGTCAAGAAAACGCGTCAATATAAAGAATCCGGAGTTCAAAACAAAACCGGCCGCGGAGACCGCGGCCGGTTGGCGTTGATCTGGATCTGCGTCGATCAGGTCGTCTTGATATCGACGTCCTTGGTCTCCGGCAGGAAGAACAAGCCGATCACGACGGTAATCGACGCGAAGATGACCGGATACCAGAGGCCCGCATAGATATCGCCCGTCGAGGCCACGATGGCGAAGGCGGTCGCCGGCAGCAGGCCGCCGAACCAGCCGTTACCGATGTGGTAGGGCAGCGACATCGAGGTGTAGCGGATGCGGGTCGGGAACAGTTCGACCAGCATCGCGGCGATCGGGCCGTAGACCATGGTGACGAAGATCACCAGGACGAACAGCAGTCCGACGACCGCCGCCACCTGCGGACGGAAGATGTCGAACGGATGCGCCATCTTCACGATGCCCGCATCGCCGGCCTTCGGATATCCGGCTGCCTGCACGGCGGCGAGGACCGCCGGATTGCCATCCTTGGCGTTGGCGTAGGCGACTTCCTTGCCGTTGACCATCACCTTCACGCCGGATCCGGCCGCACCTGGCGTGGTCCCGTACTTGACCGACGACTGCGACAGGTAGGCACGTGCGGTGTCGCAAGGCGAGGTGAAGACGCGGGTGCCGACCGGGTTGAACAGGTCGCCGCAACCTGCGGGATCCGCCACCACGTCGACCTTGACCGACTCGATCGCCTTTTCCAGCGCCGGGTTGGCGTTGGTGGTGATCATCTTGAAGATCGGGAAGAAGGTCAGCGCCGCGATCAGACAGCCGCCGAGGATGATCGGCTTGCGGCCGATCTTGTCGGAGAGCATGCCGAACACGATGAAGAAGCCGGTCCCGAGCAGGAGCGACCAGGCGATCAGCAGGTTGGCGGTGTAGCCGTCGACCTTGAGGATCGATTGCAGGAAGAACAGCGCGTAGAACTGGCCGGTGTACCAGACCACGCCCTGGCCCATCACGCCGCCAAGCAACGCCAGCAGCACGAGCTTGCCGTTCTGCCAATTGCCGAAGGCTTCCGTCAGCGGGGCCTTCGAGCTCTTCCCCTCGTCCTTCATCTTCTGGAAGATCGGGGATTCGTTGAGGCGAAGCCGGATCCAGACCGAGACGCCAAGCAGCAGCACCGAGACCAGGAATGGAATGCGCCAGCCCCAGGCTGCGAAGTCGGGTTCGCCGAGCGCGGAGCGCGTGAACAGGATCACCAGCAGCGACAGGAACAGTCCGAGAGTCGCCGTGGTCTGGATGAAGGAGGTGTAGTAGCCGCGCTTGCCGTTCGGAGCATGCTCCGCGACGTAGGTCGCCGCACCGCCATATTCACCGCCGAGCGCGAGGCCCTGGGCGAGACGCAGCGCGATCAGGATGATCGGGGCCGCGATGCCGATGGTCGCCGCATTGGGCAGCAGGCCGACGATGAAGGTCGACAGACCCATGATCAGGATGGTGACGAGGAAGGTGTATTTGCGGCCGACGATGTCGCCGACACGGCCGAACACGATCGCGCCGAACGGGCGCACCAGGAAGCCCGCCGCGAAGGCCAGCAGCGCGAAGATGTCGCGGGTTGCCGGCGGATAGGCCGAGAAGAACTGCGCGCCGATGATGCCGGCCAGCGAACCGTAGAGATAGAAATCGTACCACTCGAAGACGGTACCGAGCGAGGAGGCGAGAATGACGAACCGTTCGTCCTTCGTCATCCCTCCCGCGCCTGCTTGAGACACAGCCATTGTCGACATGTTGAGTCGCTCCCCGAAAAATCGTTTCCTCGCGCCCTGGATGTCCGGTCATGCCGGATCAACCCAAGCCTTGCCCCCAAGGTAACATTGGCGTGAAACCCGCCCCAATACGACTTTCGGCCTTTCGCACTGACGCGCACCTGACGCCGCGGGCGTTCCATCCGGCAACATAGTGCCGACCTGTGGATTAACCCCGTTGCTGCAAAGGGATAATGTCCACTTGCATGCCACGGCTGGTCGGGAAAGAATTGACCAGCGCCCCGCGCCGGCTTACTGGCCCGGTGCGATTGCCAGCAAGAGAACGATGAACGCTCCCTCGACCCATCTCGTCATTGCCGATGACCATCCATTGTTCCGCGACGCGCTGCGGCAGGCGGTGGCAGGCGTCCTGAGCTCGGCCAGGATCGATGAGGCTGGATCGTTCGAGGATCTGACCAAGCTTTTGGAACAGACCTCCGACGTCGACCTGATCCTGCTCGACCTCTCGATGCCCGGGATTTCCGGCTTTTCCGGCCTGATCTATCTGCGCGCGCAATATCCGGCCATTCCGGTGGTGATCGTCTCGGCTTCCGACGACAGCGCCACGATCCGCCGCTCGCTGGATTTCGGCGCCTCCGGTTTCATCCCGAAGCGCTTCGGCGTCGAGACCCTGCGCGACGCCATCCTCAAGGTGATGGAGGGCGACGTCTGGGTTCCCGCCGACACTGATCTGTCGGCGGTCGCCGACCCCGACATGACGCGCCTGCGCGACCGGCTGGTGACGCTGACGCCGCAGCAGGTCCGGGTTCTGATGATGCTGTCGGAGGGATTGCTCAACAAGCAGATCGCCTATGAGCTCGGCGTCTCCGAGGCCACCATCAAGGCGCATGTCTCAGCCATCCTGCAAAAGCTCGGCGTCGAAAGCCGGACCCAGGCCGTGATCGCCGCCGCGAAAATCGCCGGCGGCCAATGGAAGCAGGGCACCCCGACGGGGTGAGGCTGTAGCGAGCGGACGGCCCGTGGTCGCAGCCCGGATGGCTTGTCCGCCGTAGCTCTAAGAGCGAGGGAGGAAGCGTAGCGCAATCCGGGGCCGCTCGCCCCGCATCGGCACCTTCCCGGATTACGCTTCGCTCCATCCGGGCTACCGGACCTCCTCTGTGTCGCCTCTGTCAATCCGCTCACGCAAATATATTCCGCTTTACCGAAATTCGGAAACGGCGTATGTGTCGGTCATCCCGGCTCATCCTTGAGGGGCGATCTTGTGGTCGTCACGTTCGCGAGCCGGGGCTTGCGGTGGACGCGGCAGCGTTCGGGTGCGAGAGGCCAAGGGCAGGGCGGATTGCTCTCCGTGAGCCCAAGGCTTCGTTCCGACGAGCGGCGCTGTCAGGCTTCGTCTCGTCTGTAAGTTTCCGGCTCCGTCGACAGGGCTGGAAAAACTGCGGCGAAATGGCGGGCCGTGCGTACGGCAAAACCGTGTGGTCCTGGCCGTCGTTGCTACGGTCAAGCCCCGGCGAATGCGGCATCTGCGTCAACCGGCGCGGTGTCGGTGAATTTCGTTGGGACGAGGGAGGCCAGCAGGAACTCGGCTCCCGGGAGATCACGGCATAAGCCGTCCAACCATCGCGCAGGGAAGGCCGAGTGATTGGCTACACCTGTATGCTGCTGTGCGGTTTTCCTGCGTGTGCTTTTCGCGCAGCGGACCGCGGGTGCCAGCCGGCACCCGGCCTTCCCTGCGCCCTCTTGGGTTTGAGGGTGAAGTGACCAAGCAAAGCTCGGGCGAAACGCGCCGCGAGAAGGCGAGCGCATGTGCGTCGCCTCGCGCTCGGTGTCATCGTCCGCGCAGGCGGACGATCCAGTATTCCAGAGACGCCTGTGGTGGAATCGAGACGCCGCGGCGTACTGGATTCCCGCTTTTGCCGGGAATGACAGCGCTGGTTGGAGAACCAGTTTGCCGCCCCAGCAATCGGGCCGCAGATGCTGGAACCGGAACCTCACAACTTCTCACAACTCCAAACGGGTGTCTCGCGGTCACCGCTGCTAGTCAGTGCACGACCGATCAACGAGGGAGCAGCATCATGAAACAGATCATCGATCAGCACCGGCGCCAGTTTTTCGGCGTCGCCGCGGGAACTGTCGCCGCCGGCCTCGGCGTGATCGGCCTCGCCCGCGCCGAATCGGAAGCGCCGCGCTCGGCCGCAACGAATGCGTCGTTCGGCGCGATCAAGCAGATCGATGCCGGCGTCCTCAACGTCGGTTACGCGGAGGCCGGTCCTGCGAACGGTCCGGTCGCGATCCTGCTGCACGGCTGGCCCTACGACATTCATGCCTTCGTCGACGTCGCGCCGATCCTGGCGAAGGCCGGCTATCGCGTCATTATCCCTTATTTGCGCGGCTACGGCTCGACCCACTTCCTCTCCGAGGAGACACCGCGCAACGGCGAGCCGGCAGCAATGGCTGCCGACATTATCGCGCTGATGGACAAGCTCGAAATCAAAAAGGCGGTGGTCGCCGGTTTCGATTGGGGCGCGCGCACCGCCGACATCATCGCCGCGCTGTGGCCGGAGCGGTGCCGGGCGCTGGTGTCGGTCAGCGGCTATCTGATCTCCAGCCAGGCCGCGGGCAACGCGCCGCTGCCGCCGTCGGCCGAGCTGCTATGGTGGTACCAGTTCTATTTCGCGACCGAGCGCGGCCGCGCCGGATACGAGAAATACACGCATGATTTCGCCAAGCTGATCTGGAAGCTGGCCTCGCCGCAGTGGAAGTTCGACGACGCCACCTTCGACCGGAGCGCGGCGGCGCTGGACAACAAGGATCACGTCGCGATCACGATCCACAATTACCGCTGGCGGCTCGGGCTCGCCCAGGGCGAAGCCAAATACGAGGAGCTCGAAAAGAAACTTGCGGCAGCTCCGGTGATCAGCGTCCCAACCATCACGATGGAAGGCGACGCCAACGGCGCGCCGCATCCCGATCCAAGCGCCTATGCCAAGAAGTTCTCGGGCCGCTACGACTATCGCCTGATTACCGGCGGCATCGGCCACAATCTGCCGCAGGAAGCACCGCAAGCCTTTGCCAAGGCCGTCATCGACGCCGACGGCGGTGCCTGACGCGCTACTCTGCCGCCACTATCTGCTGCGTGCGCCACTGGCCGAGCAGGGCGCGCAGCGAAGCCGGCTTGACCGGCTTGTTGAGCACCGCGACCTTTTCGTCCCGTGCAGCCATTTGCACGGCGGGGCTGCGGTCGGCGGTGATCAGGATCGCGGGGATGCCGTCACCGAAGCGGCGGCGGATGTCGCGGATCGCGGCGATGCCGTTGCCGCGATCGAGATGGTAGTCGACCAGCAGGCCGGTCACGCGGCGGCCGGCAGTTTCGATCGCGGCGATCGCGCCCTCGGGATCGGCGACCGCAATCACTTCGGCGTCCCACGCCTTCAGCAGCGTGCGCATGCCGTCGAGGATCGCGGCGTCGTTCTCGATGCAGACGATCAGGGTCCCCGAGATCGAGGTGCGTGCGAGCGGCGTTGCGCTGGTCACGGCCGCGGTGTGGGTGATCGCCTTCGCCGTCGGCGCCGTCACGGAAAACACAGAGCCGCCGCCGACATTGGAATCGATGGCGATGTCGTGCTTGAGCACGCGCGCCAACCGCTCGACGATCGACAGGCCAAGGCCGAGGCCGCGGGCGATCCGAGCGCCCTGCTCGAGGCGGTGGAATTCCTTGAAGATCTCGCCGCGCTTGACCGTCGGGATGCCGACGCCGGTGTCGTAGACGCAGATCTTGAGCGAGGCGCCATGGCGGCGGCAGCCGACCAGCACGCGCCCCCGCGGGGTATATTTGATCGCGTTGGAGATCAGGTTCTGGAGCAGCCGCCGCAGCAGGAGACGATCCGACTCGACGGGCAGCGAGCATGGCACGAAGACGAGCGCCAGATTCTTGGCGCGTGCGATCGGCGCGAATTCGATCTCCAGCGAGCGCATCAGATCGGCCATCTTGAAGCTCGAGATGGAGGTCGTCATCGCGCCGGCGTCGAGCCTGGAGATGTCGAGCAGCGCGCCGAGGATCTCCTCGATCGCCTGGAGCGATTCGTCGATGTTCTCGACCAGCCGCGTCTCCTCGCCGCTGTGCTGACGCTCGACCAGGCTCGTGACATAGAGCCGCGCCGCGTTCAGCGGCTGGAGAATGTCGTGGCTGGCGGCGGCGAGAAAGCGCGTCTTGGAGATGCTGGCGTCTTCGGCCGCGCTCTTGGCCAGCGCCAGCTCGGAATTCAGCCGGGTCAGCTCCTCGGTGCGGTCGCGCACCCGCTTCTCCAGCGTCGCATTGGCGCGCTCCAGCGCTTCGGCCGCCTCGAACGTGGGCGTGACGTCGGTGAAGGTGATGACGAAGCCGCCGCCGGGCATGCGGTTGGTCAAGATCTCGATCACCATGTGACGATCGGGCAGGCGCTCGAGATAGGGCTCGCCGTCGGTGGTGTAGGCCACCAGCCGGCGCTCCAGCATGGCCTCGCGCTCGATCGGATCGGCCGGCTCGCTCACGCCCATGAATTCCAGGATTTCACGCAACGGCGTGCCGAACTGGATGAAATGCGGGGGAACGTTGAGGAGATCGCCGAACTGCCGGTTGGAGCAGATCAGTTGCAGATCGGCATCGAACACCGCGATGCCCTGGCGCACATGGTTGAGCGCAGTCTGGAGGATCTCGCGGTTGAAATGAAGCGCCGCATGGGAATCGTCGAGCAGCTTGAGCGCAGCCTTCGCCGACACCGTCCGTTTGCGCAGCAGCAGCGACATCACCAGACGCGAGGAGGCCGCACCGATCGAGGACGCGATCAGGTGCTCGGCATGCTGCAGCAGCTCGAAATCGGCGGGCGCCCCGGACTCCAGCCGCACATTGCGCCGCGCGGAGAATGCCTCGAACGAATGCCGTGCGCGGTCAGGCCCGAGATATTGCGCCACCGTGGTCTGGATGTCCTGCACCGTGACGGTGGTGCGCCAACGGCGGAAGTTCGGGGAGATCGGCGCGAGCGTGTTGGGGACGAACAGATCGGCCTGCACCAGCTCGATCGACGACGGCCGGCGCGCCAGCGACAGCAGCACATACGTGAGGATATTGAGCGACAGCGACCAGACCACCCCGTGCATCAGCGGCGGCAAATCGGCGCCGAACAACGCCTGCGGCCGCAGCGCCTCGATTCCGAACGGGCCGTGCTGGAGCAGCAGGATGCCGGCCGTCGAAGTATCCATGAAGCTCGGGATGAACAGCGTGTAGAGCCACACCGCGAAGCCGACCAGCATGCCGCCGATCGCGCCGCGCGCGGTCGCGCGCCGCCACAGCAGTCCGCCGAAGAAGCTCGGTGCAAGCTGGGCGATGGCGGCAAAAGACAGCAGACCGATCGCCACAAGCTGGGTGTTGCCGAGCGCGCGGTAGTAGAAATAGGCCATCACCATGATGGCGAAGATCGCGAGCCGGCGCGAACGCAGCAGGAAGTCGCTGAAATCGGCGCCGCCGGTGCGCCCCTCGGGCCGTCGTTGCAGCACCAGGGGCACCACGAGATCGTTCGAGACCATGATGGAGAGCGCGACGCATTCGACGATCACCATCGCGGTCGCCGCCGACAGGCCGCCGACGAAGACGGCGACGCTGAGCAGATCCGCGCCGCCCTCCATCGGCAGCGCCAGCACGTACATATCGGGATCGGCGGCGCCGAACGGGAAGCTGACGAGGCCGGCGAGCGCGATCGGGATCACGAACAGATTGATGGCGACGAGATAGAGCGGGAACAGCCAGCGCGCGCGGCCGACCTCGGCGTCCGAGGAATTCTCGACCACGCTGACGTGGAACTGGCGCGGCAGCAGCATGATCGCGCACAGGGACAGCAGCGTCATGGTCAGGAAGTTGCCGATCGACGGCGAATAGTTGATGACGCGCACCGCCTCCGGCGTCTTCATCGCGCGCTCGATCAGCTCGTGCGGCGAGAACATCCAGAAGGTGACGAAGATGCCCGCGGCGAGGAAGGCGACGAGCTTGATGATGGATTCGGTTGCGACCGCCAGCATCAGGCCGTGCTGGTGCTCGGTGGCGTCGGTCTGCCGCGTGCCGAACAGCACGGCAAAGGCCGCCATCGCCAGCGTCACCATCAGCGCCACGTCGCCGAAGATCGGGATGTGGGAGAAGGCCTGGTCTTCGCTCAGGATGGTTTCGAGCGAGGAGGCGACCGCCTTGAGCTGGAGTGCGATGTAGGGCACCGAGCCGATGATGGCGATCAGCGCGACGGTTGCCGCCACCGCCTGGCTCTTGCCGTAGCGCGCTCCGATGAAGTCGGCGATCGAGGTGATGTTGTGGGCCTTCGCGAGCTGGATCACGCGGCGGAGGACGCCGGCCCCTAACCCGATCATCAGGATCGGGCCGACATAGATCGCGAGGAAGTCGGTGGAGGTGCGGGTGGCGAAGCCGACCGAGCCGAAGAAGGTCCAGGAGGTGCAGTAGATCGCCAGCGACAGCGGATAGATCAGCCCCGAGGCGCGGCCGCGCCCGGCCGGCCTGCGGCGGTCGCCATGGCTCGCCACCAGGAACAGAAAGCCGATATAGCCGAAGGCGGCGGCGATCACGCCCCAATCGTGCAGCATGGCGAGCGTGCTTCTCCCGGGCGCGCGCTGGCCGCGCCCGATCTCATTTTCGCTGTAAATCTAGCGCGTTGGACGGGTGGAGGCGACAGCGAAATGCCGTGTGGGTGCGGGAACCGGGGTTGTCGTTAAGCGGTGGGGCGAGCTGCCCGCTCACCCTCGCCCCGCTTGCGGGGAGAGGGTGGGGTGAGGGGACTCTCCCCGGTGACGGTGATAGTTGGATTCGCGGAGACTCCCCCTCACCCGGAATCCGCGCTTCGCGCGCATTCCGGCCTCTCCCCGCAAGCGGGGAGAGGCGAGGGAAACGCCTACTCCGCCGCCAGCGACTTCTCGCGAAGCGGCAGGCCCAGGCGGTCCCACACCTGCAGCAGGGCTTCGGCGAGTTGATCGATCAGGCCGTCGTCGTGATAGGGCGAGGGCGTGATGCGCAGGCGTTCGGAGCCCTTGGCAACCGTCGGATAGTTGATCGGCTGGATGTAGATGCCATGCTGTTCGAGCAAGAGGTCGGAAGCCTGCTTGCACTTCTCCGCGTCGCCGATGAACAACGGGACGATGTGGGTGTCGCTCGACATCACCGGCAGGCCGGCGGCGTTGAGGATCGCCTTGACCCGGGCGGCGCGATCCTGGTGACGCTCGCGCTCCCAGCTTGATGTCTTCAGATGCTTGATCGCGGCGGTCGCGGCCGAGCAGATCGCCGGCGGTAGCGCGGTGGTGAAGATGAAGCCCGGCGCATAGGAGCGCACGGCGTCGATGATCTGACCGTTGGCGGCGATGTAGCCGCCGAGGCAGCCGAACGCTTTGGCGAGCGTGCCTTCGAGAATGTCGATGCGATGCATCACGCCGTCGCGCTCGGCGATGCCGCCGCCGCGCGGGCCGTACATGCCGACGGCGTGGACCTCGTCGACATAGGTCATCGCGCCGTACTTCTCGGCGAGGTCGCAGATCTTGGCGAGCGGGGCGATGTCGCCGTCCATCGAATAAAGGCTCTCGCAGGCGATCAGCTTGGGCCGGCTCGGGCCCGCAGCCTTCAACAGCGCTTCGAGGTCGGCGAGGTCGTTGTGGCGGAACACGACCCGCTCGCATCCGGACTGGCGGATGCCCTCGATCATCGAATTGTGGTTGAGCTCGTCCGACAGGATCAGGCAGTTCGGAATGAGCTTTGCGATGGTCGCGATGCCGGTCTGGTTCGAGACGTAGCCGGACGTGAAGAGCAGCGAGGCTTCCTTGCCGTGGAGATCGGCGAGTTCGGCCTCGAGCTGCACAAGCGGATGATGCGTGCCGGCGATGTTTCGGGTGCCGCCGGCGCCGGTGCCGACGCGGGTCGCGGTCTCGACCATCGCGCCCACCACCTTCGGGTGCTGGCCCATGCCGAGATAGTCGTTGGAGCACCAGATCACGACGTCGCGCTTGCCCTTGGGCGAGTGCCAGAGCGCATGCGGGAACCGGCCGGCGATGCGCTCGAGATCGGCGAACACGCGGTAGCGCCGCTCGGAGTGGAGACGATCAAGGGCGGAATTGAAGAACTGGGCGTAATCCATCGTCAAACCTGCAGCGGAACCGACCAAAGACCCGCATATCCTTAGAGCTTTTCTAGCTCCAATGTCTATGCGCTATCCCACATTTGGACCTGCGGGGCATTTGGGCAAAATGCCCTATCATGCGATTTGAAACTTGATCCGGATCAAGTTCACGCGAGATGCAATGTTGCTCTGCACCATCCGGTGAATTGAGCGCAGCCCTCAGGTCGTCCTGAACTGCAACACGCCGTCTTTCATCTCAGCCGTCAGCCGGCCTTCCACGATCATGTAGTTGACGTGGGCGACCAGTTCGCCGGCGGCGAAACCCATCTGGTGTTCGTCCAGCACGTGCTTGTTGAACACCACGGGCACCAACGCGCGCGAGGTCTGCGGCACCTCGCGGCAGGCTTCCGCGATCAGGCGGCAGCGCTCCTCGTGGTGATCGGCGAGCTGCTTGATGCGGGTCTTCAGTCCGTAGAACGGCACGCCGTGGCCGGGCAGCACCAGCACGTCATAGGGCAGCGTGGTGGTGAGGCTGGCGAGCGAGGCCAGATATTCGCCGAGCGAGTTCTGGTCGGGTTCGACCGCCCACACGCTGACATTCGGCGAGATCTTGCTCAGCACCTGGTCGGCCGAGAGGAACAGCTTGTCGTCGGCGCAATACAGCATCACCTGGTCGAGCGCGTGTCCGCCGCCGGTGATCACCTTGAAGCGGCGCGTGCCGATCACGACGTCCTCGCCATGCGAGATGCGCCGGTAGGACGGCGGCAACACCGAGACGCGCTTGAGATAGTCCTGGCCGCGGCCGAGCAGTTTTTCGGTGAGCGAATCGTCCATGCCGTGGCGGCGGAAGAACAGCCGCTGCGCCTCCTTCCGCTCCTCGGTGCCGCGGTTCTGGTGATAGACCGATTGCAGATATTCGACCTGCGACATCACCAGCGGGCAGTTGAACCGCTCGACGATCCACCCGGCCAGACCGACATGATCGGGATGGGAATGGGTTACGATCAGGCGCGTGATGTTGACGCCCTTCAACGGCCCGTCGAACAGCTTCGTCCAGGCTTCGATGGTCTCCTCATTGCCGAAGCCGGCGTCGATCATGGCGTAGCCGTCGCCGTCGGCGAGCAGGTAGATGTTCACATGGTTGAGGCGGAACGGCAGCTTCAACCGCGCCCACAACACGCCCGGCTTCACCTCGACGACCTCTTCGGGGCCGGGATGCTGTTCCCAGGGATAGCGCAGGGCGTCGGCGGAGGACTGCACGGTGTCGGTCTTTGCGTTCATGCTACCGGCTTAAACCCGCTCGTCACGGCGCGCCAGCCGAAAAAGGACGCTGGCGCGGCCCGCATAGCGGTCATTCCGGGCTACGGAACGACCCCTTACGCCGCCCGCATGTTGTTGAGGAACGCGTCGATCTCTCCGCGCAGCATGTCGGCCTCGCGGCGGAGCGCGTCGGAGGCGCCGAGCACTTCGTTCGCCGCCGCGCCGGCTTCCGCCGAAGCCGTGGAGACGCCGACGATGTTGCTGGAGACCTCGCTGGTGCCGCCGGCGGCATGCTGGATGTTGCGGGCGATCTCGCGTGTCGCCGCGCCCTGTTCCTCGACCGCGGCGGCGATCGTCGTGGTGACGTCGTTGATCTCGCCGATGATCCGGCCGATGCCCTGGATGGCGCCGACCGCCGAAGTCGTCACCGACTGCATGCTGGCGATCTGGCTGCGGATCTCCTCCGTCGCTTTCGCGGTCTGGCTTGCGAGGCTCTTCACCTCGGAGGCGACCACCGCGAAGCCACGGCCGGCTTCGCCCGCGCGCGCCGCCTCGATGGTGGCGTTGAGCGCCAGCAGATTGGTCTGCGAGGCGATGGTCTGGATCAGGTCGACCACCACGCTGATGCGGCTCGCGCTGTCGGCGAGGCTCTGTACCGTGGCATCGGTCGCGCCGGCTTCGTCGACCGCTTTCCTGGCGATCGCGGCCGAGGTGACGACCTGCTTGCTGATCTCCTCGATCGAGGACGAGAGCTGCTCGGTGCCTGACGATACGGTCTGCACGTTGACCGAGGTCTCTTCGGCTGCGGATGCAACCGCGTTCACCAGCGCATTGGACTGATCTGCCGTGTTCGACATGCTCTGCGCGGTCGATTGCATCGAATTGGCTGATTGCGCGAGATTGTCGAGTGCGGAGCGGACCGTGCTCTCGAAGTCTGCAATCTTCGCCTCCATCTGCGCCGCACGCTCGGCCTTGGCGACGCGATCCCTGTCCTGCTCGCTCGCAAGCGCCCGGGCTTCGATCATGCTGTCGCGGAACACCGTCAGCGTTTCCTTCATCGCGCCGATCTCGTCGTTCTGCCGGGAGCGGACGATCTCGGTATCGAGGTCGCCGGCAGAGAGCAACTGCATGGCGCGTTGAAGCTCGCGAATGCGGCGCAGGATGTTGCGGCCGACATAGAGCCAGACGAACAGCGCCGAGCCGACCAGCGTCAATGCGCCGAGTGCCAGCATCGCGGTGGTCGCAAGCGAAATCTCCTGCCGCGCCTGGAAGGTCGACGCGTTGGTCTCCTTCTGCACGCCTTCGACGAGCTGCTGCACGCTGATGCCGAGGCCGACATTGAGCTTGCGGGTCTCGTCCAGAATGGTCTGGCCGTAGTCGATGGCGTCGAGCTCCTTCTGGCGGATCTTGAAAACGCCAGACTTGCCTTCGCCGAAGGCGAACAGCTTTTGCACGGTGTCGCGCACCGCTTGCATCGAGGCCATGTTCGGAAGGTCCTCGAGGTTCGACTTGACGCGGTCGCGAGTCGCCTTGAACTCCTTCTCGATCGCCTCCAGCGTATCGCTGTTGTTGGCCGACAGCGCCGCCATCATGTCGGCGGCCATCAAATTGCCGTTGGCGGAGATGGTCGCGACCTGGGAGACGGTGCGGGCAGCTTCGGTGGCATCGTCGGCGGAAACTTCCGCCGCGCCGAGGATCGCGTTCAGGCGCGTCTGCGCGTCCAGCATGGCAGGACCGGCCGCACCGACGAAGGTGAGCTGCGCCTTGCGGAGCGCTTCATATTGCTTGTCATGCAACGCGCCGGTATCGAGCCGCTCGCGCGCTGCCGACACCAGACTCTGGGTCGCCTCGTCGATGCTCTTGGCGGTGTCGCGCAACGCGGTTGCGACCTGCTTGTCGGCGCCGAGCTCGATGATCTCGCCGAGCTTGGCCATGGCGAGCTGCTGGATCTCCTGCACCTTCTTGGTGCGTTCGTTCAGCGCCTCGTCGGACGGCGACGCCAGGAGGCCCGGCCCCTGCGCCGCGAGCGTTGCGCTTTGCGATGCGAGTTGAAGGCTGGCGGAAAGGCGCGGGATGTCGCGGCCGCTCAGGTCCATCATGGTGCTGCCGAGATGGTTGAAGACGAAGCCGGCGCCGGCTGCAATCACGAGGCCCATGCCCGCGATCACCGCGAAGGCCGTGAACAGGCTGCCGCGCACGCCCCATGTCGGCATTTTGAAACGAGGCCGGATACGACCAAGCAAACGGCCAAGGCCCAGACGGATTGCCATCAAAATTCCCCCACGCGTGATCTTTATGTTTTCGCCGCGGAGTATCCTTGGGACGGGTTAAAAAATCGCAAGTTGCTCAATCGGTTGCGTGCGTTCCGCACAGCGAAAAAAGAAGGGCCGGCAACGATGCCGGCCCTTCATCATGATAAGGTCTTGGTAACCGTTTAGTAGCGCGCGACCGCCGAGTTGGCCCAGTTGAAGCGGTAGTTGACGCCCGCCTTGATGGTGTGGTCGTCGGTGGTGAAGTTGCCGGTGCCCGCCAGCGGACCACCGGTGAAGTGCGCGTCGCCGAAATTGTAGTACTGGTACTCGGCCTTGGCCGACCAGTTCGGGGCGAACATGTATTCGAGGCCGGCGCCGACGGTGTAGCCGTTGCGGTGGTCGCCCGTGATGACGAAGGCAGCCGGCACGCCGCCGACAGTGACCTTTTCGTTGTTGTCCGAATAAGCGTAGCCGCCCTTCACATAGAGCAGGCCCGGACCCCAGGTGTAGCCGACGCGGCCGGTGATCGAGCCGAGACCGCGCTGGTCGTTGGTGTAGGCGACGCCACCCGGGAACACCGCGCCGACGCTGCCGGAGAGCCAGGAATACTGGCCTTCGACGCCGACGACGAAGTTCGGGTTGAACTGCCAGTCCGCACCGGCCTGCAAGCCGCCGAGGAAACGGCCGTTGCCGTTATTGCCGGTGGAGAGGCCGCTGAAATTGTTGTCGCTGGAGAACGCGCCGCCGACATGGCCGCCGATATAGAAGCCGGTCCAGTTGTAGATCGGCGCGGCATAAGCGGGCGCGGGCGCCTTATAGTAATTGCGGTTACCGAGATCGGCACCGACCGCCGGTGCGGCAGCGCCCACAACGAGCAGCGCAACGGTCGCAAACAGAAACTTCTTCATCGTCCAACTCCAACACTTAGGTCCCCGGCAGGCGCGCTTTCCGCGCCGTCGTTGATTCTGCAGATAGCTCGCTTTTGACGAAAATGCTGTCACATCCGTGGCACAGCGGCAGCCAACCTAACGTATTGGGCTGCAAATAATTTTCGTGCTTAATGGCGGCTTAAGAAATGGTGAAGGAAGGCTTAACCCGGCGCTATTAGGGTAACTTGCGCGCGCATCTCCTTAACCAAGACGGCGCCGCGCCTCATCGCGCATCTGTTCGCGGAATGCAGCGCGCTTTGCGGGCCGGTCTTCCTCGCGCACGTCATGGCGATCGAAGACGTCGAACTTCTCCAGGATCGGATAGCGCTCGCTCGCCATCGCGAGCACGCGCAGCACCTTGGTCGCCGACGGTGTCGGGCCGCTCACTTCCCAGCGCCGAATGGTGTCGGCGCCGCCCTTCTCCGGCAATCCGCAAAGCCGGGCCATGTCGGCCGCGGTGAGCTTGCGTTCGAGGACGTCTGAGAGATCGTTGCGGAGTTGCTTCAGTTCGGGACCGGTCATGTCGCCTCAATACGCGCAGTCGATGAGGTGAATGCACTAGCGCTGATTCGGGTCCATCCGAAGGCGAGCCGCGCGTCAGAGGCGGGCGTGCTAGTCTCGCGCCCGCCGGGCTCAGCAAAGGAAAGGATAGCCGCATGCCCGTGTTCAAGCTGCCTCTGTCGGGGGACGTCGTGCAGTCCATCAACCCGATCACGTCGTTCTTCAGCCCGACCGGCGGCCAGTTCGGTCTCGTGAACATCACGGTGGGCCAATCCTCGGCGCCCGATGTCGAGAAGGACCTGCTGTCGGATGTCGGCAGTTACGGCAAGCAGATCGGCCAGGTTGCGGATGCGCTGCTCGTGGTCATTGAGCATCTGGAAGCGCTCGGTGACAGCGCACTCGGCGACGACAAGGCAATCACGGCTTTCAAGGAGCTGATGCACTCGGTCGCGACCGTCAAGGAGCGCCACAACCGCAAGGCCTGTCGTCCGCGGCGGCGCTGATCAAGCCGTGCAACCGCTCCCCGGCACCTTCGCCCGCGCACGGAGTTATGAACGGGACCGCTATGGAATTCTTCCGAACAATGAACACTTGGCGCAAGGGGTCCACGGCGACCAAAGGATCAGCCATGACAAGCCTCAAATTCGCAATTGCCGCACTTATCACGGTTGGCCTAACTACGGCCCCCTCCGTTGTCGAGGCGAAGAAGCACAGATCCGCCAGACATTACAGCTCCGGTCTCGCGGCCCCGAACTATGGCAGCGCTGGAGGGGCGATGGCCGCGCCGTCGAGGGCTTACGGTAGCTCAGGACAGTCGGTCGGGACGGTCACGGCGCCGTCGATCGGCACGTATAATTGGCCGTCGGTCGGCGTGACCAACGCAGTCCCGACCTGGAGTAACACAAACCCGCCCGTCCGGTAGGCGCGCCTGTTCGGCGAGCCAATCCCGGTCTCCGCCTGCCGGTCGCAATGCCAGAGAAGATGGAGCGCGACCAGTAATGATCATGGCGGTGGACCAGGCATTTCGGATCGTTCAGGGACAGCGCAGCTCGATCCTAAATTCCCCGGCCGGCCTGTTGGCCCATCACGCAGCGCCATCCGGCGAGACGCTCGGCCGGATGCTGGTTCATCCATTCGGCGAGCTGTGGCGCACCCATCAGGCACGATTGCATCGAGACGTCGGCGAAGTCGGATGTGGTGACGGTCTGCTCGTGACAGTTCGCTGGAGAGGCGAGGTTGCAGAGCACGGCGATGATCTTGATCACGCGAGGTTGCCTCCGTCGCCGCGACGCGCGGAGGCTCCGCTCGACGATTCGCTTGCCGGATCAGCCGGCGGGAAAATGCTGTCGTAGATCGCGCGCGCTTCCTGGATGAGGCGAATGCGCTCGCGCTCGGATTTCGAGACAAACTCAATAACCTGGCCCATGTCGGCTCCAATAGATCCTCGATCCATCATCACATGATGGAAATCATTTCATCCGGATGTGGGGTGCCGGCTCCGGCTTTGCAGCCGTGCAGCGGTCACGAGGGATAAAAAGCCCGTGAGTATTCCGTTCCTGAGGTGGAGCAGGATACCTTCAACGATGCGCCCGATCTCACGGCGCATCTGTTCGGTGGGGACCGCTTCGCTTCATCGTGATGAAGAGTTGAGCCCCGCGGGATGATGGCACGGCGGCACATTTTGTCGCGCGTGGAGTTGTAAGGTCACTCAGTGCACGGGTTGCCTCGACGAACGGCATCGCGATTGAGAGACCGCGCCCGAAAGGATCAGCCATGACAAGAACGAAACGCTCCATTGCTGCACTTATTGCTCTCGGATTGTCTGCAACGCCACTCGCTGCAAACGCACAAACGTCGGGGACGGGGACACCAAACAGCACGAGCGGACGCTCCGGAGCACCGGTACAGCAAGGGACCATTGGAAGTTCCGGGCAGACCGTCGGAACCGTGACAGCGCCGTCGATCGGAACGTCCAACCAGCCCTCCGTCGGCGTAACAAACTC
The DNA here is from genome assembly GCF_055811355.1 of Bradyrhizobium sp. WSM4873. Lineage (NCBI taxonomy): Bacteria > Pseudomonadati > Pseudomonadota > Alphaproteobacteria > Hyphomicrobiales > Nitrobacteraceae > Bradyrhizobium > Bradyrhizobium sp. WSM4873. The sequence continues at coordinate 185,201 of NZ_JBVVPS010000005.1, read as the reverse complement.
AGTCCCCACCTGGAACAACACGAACCCCAGAACCAAGTAGAAGCCGCGATCGGCTGATTTAAGCTGTCGGCGCGTGCTCTCTCTGCCCGGGGACGGCCGCGAGCAGTTCGCGCGTATAGGCATGCTCGGGCGCGGCGAACAGCTGAGCGGTCGGTTTCAGCTCGACGATGGCGCCGCGCTGCATCACCGCAATGCGGTCGCAGATTTGCGCCGCAACGCGAAGGTCGTGGGTGATGAACAGCATCGAGAGGCCGAGGCGAGCTTTGAGGTCTTCGAGCAGCCTCAGGACCTGCGCCTGCACGGAGACGTCGAGCGCCGAGACGGCCTCGTCCGCGACGATGATCTCGGGCTCGAGCGCGAGCGCGCGCGCAATGCCGATGCGCTGGCGCTGGCCGCCGGAGAATTCATGCGGATAACGCTCGAGCGCGCCGGCATCGAGCCCGACCATCTTGAGGAGATCGCGAGCGCGGTCCAACGCCACCTTCGGATCGGTGCCGGCCGCGATCGGGCCGTCGGCGATGATGTGGCCGACCTTGCGCCGCGGATTGAGCGAAGCGAACGGATCCTGGAAGATCATCTGGATGCGATGGCGCTCGGCGCGTAGCGCCTTGCCCGCGAGCTTTGTGAGATCCGTCTCGCCGATCCGCACGGTGCCGCGATCGGCTTCGATCAGCCGCATCACTAGGCGGGCCACCGACGATTTTCCGGAACCGGATTCGCCGACGAGGCCGAGCGTCTCGCCCTTGAGAATCGTGAAGTTGACTTCGCGCGCGGCATCGACGCGGCGGTCCTCGCGAAACCAGCCGCCCGAGGTGACGTAGGTCTTGTCCAGTCCGATCACCTCGACCGCCTTGGCCTGGTCGTCGAGGGGGCTGCGGGCGGGCGGGTCCATCGTGGGCACGGCGGCGAGCAGCGCCTTGGTATAGTCGTGCTGCGGCGCGTTGAAGACCGCCGAGGCGGGCCCTTCCTCGACCACCTTGCCATGGCGCAACACGACGACCTGGTCGGCGATGTCGGCGACGACGCCGAAATCATGGGTGATGAACATCACCGCCATGTTGCGATTGCGCTGGAGGTTGCGGATCAGCTTCAGGATCTGCGCTTGTGTGGTGACGTCGAGCGCGGTGGTCGGCTCGTCCGCGACCAGCACCGCCGGTTCGAGCGCGAGCGCCATCGCGATCATGGCGCGCTGGCGCTGGCCGCCGGACAGCTGGTGCGGATAGGCGCGCACGATGCGTTCGGGGTCGGGCAGGCCGACTTCGCGCGCCAGCGACAGCGCCTTGGCGCGCCGCTCCTTCGGCGTGAGCAGGCCGTGCGCCTCGAACATCTCCGCCATCTGGTCGCCGATCCGCATCAACGGATTGAGCGCGGTCATCGGCTCCTGGAAGATCATCGCGAGCCGTCGGCCGCGCAGATCGCGCCAGCCGTCGTCGTCGAGTTTGAGCAGGTCGCGGCCTTCGAACTGGATCTCGCCGGAGGTGACGGTGACCGTGTCAGGCAACAGGCCCATCAGCGCGTGCGCGCACATCGATTTGCCGGAGCCGGATTCGCCGACGACGCAGACGATCTTGCCGGGCCTCAAATCGAGCGAGACGCCGTCGACCGCGAATGGCCGTTCCGCCCCCTTGGGCAACGCGATCCGCAGATTCTTGATGGAGACGGCGGGCGGTGCGGTCATGATCAGCGGCCCTCCCGCGACAGTCGCGGATTGAGCGCGTCGTTGAGGCCTTCGCCGATCAAATTGAGGCCGAGCACCGAGATCAGGATGGCGACGCCGGGAAACACGGTGATCCACCAGGCCTGGCGGATCACGGTGCGGCCGGCGCCGACCATGTAGCCCCAGGAGATCAGATTGGGATCGCCGAGGCCGAGGAATGCCAGCGAGGATTCCAGCAGGATCGCGGTTGCCACCATCAGCGAGGCCAGCACGATCACCGGCGACAGCGTGTTCGGCAGGATTTCGCGCAGGATGATCCAGGTGTTGCTCTGGCCCGTGACCACGGCGGCCTGGACGTATTCCCGCGTGCGCAGCGACAGCACCTCGCCGCGGACGAGGCGCGCGACCGGCGGCCAGCTTACCAGCGCAATCGAGGCGACGATCGAATAGATCGAGGGCTGCAGGATTGCGACCAGCACGATCGCGAGCGCAAAGCTCGGAATGGTCTGGAAGAACTCGGTGAAGCGCATCAGGGCGTCGTCGACCCTGCCGCCGAAATAGCCGGACATGGCGCCGATCGGCACGCCGACGACCAGCGCCACCAGGGTGGAGACCATGCCGACGAGCAGGGAGACGCGTGCGCCAAAGATCATGCCGGCGAACACGTCGCGGCCGAGCGCGTCAGTGCCGAGCGGCACGGTCGCGAGCGTGAACGGCGGCAGGAACGGCCGCTGAACCATGCGCCAGGGCGAGTTCGGGAACAGCATTGGACCGAACAAGGCGACCGAGATCGCAAGCAGCAGGATGATCAGCCCGATGACGCCGCTCGGGCTCCTCATCATCGATTTCCAGAACTGTTTCATGTGGTGAATTCGATGCGCGGGTCGACCAGGCGATAGACCAGGTCGGTGATGAGGTTGAAGATCAGGACCATGGCGGAGCAGATCACGAAGACGCCGAGCAGCAGATTGTAGTCGCGCTGGAGCAGGGCGTCGTACATCAAGCGTCCGATGCCGGGCCAGGCGAACACGGTCTCGGTGATGACGGCGCCGCCGATCAGGGTGCCGGAGTGGACGCCGGCGAGCGTCACGACGGGCAGCAGCGCATTGCGCAGCACATGACGGCGCTGGATCACGGCGTCGGACAGACCCTTCGCGCGCGCCGTCTTGACGAAGTCGAGACGCTTCACCTCCAGCATCGAGGCGCGCGTCATGCGGGTGTAGGTCGCCATGAAGAACAGGCCGAGCGTCATCGCCGGCATGATCAGGTGCCTTGCGACGTCGACAGCATGAGCGAAGCCGGTGAGGTTGGCGCCGACCGTTTCGTAGCCGAAGCTCGGCAGCCAATCCATGGTGACCGAAAACAGCAGGATGCTCATGAGCGCCACCCAGAAGATCGGCATGGCGTAAAAGATGAGCGCAAAGACGGTGATCGCGGTGTCGAGAAAGGTTCCGGCAAAGCGCGCGGCGAAGGTGCCGAAGAGAATGCCGAGCACGAGCGAGATCGCGAAGGCCGTCAGCGTCAGCAGCAAGGTCGCCGGCAGCCGCTCGCCGATCAGCTTCGCGACCGGTGCCTGCTGGCGGAAGGAGAAGCCGAGGTCGAGGGTAGCAATGCCCTTGACGTAGATGAAGAGCTGCTCGGGCAGCGGCTTGTCCAGGCCGAACTTCTCCCTGAGCTGCTGGACGAAGATCTGGTCGCTGGCGCCGGCCTCGCCCGCCATCACCACGGCGGGATCGCCGGGCGCAAGCCGGATCAGGAAGAAATTGAGGACGACGATCGCAAGCAGGACGATCACGCCCTTCGCGACACGCTGAGCGACAAAGGAGAGCATTGTTAGATGGCGATCAAATCAGGTTGAACGCAGCGGCAGTCGCGGTGCGCCCCCTCTCCCGCTCGTGGGAGAGGGTAGGGGAGAGGGTATTTCCGCAGAGGGATTGCCAAGTGGAGAGAACCCTCACCCGCTACGCTCTTCGAGCGTAGCGACCTCTCCCGCAAGCGGGAGAGGTAAGGGGAGCTTGGAACGCCCGTCATTACTTGTCGAGCCATGCGTCCTTGAAGCCGTCATTGACCCCGATGCCGGTCGTGATCAGGTTCTTGACCTTGCAGCGCATGATGGTCGGGAATTGCAGCTCGAGCATCCAGGCCACCGGCACGTCCTCGACCAGGATCTTCTGCGCCTTCTCGTAGATCTCCTTGCGCTTGGAGTCGGGCGTTGCCACCGCGCCGTCGGCGAACAGCTTGTCGATCTCAGGGTTGGAGTAGCCCTCGACGTTGTTGAACACCTGGCCCTTGGCGATGGCGCTGGAGACGTAGTTGCGGCCGACGCCGAGCGCGGGATCGCCGTATTGGTACAGATAGGTGAAAGCGATGTCGTAGTCCCAGTCGCCGATCTTCTGGTTGCCGCCGGCGACGTCGGTGGCGATGGTCTCGATGTTCATGCCAACGTCCTGGAGGTTCTGCTTCACGGCTTCACCCCAGCGCTGCCAGGTCTCGCCATAGGCGAGCGGCAGAAGGCGGATCTTCTCGCCCTTGTAGCCGGCTTCCTTCAGCAGCGCCTTGGCCTTGGCGGGATCGTAAGGATATTTCGGCACGTCGTTGGTATAGTATTTGATGGTCGAGGCCGACGGGCCGGTCGCGACCTTGCCGAGCCCGTTCCAGATCACGTCCTTGGCGAAGTCGCGGTCGATCGCATACATGACCGCCTGCCGCACCCGCTTGTCGGCGAGCGGACCCTGGCGGTTGTTGAGCCACAGCCAGGCCAGCGGTGAGAAGAACTCCCAGCCGGCACCGGTGACGCAGGTATCCTTCAGCTTGGACAGCCGCGGCACGTCGAAATTCTCGACCGAACCGCCGGGCAGCACGTCGACCTTGCCGGTCTCATACGCCACCGAGCGCGCCGCAGCGTCGGGAATGATCTGCCAGTAGATCTCGTCGAGATAGGGCTTGCCCTTCTCGTAATAGTTCGGGTTCTTGACCAGGCGGATGAAGGAGCCCTTCTGCCATTCCTTGAACATGAAGGGGCCGGTGCCGACAGGGGCGTTGTTGTAGGGATTGGTCTTCCAGTCGGTACCTTCATAGAGATGCTTCGGCACCATCGGCATCGAGCCGACCTCGAAGATGCCGAGGAACGGACCGAACGGCTGCTTCAGCGTGAACACCACCGTGTAGTCGTCGGGAGCCTCGACCTTGTCGACCTGCGCGAGATTGTTGCGGGCGCGCGCATGCGTCTGTTTCAGCATCTCGAGCGAGAACAGCACGTCGGCGGCAGTGAAGGGCTTGCCGTCATGCCAGGTCACGCCCTTCCTGAGCTTGAACGTATAGGTTTTTGCGTCCTCGCTGACGCTCCAGCTCTCGGCGAGCTCCGGCTGCGGTTCGAGCTTGGGGCTGTAGCGAAGCAGGCCCTCGAAAATGTTGCCCGACACCATCTGCACCGGGCCGTTCTGGACCATCGCCAGCATCAGGCCGGGCGGTTCGGGCTGAATCACGGCATTGATCGCTCCACCCGCTTTCGGCTCTTGCGCCAGCGCAGGGGCCGCGAGGCCGCAAGCCAGGAGGACACCAAGCAACACTCGTTTTGACATGTCGTATCTTTCTCAAGCGAGACCAGCCGCAAACGCTTCGCACGTCGTGGCGCGCAAAGCTACGGCCGGCCCATCCCAGTCCCCATCCGGGATCGAGGCTCACACGGTCTCATTCGGCGCCGCAAGATGAAAGTCTCGACAATGTTCGCACAAAAAATGTACAGCGCGTCCTGTTATGGCGTTTGACGGCCAAACCGGCGCCGCCGCGCCGCGCGGCTTCAGGAGGGCCGCAGCACCCGTTGCAACTCGGCAAGCGCATCCGCGAGTTGCTCCCGGTGCGCGATGTCGTCCTTGGGGATGGCCGCGACACTGCCCGCGAGCTCGCGCAGGATCCCGGCGAGCAGGCCGAAATTGAGGTGCAGGTGCACCGATTTGCGTTCGTCCGCGGTGCCCGGATGCTGCAGCACCAGCGCAACGCCGCTGCCGTCGAGACGTGCCTCGAACCGCGATGAATGCCCGAACGTGCCGACATAGAACTTGTCGGGATATTCGAGCGCGATCTCTGCCTTGTCGGGAACCGGCTTGGACATGTGAGCCTCGTTGATGTGATGCTATTCTGGCCGGGAATAAACTCGGCCGCCTTGCGATAGGTCAGAGGCGGGCTCGCTCCCGATTTGATTCGGATCAAAGCCGGGCTGCGGCTTCTGCGATCTGATGGCAGGACGGGTGAAGTTTCCGCGTGCCCGGTCAACTGCGAGTGCATCGGCAATGAACGTCCATTCCACCATTCCCGAAGCCGATTCAGGCGATATCACCATCTCTCTCGTGGACGAGGCGTCGGCACGTTGCGCGCAATTGCTCGGCGATGCCGGCCTCAGGCTGACGCGCCACCGCCTGGCGCTCGGCCAAATGCTGTTTCTCCGCCCTCATCGTCATGTGACAGCGGAGGGGCTTTATGAAGAAGCGACGGCCGCCAATCTGCGGCTGTCGCTTGCGACCGTCTACAACACGCTGAACCAGTTCACCGAAGCCGGCCTGTTGCGCCGGATCGCAGCCGACGGCATCAAGTCGTTCTTCGACACCGACACGTCCGTGCATCCGCATTTCTACCTCGAAGGCGAGGATGTGCTGGTCGACGTCACCGACGGTCTGACCTTCACCAGGATGCCCGAGGCGCTTCCGGGCCACGAGATCGCGCGGCTCGACGTCGTCGTCCATCTGCGCCGCAAGCGCGACGCGAACCCGGCATGAGGATCGTCTAGCGCAAGCCGGCCCGCCGGAATCCTTCCAGATAGTGCTCGCGGTCGGCCTCGTTGGCCCATGGCAATTGCGTCGAAATCCAGTGCAGCGAGATGTTGGGCTGGGTACGGCGGAGCTCGCCCAGCGCCATCTCCGCAAGCACGCCGTCGCCGGTCATGCCGGCAGAAACCGCGAGCACGCGGTAGGCGCCGGTGAGGTCGCCGCGATGGCGGATCGCCTCCCGCGCGAGCGCGATGGCCTCGCCATAGCGCCGCTCGGTGAAGCGGGCATAGCCGGCGATGCCGTGATAGATCGCCAGGGATGGATCGCGCGGCGAGAGCCGCATTGCCCTCTGCGCGGCCTCGAATGAATCCTTCGGTCGCCCGGTATAGGACAACGCCAGTGCGTAATAGCCTTGCGCCAGCGAGAAGTTCGGATTGAGCGCGAGCGCCTGCTCGAACTCGGACAGTGCGTCCGCAAGCCTTCGCGTCGAGAAGTAGACGCTGCCGAGCGCGGCGTGCGCCCAGGCGTCCTCGTGGTCGCAGCGCACCGCGGCGAGCGCGGCGGCTTCCGCCACCGGCGCCACCACCGCAAGCTCGGCCCAGCCGAGATGCACGCCGAACATGTGGTTCGCCGCGAGCACTGACAGCGCTTGGCCGTAGTTCGGATCGATCCCGACCGCGCGTTCCAGCAGCGCGCGCGCGGCCTCATGATCCCGCCGCGTTACGCGCCAGTAATGCGACAGCGCCCGCATCAGGAGATCCCAGGCATCCAGGCTCGCGGGGGGCTTGCGATGGGCGCGAAAACTTTCCGCCGCATGAATCTGCGGCTCGATCGCCGCGGCGATCGCGTTGGTGATTTCGTCCTGCACGGCGAACACGTCGACCAGCTCGCGGTCGTAGCGCTCGGCCCAGAGATGGCTGCCCGACGTGGCGTCGTTGAGCTGCGCGGTGATGCGCACCCGGTTGTCCGACTGGCGCACGCTGCCTTCGACGACGTAGCGGACGCCGAGTTCCTCGGCGATCTGCCGGATGTGGACAGCGCGGCCCTTATAGGTAAAGGACGAGTTGCGGGCGATCACCATGAACCAGCGCTGCTTCGATAGCGCGGTGAGGATGTCCTCGCTGATGCCGTCGCCGAAATAGTCCTGTGCGGGATCGCCGCTCATGTTCTCGAAAGCGAGCACCGCGACCGCCGGACGGTCCGCCAGGGCGCGCGGCAAAGCAGCGACGGCTTGCGTGGGGGCGGTCGCGGCTGCCACTTCTTCCCGGACTTCGCCGACGAAACGAAAGCCCTTGCGCGGAATGGTCTTGATCAGCCGCTGGCTCGCACCGTCGTCGCCGAGCGCCTTGCGGGCGGCGTTGATCCGGCTGTTCAGGGCGGAATCCGAGATGATCCGGTCGCTCCAGATCTGACTGATCAGGTCATCCTTGCTGACCACGCGGGTGCGCTGCGCCACCAGATAAAGCAGGAGATCGAACACCTGCGGCTGCAACGGCACGGCGGCTCCGCTGCAGGTGAGTTCCCGCAGGTCGCCGTCGAGCACATTGTTTTCAAAGCAAAATCGCACGTTTCTGTCGTCTCAAGCAAAAATCAAAGTCGTCTCAGGCGAAAATCAACCGTCCGCGAAAGTCTTGGGACCTCGGGTGCGGCATGGTGCAGCGACCAATGAAGTGCCGGCGTTTTGGCACAACGGAGCTGTTTATGACCCAAATTGATCATCAGGTTCATCCTATCGGCCCGGTTGCGGGCTCACGCATTTTCAAGTTCATCGCCTTTCTGTACGGAATTGCGGCGTATCTCGTGTTTTTCGTCACCATTCTCTACGCCATCGGCTTCGTCATGGGGCTGGTGGTGCCGAAGACCATCGACACCGGGACCGATACACCCGCGGCCGAGGCCGTCATCATCAATCTGCTCGTGATGGCCCTGTTTGCGGTCCAGCACAGCGTGATGGCGCGCCGGCAATTCAAGGCCTGGTGGACGCAGTACGTCCCCAAGCCGGTCGAGCGCAGCACCTATGTGTTGTTTGCGAGCCTGTCATTGCTCCTCCTGTTCTGGCAGTGGCGCCCGCTGCCCACGGTCATATGGGATGTCGCGAACCCGGATCTTGCTGTGACGATCGTCACGCTGTCGCTGGTGGGCTGGGTGCTGGTGTTTACCTCGACCTTCATCATCAATCACTTCGAGCTGTTCGGATTGCATCAGGTGACCAATCATCTCGTTGGCAAGGAGGCGTCGCCGCCGCGCTTCAAGACGCCACTGCTCTACAAGTTCGTCCGTCATCCGATCTATCTCGGCTTCATCATCGCGTTCTGGGCGGCGCCGGTCATGACCGCGGGCCATCTGCTGTTCGCCGCCGTGACCACGCTCTACATCTTCGTCGGCATCGCGCTGGAGGAGCACGATCTCATCGACCTCTTCGGCGACGAGTACCGGCAGTACAAACAACGGGTCTCGATGCTTATTCCCTGGCGCAAGTCGGTATAGCTTACGCGTCGTTCGGCCGCGTCCGCCGAAAGGAGGACGCGCGGCGGCGCCGAGGCGCGTAACGGATCCTGCCGGACGCAACCTTCAACGCTTCTCGGGGTGATCCCCCGTCACCCTGACGCTATCAGTGCGAGCAAAGCTCGTCGCGACCCCGCATTCGTTTTTGCCGAGTTCTCGGCAAACAGGAGCGGGGAGAGGAATCTCAACAATCATCAACGGAGACGACCTAATGAAACATGTTGGAAACTGCTTCTGTGGCGCAGTCACGATCGAGGTCACGGGTGCGCCGGAGGCGATGGGCTATTGCCATTGCAGCTCGTGCCGCTCGTGGTCGGGCGGTCCGGTGAATGCCTTCAGTCTGTGGAAGCCCGAAGCGGTGCGCATCACCGAAGGTACAGAGAACGTCGAGACGTTTACCAAGACGCCGCTCAGCCAGCGCAAGTATTGCAAGAAATGCGGCGGTCATCTGATGACCAACCATCCGCCGCTCGGCCTGATCGACGTCTTCACCGCCGCTATCCCCACTCTCGCGTTCACGCCCGGCGTCCACGTCAACTACGCCGAGACGGTGCTGCCAATGCGTGACGGCCTGCCCAAGCTCAAGGATTTCCCGGCCGAGTTCGGCGGCAGCGGCGAGATGATGCAGGAGTAGCGGCCCCCATCTCCTCTCCCGCAAGCGGGAGAGGAGAAATTCGCTACCTCATCCCCGCGCGCCGCAATCCCTCAAGGTAATGCTCGCGATCCTCGTCCCGCAGCATCGGCAGCTCACGCGTGATCCAGGCGAGCGAGATGCCGGGTTGGGCGCGGCGCAAGCCTTCCAGGGCGGACGCCGCGCGCGCGGAATCCCCCGACATGCCGGCGGCGGCCGTCAGCACCCGATGCGCGCCGACGAAATCGGCGCGCTGCCGCATCGACTCGCGCGCCATCTGTGCGGCTCCTTCGTAATCGCGGCCGATGAACCGGGCATAGGCGGCAACGCCGCAATAGATCGCCGCGAGCGGGTCGCGCGGGCTCAGCCGCAGCGCGCGGCGCGCGGCGACATCGCCGTTCTGCCATCGTCCCGCGTAACACAGTGTCACGCCGTAGAAGGCATGCGCCATCGCAAAGTTCGGATTGAGGTTCAGCGCCAGCTCGAATTCGGCCAGCGCGTCGTCGAAGCGGCGGCGGAATAGATAGGTATAAGCCAGGCCATGATGGGCCCAGGCATCCTCGCGATCGGCCTCCACCGCCGCGAGCGCGGCGCGCTCGGCGACCGGCACGGTCACGGCCATGTCGGACCAGCCCATATGCGCGCCGAAGATGTGGCTGGTCGCGAGCAGGCCGAGCGCCTTGCCATAGGTGGGATCGAGCGCGACGGCCTTTTCGAGCAGTCCTTGCGCGGCGGCATTGTCCTCGCGGGTGATGCGCCAGTAATGCGACAATGCGCGCATCACGAGGTCCCAGGCATCCAGGCTTCCCGGCGGCTTCTGCTGGGCGCGAAAACTCTCGGCGGTATAGAGCTGCGGCTCGATCGCGGCGACGATCGCCTCGGTGATCTCGTCCTGCACCGCGAAGATGTCCGCAAGCTCGCGGTCGTAGCGTTCGGCCCAGAGATGGCTGCCGGTCGAGACGTCGTTGAGCTGCGCGGAGATGCGCACGCGATCACCGCTCCGCCGCACGCTGCCTTCGAGCACGTAGCGCACGCCGAGCTCGCGTGCGACCTCGTTCATATGCACTGCGCGGCCTTTGTAGACGAAGGAGGAGTTACGCGCGATGACGAAGAACCAGCGCAGCTTCGACAGCGCGGTGATGATGTCCTCGCTGATCCCGTCGGAGAAATAATCCTGCTCGCGGTCGCCGCTCATGTTGGTGAAGGGCAGCACCGCAATCGCCGGCCGGTCCGGTAGCGGCAGCGGGGCCTGCAGAAGGTTCGCTCCGAAGTGGGATTCCGGCGCGGTCGCCCCACGCTTGGTCTCGACGTCGCCGACGAAACGAAAACCCTTGCGCGAGATGGTGCGGATCAGCGCCTGGCTCGCGCCGCTGTCTCCGACCGCCTTGCGTGCCGCATTGATCCGGCTGGTCAGGGTGGATTCGGAGACGCTGCGCCCGTGCCAGATCTTGTCGATCAGCTCGTCCTTGCTGACCACCCGGTCGCGGTTCTCCATGAGGTGGACGACGAGATCGAACACCTGCGGCTCCACGGCAACGGGAACCTGCTCGCGGCTCAGCTCGCGCAAGTCGGTATCGAGCAGGTGATCCCGGAACAGAAACTGCACGTCGAAAACTCAGACCTCAAGGCAACATCGGGCAATGATGAAAGCAAGACGGATTTCGGCTGATGTCTGTGAGTCCGCCGATGGGCCTGCCCGGTTCACCACGATCGCGTGATGGCAGGCATGCAGTTTACGGGGAGGAATGCAACCTGGATTAGAATAAAGCCGTTTCGGCCGGATTGTCGCGATTTCCTCACGTCATTGCGAGCGCAGCTAAGCAAATTCAGCCTGTCGCCGCGGAGACAGCATGGATTGCTTCGTCGCAAGGGCTCCTCGCAATGACGGTGTTGAGGCAATGGCGTGCGGCAGCTTCCCATGTTGTCCTGGCCTTCGCGACAGCATCGAATACCTGCCGAATAGTGAATGTCCATTGCCGAACAGTTCCGTGTGCGTAAGCTGCCCTCACACAAAACACCAACCAGAAGAAACGCCCATGCCCGCTTTTCATGCCTCGACCACCGTGCTGGATTCCATGTTGTTCCGCGATGCCTTCGGCACGCCGCAGATGCGGGAGGTGTTTTCCGATATCGCGACGGTCGCGCGCTATGCCGAGGTCGAGGTCGCCCTGGCGAAGGCGGAAGCGAAGTGCGGGGTGATTCCGCAGGATGCCGCCGATCAGATAGCGGCTCGGACCGACGCTGCCGTGCTGGATTTCGACCTGTTGCGGCAGGAGACCGATGTCGTCGGCTATCCGATCCTGCCGCTGGTGCATCAGATTGTGAAGCAATGCGGCGATGCCGGCCGCTATGTGCATTGGGGCGCGACCACGCAGGACATCATGGACACCGCCGTGGTGCTGCAACTGCGCGCCGGGCTCGAGATCGTCGAGCAGGACATCGCGAGCTTGCGCACAATCCTCGCCGACCTCTCGAAGCGCTACCGTGACACGCCGATGGCGGGCCGCACCCATCTTCAGCAGGCGCTGCCGGTCACCTTCGGCTACAAGACAGCGATCTGGCTCGCTATGTTCGACCGCCATGCCGAGCGGATCCGTGAATTGAAGCCGCGCGTCCTGGTCGGCCAGTTCGCCGGCGCCGCCGGCACGCTGGCCTCGCTCGGCGACAAGGGGTTCGAGGTGCAGGAAGCGCTCTGCGCCGAACTGAAGCTTGGCGTTCCCGCCTCGACCTGGCATGTCGCACGCGACGGTTTTGCCGAGGCCGTGAACTTCCTGGCGCTCGTCACCGGCTCGCTCGGCAAGATCGCGCTCGACATCATGATCATGGCCTCGACCGAATTCGCCGAGGTCTACGAGCCCTTCGTCAAGGGACGCGGTGCTTCCTCGACCATGCCCCAGAAGCGCAACCCGATCTCCTCGGAACTGATGCTCGCGGCGTCGAAGGCGGTGCGCCAGCACGCCGGCCTCATGCTGGATGCCATGGTGCAGGACTTCGAGCGCGCCACCGGGCCCTGGCACGCCGAATGGATGGCGATCCCCGAGAGCTTCGTGCTGACCGCCGGCGCGTTGCACCAGGCGAAGTTTGCGCTCGCCGGCCTGATCGTGGACGAAAGCAAGATGAACGAGAATCTGGCCGTCAGCCGCGGTCTGATCGTGGCCGAAGCCGTCATGATGGGGCTCGCGCCGCAGATCGGGCGGCAGGAGGCCCATGACGTGGTCTACGACGCCTGCCGGCTCGCCCATGAGAAAGGTCTTACGCTGGCGGACGCGCTATCGTCCGATTCCCGCGTCTCTGTCAGAATCGACCGTGCCACGATCGAGGCGTTGACATCACCGAAAAATTACCTCGGCCTTGCTCCCGCCATGGTCGACCGGGTGCTGAAATCGGCAACGCGTTGAAAACCAAAATGCGCGAAACCGCGTATCTTTGGGGTGTCGCAAGGCACTCGCGCACTTGTGTCCAGCGATGCTAGACTTAAATTGAGCAAGAGACGTTCGGCAGAGGATCCGACATGACTGGTCAACGCATCACTTCCACTCCCATCGATCCCGTGAAGCTCGACCGGCTGGCCGAGGTGGCGGTGAAGGTTGGTCTGGGCTTGCGGCCGGGCCAGGATCTGCTCTTGACGGCACCTGCGATCGCATTGCCGCTGGTGCGGCGGATTGCCGTGCATGCCTACAAGGCCGGCGCCGGCATCGTGACGCCCATACTCTCGGACGAAGAGATGACGCTGGCGCGCTACCGTCACGGTCACGACGACAGCTTCGATCGCGCCGCCAACTGGCTCTACGAGGGCATGGCCAAGGCGTTCTCGAACAACACCGCGCGTCTTGCCATCGTCGGCGACAATCCGATGCTGCTCTCGGGCGAAGATGCTTCCAAGGTCGCGCGCGCCAGCAAGGCCAATTCCATGGCCTATCAGCCGGCGCTGGAAAAGATCGTCAATTTCGACACCAACTGGAACATCATTGCCTATCCGAGCCCGTCCTGGGCGAAGCAAGTCTTTCCGAACGATCCTGAAGAGGTCGCGATCGGCAAGCTCGCGGACGCGATCTTCGCGGCGTCCCGCGTCGATCGCGAGGACGCGCCGGCCAATTGGGCGAGCCACAATGCGGTGCTGCGGGAGCGCACCAACTGGCTCAACGGCCAGCGTTTCCGCGCGCTCCAGTATTCGGGCCCGGGCACCGACCTCACCATCGGCCTCGCCGATGGTCATGAATGGGAGGGCGGGGCCTCGCTGTCCAAGAACGGCATCAGCTGCAACGCCAACATCCCGACCGAAGAGGTCTTCACCACGCCGCATTGCCGGCGCGTCTACGGCCATGTCGTGAGCTCGAAGCCGCTGTCCTACCAGGGCACGCTGATCGACAACATCGCGGTGCGCTTCGAGGACGGCAGGATCGTCGACGCCAAGGCTTCGCGCGGCGAGGAGGTCCTGAACAAGGTGCTCGACACCGACGAGGGCGCGCGCCGTCTCGGCGAGGTGGCCCTGGTGCCGCATTCCTCGCCGATCTCGCAGAGTGGATTATTGTTCTACAACACGCTGTTCGACGAGAACGCGGCCTCGCACATCGCGCTCGGCCAGTGCTATTCGAAGTGCTTCGTCAACGGCGCGCAGCTCACGCCGCAGCAGATCGCGGCGCAAGGCGGCAACCAGAGCCTGATCCATATCGACTGGATGATCGGCTCGGCCGAGACCGACATCGACGGCATTCTGGCCGACGGCAGCAAGGTGCCGGTGTTTCGCAAGGGCGAATGGGCGAAGTAACTACGCCGCCGCGTTGCGCAGCATCGGGCTGTTGTCGATGCTGAAGCGGTTAAACAGCGTCGTGAACGGGCTGCCGTCGGTGGCCCGCACGACGGCGTCGGAGGCCGCCACCGCGTCGTAGAGCGCACCGACCGGATCATTCGCCTCGGGCAGGTCGAGACCCCCGCGGATTTGCTCGCGGGCCTCGTTGACGTCGTCCTCGTCGTCGAGTGTCGCCTCCAGCGCGTCCGCCGCCCGCCGCATCTCATGGAGGTCACCGCCGGCGGAAAATTTGAGGATGTCGAGCCAATAGGGGCGCGCCACAACGAGCTGGACGAAAGCCTCGAAACTCTCCGCGACGATTCCCGCGCGGCCTTCCGACGAGACGTAGAGTACGTTCTGAGAGGGCAGCAGCACGAACGCGCCGCCGGAGCCGTCACTGCCGATCTGCCAGGGGCTTTCGATGCCGTCGACGGTGAACCAGGGCTCCTCGTCGGTTGCGAAGGAGACATCAAGGCTGCCGAGCCAGGCGACGACCTCGCCTTGAGCTGCGAGAACCTCCGGGGTGAGGGGCATCGGTATGGCTCCTTTCAGATAGCTTCGCGCACTTTGTCGCACCCCGAAAAAGAAGGGTTCATGTGTGCGAAATTGCAGGGAAATTGGGACGTTAACCGTTTCGCGTCTGCAACTTGCGGCTGATTGTCGGGCCCTGCGTAAGAAAGAATTAAAAACCGGCTACTAGCGTTCCCGCCATCTTTGAACAATCCGGGCCGAGACCCGGCGGATCATATTTTATCCCCTGGGGGAACAGATGTCGCGCACATTGATTGAAATCAGCAGTTGCAATGTAGAGCTTGAGCTGCGGCCGATCGAGCCGTCCTGGATCATCGAGGGCAATCCGGTGTCGCGCTCGCACATCCTGTCCACCAGCGCCGACGGCACCGCTTCGACCATCATATGGGCCTGCACCGAAGGCCGATTCAACTGGTACTACGACATCGACGAGACGATCATGATCATGGAAGGATCGATCGTGCTCGAAAGCGACGGCATGCCGCCGAAGCGCTACGGCCCGGGCGACGTCATCTTCTTCCGCAACGGTGCGCATGCCAAATGGCATGTCGAAGGCCAGGTCAAGAAGATCGCCTTCTGCCGCAAGACCAATCCCGTGATGATCGGCTTCCTGATCCGCGTCGTCAACAAGCTCAAGAAGATCTTCGTCTCCACAGGCGAGCGCCGTCCGGCCTCGCTGATGGGCGCCGGTTAGAGTTCAATCAGTTTCAAGGACGCTTCCCAGCGGTCACGACGGAAGAGGGGCCGGGATCAACATCCCGGCCCCCTTCTCGTCATGGCGCCAATCCCTTTAAGGCAAATCGAGCCGGTAGAAATTGCTCGCGGTCTGCGAGAACAACGCCGTCTTCTCGGTCTCGCTCAAGGGCGCCGCGATACGCTTGAAGGCGTTGAAGATCACCTGGTAGCTGCACTGGCCCTTGTCCGGCGGGAAATTGCTCTCGAACATCGCGCGCCTCGCGCCGAACGCCTCGATGCAGGTCTCGATATAAGGCCGCCAGGCCGCGGCAAGCTCCTCGGATGACGGCGGCCTCTCGCGCAAATGGAAGTCGTAGCCGAGCAGGCACATCGCGAGCCCGCCGAGCTTCACCACCACGTTCTCGCATTTAGCCATCTCCTGGATCGAGGCGCGCCATTGCGGAAACACCGCCTCGCGCCGTCCGGCAAAGCGGCCGATTCCGGTCGGGCCGCCGCAATGGTCGAGCACGATCCTGGTGTCGGGAAATGCGCGGGCGAGCTCGGTCAGCTCGCCGATCTGCGGATGGAACAGCCAGGCGTCGAAGCTCAGGTTCAGCGGCGAGAGACAGGCAAAGCCCTTGCGGAAGGTCGGGTCCTGCAGCAATCCCTGCGGTCGGCTCGCATACATGCCGGCGACAGCAGGATCCTGGTCCCAGGCCGAGGAATGCCGGATGCCGCGGAAGCGACCATTGCCTGCCGCGATCTCGGCCTCCAGCACCGGTTCTGCGGCATCGCCGAGCAGCAGATTGACGTGGCTGACGATGCCGGCGCAAATCGCGGCCTTGCCGTAACCGCCGCTGGCGCTCATCGCGGCGACGCCATTGGCGAATTCGACTTCGCCCACCGGCCGGAACGCCTCGGGCCCGTGCGCACGATACATCGAGCGGCAGTCGACATAGACGGTGGCGGTGACGTTGTGGCCGGAGGCGATATCGGCCGCCATCTCCTCGATCAGATAGCGGTGCCCGCGATTCCAGAGATGGTGATGGGGATCGACGATCGGCCGCGAGGGATCGATGATCTCCTCCCGATGCAGCGCGAGCCAGTCCTCGCGCGGCTCGACGAATAGCCCGCTCGTGTTGGCGGGCAGACCGCTTGCTGCCATCGGTGTTCGCTCCCCTTACGTATGCTTCTTGTTCGGGGGAGCCTAGCACCTCGTCATCGCGCGCAGCAGCGCGCGTTGCGCAACCGCACCCGTCATCGCGGGCACGGCGGCGCCGTCATCAACCCTTGCGCCGCTTCGCCCTCACATCGACCACCAGCCGCCAATCGGTTGCAGTGGCCGGCTTGACCTCGCCGAGCCAGTGGAAGAAATCCTCGGTGATTTCCGTAAAACTCCAGCGCGTCAGTTCGCCGGCTTCGGTCGTGCCTTCCTGCGCGATGTCGGCATTGCGTGGACGGCCGATCTGCTGGCGGAATATGCAGCGGCCGGGATCGAACCAGGAGATCCGCCAAGCATCGATGGTCGGATCGTAGACCCGCAGCGTCGTGCCGTACCAGTTGCCGGCGATCGGCAAGGCCGGGCTGCCGGTTGGGCGCGGAATGATCCAGACGTCCTGCACGGCGCGGCCCTCCAGCACCCAGCCGAAATGGATTTCGCCGGGGGCGGTATGCTTCGTTCCATCGGGTCCATGGGCGGTGATCTCGGCGTCCCAATCTCCGACGAAGCGGCCATAAAGCTGGAGCGCCGCCGCGTGCTCGGGGTTCGGTCCCTCCGCGTGCAATAATCTCGCAAAGTCGGTCATGTCGATCTCCTATGCTCAGGAGATCAGCACGATCGGGCGGCAGCCGACTTGGAGAAAATTGCGCGTCAGACGCCGTCGAGAATGATCACCGTCGGCTTCGAGGGCAACGCATCCCTCGAGATCCGGAAACTTCGTTCCATGCGGCGGTCGATCTCGAACTGCTGGCCGATGCGTTGCATGAAATCGTCGAGCGGGGTGGCGAAGCGGTGCATCGGCAGCACCACCGAGGCGCGCAGCCGCTTGGTGATCTCGGAGACGCCGTCGAGCGACATGGTGTAGGTGCCGTCGATCGGCACCATCACGATGTCGAGCCGTCCGATCTGGGCAAAGTGGCTGTCGTCGAGCTTGTGGTGAAGATGGCCGAGATGGCCGATGCAGAGGCCCGCGACCTCGAAAATGAAGATCGAATTGCCGTCGCGGATCATGTCGGCGCCGGAATCGTCGCCGAAATAGCGGCGGATGTCGGTGGTGACGTTGCGAATGAAGGTGTCGCCGATGCGCTCCGACACGATGGCCGGCTTGCCGTCCTCGCCCCAGCCATGCAGCACACGAGGAATGCGCTTGTCGGGATATAAAGAGTAGTGCGTGCTGTGGGCCCGATTCATGGTGACGACATCGGGCAGCCGTCCCACCTGGTAGGCCCCGCTATAGTCGGTGGCGATGCGCAAGCCGCCGGGCGTGTCGATGAAATAGGTGGAATGTCCGGCATAGGTAATCTCGACCTCGGGCGCGGCCGCCGCCTGCCTGAACGCGACCGATATGACGCGTGGCGCCGCATTCGCCATCGCCAGGCATTCGCTGCGTTGTGGCTGTTGGGCGAGGGCAGGCGAGAGGAATGCGCCGAACAGCGCCAGAGCCGCCGAAACCAGTCGTCGCATGAATCCATCCCCGATGACTTCAGGGGAAAGTCTAGCTTGCAATGCAGCGCGTGGCCAACGACGCGCGATCAACAGCGCGTCAGTGTCCCACCCTCACGCCGGCCCTTTATCACTCCCGCCTTGGGCTGAACTTCCAGGTGATGGCGACGAGGCCCGCGGTGATCAGGCCGCTGACGAGACCGACGATGGGCAGCGTGAGCACCAGCGCGGCGCTGGCAGCCCAGCCGATCGAGGAGAACGCCTCGGCGAAGGTCGCAAGCCGCGACGAGGTCTGGCGGCGGCGGAATTGGCTGCGCCGGGCCTGCACCCGGAACCAGAGCTGGATTGCGGTCGCGGAGGCCGCGCTGACGATCACCGCACCGGCGCTGACCGCGGCCTGGAACGCCGAGGCGAAAGCTACCGCCGCGATCAGCGGGCAGAAGATCACGGCGATTGCGATCAGCACCACCTCGATCTTGGCGCGGATGACGCTGGACGGCGTCAGCGGCGCGGTCGCAACCAGGTCGGGCGCGTCCTCGCCCGAGATCGTCAGCCAGGCAAGCCCGCCGGCGAGTTGTCCCGCCGCCATGACGATGACGGGCGTGATCAGCGTCAGCGCCGCGGAGCTGTCGGCAAAGTTGCGCCAGAGCAGCAACGCCGGCGGCACCAGATAGAGCAGCTGCATCAGCGTCTGCGAGATCAGCCAGGGATCGCGCCAGAGCAGTGAAAATTCCTTGCGCCGCAGGGCATGCTGCCGCGATCCGCCGCGGAACGGGCGCTCCTTCGCGCTGCGACGGCCGGACGCGGCATAGGCGGCGGCATCGATCGCCGTGTCCGCAAAGCGGCCCGAGAAGGTCGCCATGACGCTTCCGAGCAGCACGAGCCCGAGCGCCAGGAGCAGCAGCAGCGCTTCGGCGTCGCCCATCGCCGCCCGCGCCGGCCACCACCAGATGCTATCGGCATCGGGCGCGTAGTTGGCGATCGTGCCCGAGGTCAGGATGGTGAAGCGCGACAGCGTGCCGTAGGATATGATTGCGGCCACCTGGAGCGCGATCACGAAGCCGGCGCCGATGATGGCGGCGAGGATCTGGGCGACGAACCGTGTCCGCGCCGGACCGATCAGGCGGAACAGCAGGATGGTGACGGCGATCGCGATCGCTGCGGCCGACAGGCCCATCGCGACGACGACGCCGAACGCTGCGAGCCAGCGCGCGCCGCCCCCGAATACCAGCACGTCGATGAAAGGCGTCGAGAACAGCAGCGCCATCACCGTAATGGCGAGCGCGATCGCAGCGATGCGCACCGAGAACAGATTGGCCAGTGTCGCGGGTGAGGACATGATGAGGTCGAGATCGGCGCGTGCGTAAAAAACCCGGGTCACCGATTCGATCGCCTGTGACAGCATCAGCGTCCAGGCGAGAAAAATCGTCGCCGAAATCACGATCAGCGAGGATTTGTCGAGCGGCAATTGCAGGTCGGCGAAGCGGCCGATCACCGCCCAGGCCGGCACGTGCAGCAGCGCCGCGAAGAACAGCAGGCCGATCACCGCGGCACGCGTTCGTTTGCGCCGCCCGCCGGTCATCATGGCGAGCCATTCGCGCCAGGCGAGCCGGAACTCGTGGCGCGCGAACCAGGACAGCGCGGTGGCCGAGCTCATGCGGCTTCCTGGAGTGTCACCAGCGCGATGAAGAGATCTTCCAGACTGGTATCGGCGTGCCCGTTTTGCTGGCGCAGCTCGGTCAGCGTGCCCTCGGCAACCAGGCGGCCGGCTGCGATCACGCCGATGCGGTCGGCCATGCGTTCGGCGACCTCGAGGATATGCGTGGTCATGATGACGGTGCAGCCGGCGCGGACGCGCTCGCTGAGGAGTCCCTTGACATGGCGGGCGGAGACGGCGTCCAGTCCCGTCAGCGGCTCGTCGAGGATGATGAGGCGGGGATCGTGCACCAGGGCGCCGGCGAGGGCGACCTTCTGGCGCATGCCCTTGGAAAAACCCTCGCAGCGTTCATGCTGGTGCGGCTCGAGCCCGAGCGAGTTCAGGAGCTCCGCTGCGACCGGTTCCGAGAGGGATGGTGCGATGCCCCACAGACCGGCCACGAATTCGAGATATTCGAGCGGCGTGAGCTTGTCATAGATCATGGGCTCGTCGGAGACCCACGCCATCACCTGCTTGGCGGCGACAGGGTTTTGGAGCGCATCGATGCCGAAGATGGAGACCGCGCCGGCATCGGGCCGCAAAAGGCCTGCAACCATGCGCAAAGTGGTGGTCTTGCCGGCACCGTTGGGGCCGACCAGCGCATAGAATTCGCCGGCATGGATGGTGAGATCGAGGTTATCGACCGCCAGACGGTCAAAACGCTTCGTTAACCCCATGACTTCGAGCGCCGAGTCGTCCCGCTTCATCACGGCCACACCTTGCGGTTTTGCATCGCTCGCGACCATGACCCGAAGATGTTTCGGCACCGTGAATCGCGCTGCCGCAAATTCCGTCATCCGGATAGGACTAAAGGCAAGTCACCGTTTCAAGTCACCGTTTGTTGACAGCGCTTGGCGGTTCAGGCTGAATTGGCGAAGGGACGAATGGCGCGAACGCAGCGAAACGACTGCGTAGCGACTGAACACAAGATGCGGCAAGGCGGTCAGGAAGAACCGCCGGTTGTATCGGGAGGATGCGCGACGATGCTGGATTTCGTTCAGCAGCTGGTCAGCGGTGTTGCGCTCGGCTGCGTCTACGGCCTGATCGCGCTCGGCTTCGTGCTCGTCTACAAGGCCACCGAGGTCGTCAATTTCGCCCAGGGCGATTTGATGATGCTGGGCGGCTTCTTTGCCTTCACCTTCATCGGCATGATGGGGCTGAACTACTGGGTCGGCTTTGCCGGCGCGGTGGCGGCGATGGCGCTGTTCGGCATGCTGGCCGAGCGCGTGGTGGTGCGGCCGATCCTCGGCTATCCGCAATTCTCCATCATCATGGCCACCATCGGGCTCGGCTATTTCCTGCGCTCGGTCTCCGGCATGATCTGGGGCACCGATGATTTCAAGATCGACACGCCATTCAGCCAGGGCGTGCTGCGGATCGGTTCGCTGGTGCTCGCCCATGACAAGCTCTCGGTGATCGCGGCGACGGTCATCCTCTGCGCGCTGCTCTGGCTGTTCTTCAACAAGACCACGCTCGGCACCGCGATGCGCGCAAGTTCCGAGAACATGCTGGCGGCCTATTACATGGGCATCCCGGTCAAGCGCGTGGTGTCGATCGTCTGGGCGATCAGCGCGGCGGTTGCGACCTGCGCCGGCGTGCTGCTGGCACCGATCACCTTCATCCATTCCAATGTCGGTCTCGTGCTGGGCCTGAAAGCGTTTCCGGCCGCCGTGCTCGGCGGCTTCGGCTCGATCCCGGGCGCCGTCGTCGGCGGCGTCCTGATCGGCGTCATTGAGAGTATGGCCGGCTTCTATCTGGCCGAGGGCTGGAAGGACGTCGCGCCCTACATCGTGCTGCTCGCCGTGCTCTTGCTCAAGCCCGAAGGCCTGTTCGGCCTTCACGTCCGCAAGAAGGTCTGAACGCATGCGCTTCCTGTTCAAGACCGACTACGAGGACGACATCAGGCTGTTTCCGCATTCGGGCTATTACGTCTCATACGGTCTCCTGCTGGCCGTGCTGCTGATCGCGCCCTATGTGCTCTCCAGCTATCTGATGAGCCAGCTCGTCTTCGTCTGCATCTACGCGACAGTCGGCGTGGCGCTGTTGATTTTGACGGGTTTCACCGGGCAAGCCTCGCTCGGGCATGCGGCGTTTCTCGCGATCGGTGCGTATACGGCGGCCTATCTGCAGAAATATGGTGTGCCGTTCCCGGTCTACTTTCTCGCCGCAGGGCTCCTGACCGGGCTGATCGGTGCGCTGGTCGGCTTCCCCGCGCTGCGGCTGCAAGGCATCTACCTCGTCATCGCCACCATCTCCTTCGCCTTCATCGTCGAGGAGATTCTGGCGCGCTGGGAGAGCGTCACCAACGGCAACGAGGGCATGCGGATCAAGGCGGTGTCGCTGTTTGGGGTCGCCGTCTCGCGCGACAGCCCCACTTTCTATTTCCTTTGCCTCGCCGTGCTGGTGCTGACCATCGTCGGCACGCTCAACCTGTTGCGCTCGCCGACGGGGCGCGCCTTCGTCGCGATCCGCGACAGCGAGACCGCGGCGCGCAGCATGGGCGTCAATGTCGCGCTGTACAAGGTGAAGTCCTTTGCGATCTCCGCGGCGATCACCGGCTTCGCCGGCGTCCTGTTCGCGCACAAGCTCTCGTTCATCTCGCCGGAGATGTTCACGCTCCAGCTCTCGATCGAGTTCATCATCGTGATCCTGATCGGCGGCACCTTCAGCCTGCACGGCGCGGTGCTGGGAGCGATCTTCATCGTGATGATCGATCCGTTCCTGACCTACCTCAAGGACGACATGCCCGGCATCATCGCCGGCATTGCCGCGACCTTCGGAGCGGGCACGCAAGCCGCGGCCAATATCCAGTCCAAGGTCGCCGCCTTTGCCTCGCTCAACGGCCTGAAAGGCGCGATCTACGGCATCATCATCGTATTGTTCGTGCTGTTCGAGCCGCTCGGGCTTTACGGCCGCTGGCTCAAGATCAAACTCTTCTTCCAGCTGTTCCCGCTCTACAAGCGCGCCACCTTCAAGCGGCAGAAGATCTACGTGAAGTCGGAGCGCAACCGATGAGCTATTTTCGCGCCGAGAGCTTGTCGCTGCACTTCGGCGGGCTGAAGGCCGTCGATGCGGTGTCGTTCGCGGTCGAGAAGGGCGAGATCCTGTCGATCATCGGGCCCAACGGCGCCGGCAAGAGCTCGATTTTCAACCTGATTTCGCGGATCTACCGGCCGACCTCGGGCCGCATCTTTTTCGAGGATCAGGACATCACCGAGCAGCCGCCCCATGACATCGCAAGGCTCGGCATCGCCCGCACGTTCCAGAACATCGAGCTGTTCGAGAATGCGACCGTGCTGTCGAACCTGTTGGTTGGCCGCCACCGGCATTCGACCACACAGCTTTGGCAGGAGCTGTTGTTCCTGCCAAGCGTACGGGCCGACGAAAAGCTGCATCGCCGCAGGGTCGAGCAGGTCATCGAATTCCTCGATCTCGAGCCTTACCGCGACAAGCTGATCTCGGGTCTGCCCTACGGCGTGCGCAAGGTGATCGAGCTGGCGCGCGCACTATGCTCGGAGCCGAAGCTGATCTTGCTCGATGAACCGTCCTCGGGCCTCAACGTGGAGGAGACCGACGACATGTCGTTCTGGATCCGCGACTTGAAGAGCGAACTCGGCGTCACCGTGCTCATGGTCGAGCACGACATGTCACTGGTCAACCGCGTCTCCGACCGCGTCATCGCCCTGAACTACGGCCGGGTCCTGGCGATGGGCTCGCCCGCCGAAGTGCAACAGCACCCCGATGTCGTCGCCGCCTATCTGGGAGCCTGACGCGATGGATGCCGTGGTGACACCAGACATCATCCTGAAACTCTCCAACATCGAGAGCTATTACGGGCCGATCATGGCGATCCGCGGCATCTCGCTCGAAGTGCCGCGCGGCCGCATCGTCACGCTGCTGGGCGCCAACGGCGCCGGCAAGACCACGGTGCTCAAGACGATCTCGGGCATTCTCGATCCGCAGAAGGGCGCCATCGAGTTCATGGGCAAGTCGATCCAGCGCATGGAGGCGGACAGGATCGTGCGGCTGGGCCTCAGCCACGTGCCGGAGGGACGCGAGGTGTTCCCGTTCCTCTCCGTGCGCGAGAACCTGATGATGGGCGCCTATCCGCGCAGCGATCGCGATGGTGTCGCGGACGATCTGGAGCGCGTCTACGGCTATTTCCCGCGGCTGAAGGAGCGCATCAACCAGCCGGCCGGACAGCTCTCCGGCGGCGAGCAGCAGATGCTCGCGATCGGCCGCGCGCTGATGAACCGGCCGACGCTGTTGCTGCTCGACGAGCCCTCGCTCGGGCTGTCGCCGATCCTGGTGAAGGAGATCTTCGCTATCATACGCCGCGTCAACGAGGAGCAGGGCATGTCGATCCTGCTGGTCGAGCAGAACGCCAAGGTGGCGCTGGAGACGGCGCATTATGGCTATGTGCTGGAGATCGGCCGGATCGTGATGAACGACAGCTGCGACCGTTTGATGCATTCGAAGGACATCCAGGAATTCTATCTTGGCGCCAAGGAAGCGGGCGCACGAGGCGAGCGGCGCTGGAAAAAGAAGAAGACTTGGCGTTGAAGCAAGACTTGGCCCTGAAGCAAGACTTGGCGTTGAAGGAAGAATTGGCGTTAGATCGGGAGACCCGTCCGGAACAATAGACCGCCGGCAAGGCAGGCAGCGGAGGGGAACGCGACAAGGAGGAGACTTGCATGGCCCGACCGGCGGTGCTGACGGTCGCTGACACCATCGCGAAGAGCTTTTTGCGCGCCGCGGAAACGCGGGGCGACAGGCCGGCTATACGCGAGAAGAAATTCGGGATCTGGCAGCCGACCAGCTGGCGCGAATGGCTGGAGATCTCGAAGGAGATCGCCTACGCGCTGCACGCCATCGACTTCAGGCCCGGCGACGTTGCCTCCATCATCGCCAATGCCGTGCCGGAATGGGTCCATGTCGACATGGGCATTCTGTGCGCCGGCGGCGTCTCTTCCGGGATCTATCCAACCGATGCCTCATCCCAGGTCGAATATCTCGTCAACGATTCCCGGACGAAAGTGATCTTCGCCGAGGACGAGGAGCAACTCGACAAGGTCCTGGCCTGCCGCGCACGCTGTCCGTCTCTGCGAAAGATCATCGTGTTCGACATGGAGGGCCTCAGCGGCTTCTCCGATGAGATGGTGATGTCGCTCGACGAGTTCCGTGCGCTCGGGCGCAACCACATGGCCGGCCGTGAGGCGCTGTGGCAGGAGATGATCGACAGTCGCAGCGGGAGCGATCTCGCGGTCCTCGTCTATACATCCGGCACCACGGGCCCGCCCAAGGGCGCCATGCACGCCAACCGCAGCGTCACGCACCAGATGCGGCACGCCAACGATTTCATTCCGGCGCGCGAGAACGAGGACCGGCTGATCTTCCTGCCGCTCTGCCACGTCGCCGAACGGATCGGCGGCTACTACATCTCGGTCGCGCTCGGCTCGGTGATGAATTTTGCCGAGAGTCCGGAGACCGTGCCGGATAATCTGCGCGAGGTGCAGCCGACCATCTTCCTCGCGGTGCCGCGGATCTGGGAGAAATTCTATTCCGCGATCACCATCGCCCTGAAGGATGCGACGCCGCTGCAGCAATGGGTCTACCGCCGCGCCATCGATATCGGCTATCGCATGGTCGATTGCAGGATGGAAGGGAAGCCGCCGCCGCTGTTGTTGCGGCTCGCCAATGGCATCGCTTACCGGCTCGCCTTCCGCAACATCCGGCGCATGATCGGGCTCGATCGTTGCCGCATCGCCTTCACCGGCGCGGCGCCGATCGCGCCGGAGCTGATCCGCTGGTATCTCGCGCTCGGGATCGACATCCACGAGGTCTACGGCCAGACCGAGAATTGCGGGGTCGCCACCATGATGCCGGCGGAGCGGATCAAGCTCGGCTCGGTCGGCAAGGCGGTGTCGTGGGGTGAAGTGGCGCTGTCGCCCGACGGGGAAATCCTGATCAGGGGCGACTTCCTGTTCATGGGCTATCTGAACCAGCCGGAGAGGACAGCAGAGACCATCGACCATCGCGGCTGGCTGCATACCGGCGACGTCGGCACCATCGACAATGAGGGCTTCGTCCGTATCACCGACCGAATGAAGGACATCATTATCACCTCCGGCGGCAAGAACATCACGCCGTCCGAGATCGAGAACCAGCTGAAATTCTCGCCCTACATCTCGGACTCCGTGGTGATCGGCGACAAGCGGCCATACCTCACCTGCCTCGTGATGATCGACCAGGAGAATGTCGAGAAATTCGCGCAAGACCACGACATCCCCTTCACCAATTATGCCAGCCTGTGCCGCGCGACGGAGATCCAGGACCTGATTTGGCGCGAGATCGAAGCGGTCAACGCCAATTTCGCCCGTGTCGAGACCATCAAGAGATTCTATCTGATCGAACGCCAGCTCACTCCGGAGGACGAGGAGCTGACGCCGACCATGAAACTGAAGCGCGGCTTCGTGAACAAGCGTTACGCCGCCGAAATCGACGCGATGTACCCGGCGCGGGCGGTGGCTTGAACAATCTTGTTTGAACAACAGCGAAGGAGTGATGGCCCCACCCTTCGCACCATAAGGGCCCCAAGGAGAGGAGACGTCAATGTCGAGATCGTTGAGAACGTTCGGCTTTGCGGCAGGCGCGGTGGTGCTCACCTGTTTGCCGGCCGTCGCGCAAACCAAGGTCACCAATGAAGGCATCTCGGCCTCCGAGATCGTCATCGGCACCCATCAAGATCTGTCGGGGCCGATCAAAGGCTGGGGCGTGCCGGTCTCGAACGGCATGAAGATGGCGGTCGAGGAGATCAACGCCGCCGGCGGCGTCCAGGGGCGAAAGATTCGGCTTGTGGTCGAGGACAGCGGCTACGACCCGAAGAAGGCTGTGCTCGCATCGCAGAAGCTGATCGAGCGCGACAAGATCTTCGCGATGGTGGGGCCAATGGGTTCGCCGACTGTCCTGGCGGCGCAGGATATCCTGCTCGACGCCGGCGTGCTTCAGCTGTTCCCGCTGACGGCGGCGGAGTTCACGTTCAAGTTCGATCCCGCCAAGCCGCAGGAGCGGCTGAAGTTCAACAATCTGCTGCCCTATGTGGAGAGCACGCGGGCGGCGCTGAAATACATGATGGAGTGGAAGAACTTCAAGAAGCCATGCATCATGCATCAGGACGACGAGTACGGGAAGAACGTGCTCGACGGCTTCAACCAGCAGCTCACTGCCATGAAGGTCCAGCCGGCCTCGATCACGAGCTACAAGCGCGGTGCCTCCGACTTCAGCGCGCAGGTCGCCAAGATGAAGTCCGACAGCTGCGACCTCGTCGTGCTCGGCGCTGTGCTCCGTGAGCCCATCGGCGCGATGACGGAAGCCAAGAAGCTCGGCTGGGACGTCACCTTCCTCGGCGCGACGCCAACCAATGTGATGGAGGTGCCCATGCTCGGCAAGGAGGCGGTCGAAGGGCTCTATGCGGCGTCCGGATTCGAGATCCCCTACGAGGACACCGCAAAGGGCAAGGTGAAAGACTGGCTGGTCAATTACAAGAAGATGTTCAGCACCGATGCCAACACGCAGGCCATCATTGGCTACAACGCGGTGATGACGTTCGCGTTCTACGCCAACAAGGCGGGCAAGGATCTGACCGGCCAGAAGATGCTGGACGCGCTGGAATCGGGCGACAAGTTCCTCGACATCTTCAACTCGCCGCCGACCAAATTCTCGAAGACCGACCACCTCGCCAACACCATCACCCAGGTGCAGCAGGTCAAGGGCGGCCGCTGGGTTCTGGTGAAGGACAATCTGATGTTTTGATTTCTTCGCCTCTCCCCGCATGCGGGGAGAGGCCGGAATTTGCGCAGCAAATTCCGGGTGAAGGGGCTGTCCGCGAGTCCAACTGTCGCCGGATTCGCTGAAGCAGCCCCTCACCCCAACCCTCTCAGCGCGAGCGAAGCTCGTCGCGACCCCGTAAGAACGGGGCGAGGGAGAGGACACAGCCCTACGATCCCCCACCCGCGGTGCCTGAATTCACCGGGGCCAACTCGTCTTCCCGGCAGCGCCAGCCATCGGCGGCTTTGACAAACGCAAACGTGCGCTGGACCCGTAGGCGGCGCGTGACATTGAAGGCGTCTGCGGAGCGCTCCTTGGTGCCGACGCCTGGCTGCGGACGGCCCGTTCTGGCGTCCCAGCAGGTGCCCGTGCACGTCGTGGCGATCTTGCTACAGGTGGCGAAGGGTGCCAGCACGGCCATCTCGATTTCGCCCGTGACCTGCGCCTCCTGCTCGCCCACCTGGCTGTCGAGCGCGTAGACGCGGTTGATGCGGAGGAAGTTGCCGCAGGAATTGGCCGCGTGGATTCGTGCGGCGCAGAAATCGACGGCATCGGTATCGGGCGCGCGGGCTGCGACCTGCCGGCCGAACACCTTCTTCGGATCGCCTTTCGCAGCGCCAATCTGGTCGGCCTTGTGCTTCAGATAGCCGGCGAGACAGTCCTCCGCGGACTCGAGCTCCCCGAGCGGCACGTTCTCCTTGCCGACCAGATTGCATTTGCGATCGCGCTCCCGCGTCCACCGGCCATATTCGGCGAAGGCAAAGCGTGCCGCGGTCGGATCGAGCTTGCCGATCAGGCCGAGGACCTGGCTGTTCAACTCGGTCTCGGCCAGCGCCAGCGACGGGTCCGCACAGATCAGCGCGCCCGCGGCGGTGTTGGCGGCGAGACAGTCGAAATCCGGATCGCGCACGATCGCGGCGCGCTCATCGGTCACCTTG
Source organism: Bradyrhizobium sp. WSM4873 (assembly GCF_055811355.1). Lineage (NCBI taxonomy): Bacteria > Pseudomonadati > Pseudomonadota > Alphaproteobacteria > Hyphomicrobiales > Nitrobacteraceae > Bradyrhizobium > Bradyrhizobium sp. WSM4873. Next base: position 156,527 of record NZ_JBVVPS010000005.1, on the reverse strand, counting down.
AGAAGACATGCCTTCACCCGGTCGAAATCGTCGGTGCGGATCGCGGTCTGACCGACGATGCCGCAACCGAGATTGCGCTGGCGAACCCAGATCGCGTTCTCCTCGATTCCGGGCAGGCGATCGGGCAGGCGGGCAAGCCGCGCCTCGATTCCCGTGCTCAGCTTCTCGGCGGCGGCGGCAAGCTCGGCATCACCGCAGAACAATTGATTGCCGGGATCGCGGATCTGCTGGCAGTTGTTCCTGACGAACAGCGGCAGCCTGTCGGCGACGGAGCGGTCGGACGGGCTGGATTGTGCGAAGCCTGGAGCCGCCGGCAAGGCCAGCAGCGCAAGCACAGTCAGCACGATGAACCGCATTCCAGTCGCCCCCGCATAGCCGCGGCCATGCTAGCGTCCCGAATCGCGCGGCGAAATGGCTTTGTGGGGTAAGCGTACTTTATACTGGTAGCCCGGACGGAGCCACCGGGCGACAACAAGATCAACGCGCCTCGGCGGCGATCATCGAGAATCGCACAGATTCGTCGACATATTTCAGCACGGCCGATTGATAGAGCACGAACAGCGGCTGGTAGCTCCGTGCGACGTCGTCCTCGACCATTGCCATGCGGCGGTTGTCGAGCATCAGCCAGTGGCCGTCGAGCCGTGCAGCGACAACCGCATGCTCTTCGCCGGCCCTGACGTCACGCACCACGACGATGCGGAGATCTTCGGTGGCGACGCCTGCGAGCCGCAGGGCGGCGAGCTTGGCAATGGCATAGTCCTCGCAATCTCCGGCGCCACGCGCGAAAGTCGCGAGAGGTGAGCTCCAGACGTCCTCGGAACCGTCATCGGCGGCACGGATGGCGAGGTTGATGGCGCGATTGGTTTCGCCGAGCAGGGCGCGGCCGTCACGGCTGCGGGCCTGGTCGACGATGGCGAGCAGTTTCAGCGCAGCGGGCGAAGCGCAATTGTCCCGGTCGCCGTCGCACAGCGCGAGCTGCACCATGTCATCGTCGAGCATGGACCTCAGCGCGAGCCATTTCTGTTGCAGGCTGCCGGCGGAGATGGCGAAGGCGAACACGCCGAACGGCTCGGCGGATTTGCGCACGAGGACGCCGGCTCCCGGCGACAGCAGAGTGCCAGCGCGAAGCTCGGCGGCCGATCCGAGCAGGATCAATCCGCACAGCACAAGGATTGCGCGCCAAGCGCGCGAGCGAGCAGCGGTCTCCATCTGACATCCCCTTCCGGCTTCGCCAGGTCCCCCTCGACCTGTACGTGCCGGGCTTTGTTGCTTTCGCGGAGATAGTGCGAGGCAGGCGGTTTTGTTCTGCTTAACGCGCCCGGCCGGGGTCCCAAAACCGGGCAACAGGCTGAAACGGGCCTGCTTAAATTGCGTAAAATTTTACGATTAGCCGGCTAGGAGGGCGGCAGTTGCCGCGAAGAAGGACCAATTGCAGGCACAAGTTGTCGCGGAACTGATTCTGCGCCTTATGGCTAACGGCCCGCTATTTCACGAGTTCTGTTAGCTGGATCACAGATTTGGCTCCGTATTTGCCGCAGGGTGGTGCGGGGCACCACGAACAAAAGATGACAGAAGTATCTATTGTAGAATTTCTACAATGGAATACATGGGGTTACTGGAAATGAGCGGAAATAAGCGCTACTTTACTTATGAGTATTTCAAAAACTACTTTGGCTTCTCTGCGGACGCCCAGCCGCCTGAGAGCATCGACCGCTTGGTGATGCCAAATCACACAAGCAATAGGTGGTTTCGCTAAGGACTTGGTAATGATATGCAAGTTTAGGCGAGCGATACTTACTTAGATTTTAACTCCTTTTTTGGTGCCCCGATTGAATTACGCTGGCAAATTTGACGCCGCGATTTCCTTGGACGGCTTGGGTTCCCGATCGCCCGCCGATGGCCACGTCGATTCCTTTACCGCGAAGGCACACGGCCACGTGCCTGACGGCGCTTTCGTCGTTCCCGACCCGAACCTGATCTTCAACGGCGATTTCAAGCGCGCCGGTCTCGACCTCGTGCTGTCCCATGACGGGCACGATTTCGTCGTTCACGATTATTTCAGGGGCGACAAGCGCGCGGCGATCGCCTCGCCCGACGGCGCGCATCTCACCGGCGACGTCGTCAACGCACTCACCGGCCATGTGCAATACGCGCAGGCCGCCTCCGGCATTGCCGCCGCGCAGGTCATCGGTCACGTCACCAAGCTCTCCGGCAGCGCGACCGCGGTCCGTAACGGCGTCTCCGTCATCCTGAACAACGGCGACAACGTCGAGAAGGGCGACGTGGTCTCGACCGGTGGCGACTCGACGCTCGGCATCACGTTCATCGACGGCACGGTGTTCGGCCTGTCCTCTAACGCGCGGATGGTGCTGAACGACATGGTCTACGACCCCAACGGGTCGAACAATTCCTCTCTGCTCAGTCTGGTCGCGGGCACCATCACCTTCGTTGCCGGTGAGACCGCCAAGCATGGCGACATGAAGGTCGACACGCCGGTCGCCACCATGGGCATCCGCGGCACGGCGGTGCTGAGCCAGATCAACTTCGTCGTTCCCGCCGGCGGCGGCGATCCGCAGCCGCAGGCGAGCTTCCAGGTGCTGGTCGAGCCGAACGGCACGACGGGCTCCTACATCCTGTTCGACAAGGTCACGCTGCTGCCGATCGCGACGGTCAACCAGGCCGGCCAGATGATCCAGATCAGCGGCGGCAACGTCTCGATCTCCAATGCCCTGATGTCGCCGGACATCCAGAAGCTGATCACGGACGTGTTCACGCTGAAGTTCACGGACAACAACAGCAACACCAAGCTGACCCAGAACTTCACCGACTCGATCACGCAGACCGGCAACATTGTCTTCATCAAGACGGATACCGGTGCCACCGCGACCGCGACCTTCACGCATCTCCCTGACCCGGGATCGCCGGCGTCCGGCCATGATCCGTCGACCAGCACCCGCATTCCGGGCCCGCCCGTTCGTCAAAGCCTCGATCTCAACGGCAATGTGAAGACGGCGTTCGGGTTTACCGAGCGCGCGGACACGACCGGCGACACAACTCATTACGATACCATCTCCGGTCGCATCACCTTCGTCGATCAAAACCTGGCCGATCTGCCGACGGTGAGCATAGACCTCGGCGATACGCCGAACTTTGTCTACAAGAACGCCAGCCAGCAGGATGTCACCGGCGCGCTCTCTGCACTCCAGAAGCAAGACATCGCGGCAACGCAGATCCAGATCAGCGTCGCCGCAGCCGCCGGTAACAACAACAACGGCTCGGCGGTCTGGACCTACACGATTCCCGACCACGTCTTCGACTTCCTCGCGGCGGGCGAAACGTTGACGCTGACCTACAAGGTCCGCGTCAACAATAATTTCTCGGTCAATCCCGAAACGTCGACCATCGACATCACCATCACGATCACCGGCACCAACGACAAGCCGGTGATCACCACCAGCGTTCCGACCATCATCTTCGAAGGCGGCACCAGCGTGCCGGGTGGCCCGCTCACCAGCGATGTTCCGACGACGGGCACGCTGAGCTTCGACGACGTCGATCTCACCGACAAGCATACGGTGTCGGTGGCGTTGACCAGCGCGACCCTGCCTGATGGCACCGTTCCGCCGGGGCCGCTTGCGGCGTTCCAGAGCGCGATGTCGGTCGCGATCGCGGCGGGCGCCGACAGCACCGGAGACGGAACCGGCACCATCAACTGGTCGCTGGCTGACCTGCCGGTCTATCTCGCCGACTTCATCCCCAAGGGTGAGGTGCTGACGCTGGTCTACACCGTGACGCTCAAGGACGCGCAAGGCGCCACCTCCCAGCAGACCATCACCGTCACGATCACCGGCACCGACGCTCCCGCCGTGGTGTGGATCGCGACCGACAAGCCCGGCGCTCCCTCGGGCGGCTTCTGGAAGGATGCGGCCAACTGGGCAACCGGCACGGTCCCGACCATCAATGACGACGTCATCGTCATCACCGACCAGCTGCATGGGCTGACGCCGTCCTATCCGGTGACGATCGACGCGGCTGCGTATGCCAAGTCGATCACGATGAACGACTACGACACCACGGCCGGCCACACGGCACCAGAAGTCATCAACAAGAGTGCGCTGACGATTGCGGGCGAGATCAGCCTCAAGGCCGATTCGAAGCTCACCAATTTCACGGCAAGCACGATTTCGGTTGGTGGCAAGGCCGAGTTCCGGGATAGTAGCGTACTCACCAATGCCGGTTATCTGACGCTTGCGGCCGGTGGCGATTTCGCTGGCGGTACCACGATCACCAATTCCGGCACGATTGAGCTGTCCGGCGGCACGCTGAAGACGCTCGCCGCAATTAACAATGCCGGCGGCACGCTGAAGGCCGATGCCGGCACGACGCTGATCGTCGACACCGCCACCATCAGCGGTGGCACGGTCACCATCGCCGGCACGCTGGAACTCGACGGCACCAGCGTCCTCAAGGACGGCACGCTGAACAATTCAGGCGCGGTCAACGTCAAGGGCACTGCGGAGTTCGCCCACGAGACCGCCTCCAACACCTCCAGCGGCACGATCAAGGTGCTGGCGAATGGCTGGCTGACGATCGACCAGGGTTCGACGGTTACCAACACCGGCAGCGTGACGATCGATGCTAACGGCAAGCTGACGGTCAATGGCGCCACAATCAACGGTGCCGGCACGGTCACCGGCAACGGCGAGATCGACCTGACCGGCGCTGCGGTGCTGAGCGGCGGCATCCTGAACAACAACGCGGCCTTCAAGGTCAGCGGCACCGGCAATGCGCTCGACCACGAGACGATCACGAATGCGACGACCGGCACCATCGAGGTGCTGGCGAACGGCGCGCTGACGATCGACCAGGGTTCGACCGTCGCCAACACCGGCAACGTCACGATCGATGCCAACGGCAAGCTGACGGTCAACGGCACCACGATCAGTGGTGTCGGCACGGTCACGGACAGCGGCGAGATCGACCTGACCGGCGCTGCGGTGCTGAGCGGCGGCATCCTGAACAACAATGCAGTGTTCAAGGTCAGCGGCACCGGCAACGCGCTGGACCATGAGACGATCACGAATGCGACGACCGGCACCATCGAGGTGCTGGCGAACGGCGCGCTGACGATCGACCAGGGCTCGACGGTTGCCAATGCCGGCAACGTCACCGTCGACGCCACGGGCAAACTGACGATCGACGGCGCCACAATCAACGGTGCCGGCACGGTCACCGGCAACGGCGAGATCGACCTGACCGGCGCTGCGGTGCTGAGCGGCGGCATCCTGAACAACAACGCGGCCTTCAAGGTCAGCGGCACCGGCAATGCTCTCGACCACGAGACGGTCACCAACGCGAGCACCGGCACGATCGAAGTGCTGGCGAACGGCGCGCTGACGATCGACCAGGGCTCGACGGTTGCGAATGCTGGCAACATCACGGTCGACGCCACCGGCAAGCTGACAGTGAACGGCGCGACGATCAGCGGGGGTACGATCGACGGTCTCGGCACGATCGACGTCACCGGCGCCAGCAAGATCGATGGCGGCGCGACGCTGAGCAGCTCTGCCGTGACGGTTGAGAGCGGCGTCATACTGACGCTGGATGACGTGACTGTTGCGGGCACCGCAATCGCCAATCATGGCACGGTCAAGGTCGATGCAAGCAGCAAGCTGACATTGAACGGTGCAAGCCTGACCGGCGGCGCGCTCATTGTTTCGGGTACGCTGAATTCGACCGGCACAACTGCGATTACCGACGCCAACATCTCGAACAACTATTTGATCGAGGCAACTCTCGGCGCGTTGACGCTGTTGGCGACGAGCTCCGCAACCTCGATCGCGAATGACGGCATCCTCCGGGCCAATGGCGCCGAGCTCGACATCAGCGGCGAAGCCATCGCAAACACCGGCACGTTGGCGGCGATCAATCACGGGACACTGAAGCTGATCGGGATGACGGTGACCGACACCGGCAGCGGTCATGTCTCGGTCGAGTCCGGCTCGACACTCGATCTCCAGGGCGCGACCATCGACGGCGGCACGGTGACGATTGCCGGTACGCTGGAATCGACTGGCACGAGCGCGATCAACAACGCCGACATCACCAACACCGGCACGATCACGGTGACCAGCGGTACGCTGACGATAGATCCTGCCATCCTCCACACCATCACCAATCACAATCTGATTCAGGCGAACGGTGGTGAACTCGATATTTCCGGTGACCTGATCGTCAACTCCGCCGATATCATGGCGGTCCATGGCGGCACGCTGAAGCTTGCGAGCGTCATCGTCACCAATTCCGGCGGGACGATTGCGGTCGACGGCACCTCAAAGCTCTATCTGACCGACGTCTCGATCAACGGCGGCAGCCTGAGCAATGCCGGCAATCTCTACGGTGTATCCGGCTCCAACACCGTTTCGGCGATGGTCACGAACACCGGCACCATCGAGGTGCAGGCCGGCACGCTCAACCTCGCCGGCGGCCTCAGCGGTGTCGGCTCGGTCATCATCGATAAGGGCGCGACACTTGAGCTCGCGGGGGCGACGGCGCAGACCATTGCCTTTGCCGGCGGCGCCGATACGCTCCAGCTCGACAAGGTGGCGGGCCAGAGCTTCACCGGCACCATTGCCGGTCAGTCGACGAAAGCCGGCACGTTCACGATCAAGGGCGCGGCCGATATCACGACATCGAGCGGCGATGCACTCGACTTCACCGCATCGGGCGGCACATCCGCAACGCCCGCCAAGATCGTTCTCACGCCCACCGGTGCACTGACTGGCGCGGCCAACGGCGTCGCCGTCACTCAGAACGGTACCGGCGATATCTCGTTCACGGCGACCGGCGACATCAAGGGCCTCGCCGGCCACGGCATCTGGTTGCGCGACAGCGCGACCGGCGCCGGCGATATCACTGTCAACAATCTCACCGGCCAGGCGACCGGCACCGGCGCGAATTCGGTCGGCGTTCTTGTCGAGAATTTGAACAGCGCCAGCGCCGGCGGCATTTCGATCACCCAGCTCGGCGGCGCTATTGGCGGCGCATACGGCATCGACGCGACCACGCAGGGCAACGGGGACATCGCCGTTGACGCCGGCGGTACCGTCACCGGCAGCTCCGTCTACGGTATCCGCGCGCGCAGCTATGGCAGCGGCAGCGAGACCGTCACGACGGAGGCCGGAAGCGTCGTCACGTCGGGCAGCTCGGCCATCATCGCGGTCAATCGAGCAAATTCGATCGACGCCTCGGACGGCAGCACCATCACCGTCACGACCTACGGCACGATCAATTCCGGCAGCACCCTGAACCAGAGCGGCAACACGCCGGCGGGCATTCAGGCCGGCTACACCGGTGCCACGACCGGATCGAGCGCCAATACCAACGTCAACGGCACCGTCATCATCAGCAATCACGCCAACATCAACGCCGCGGCGGGCTATGGCATCGACGCCTACAATTACGGCAATGGCGACGTCAGGGTGACCAGCTTCGCCGGGACCACGATTTCGGTCTCCGGTACCCAAAGCGTCGGTATCAACGCCTCGGCATTGAGCGGCGGCACTGGCGACGTGACGGTCACGCTTGGCGCAAATGTTACGATCTCGGGTGCGACGAGCTACGGCATCAGGGCTTACAGCATCGATGCGGGCGACGTCAGCGTTACCATGGCGAATGGCGACAGCATCACGTCTGGCAGCACCGGCATCGTGGCGGTCAACTACGCCACCGCGATCGCTGGGGGCATCGGCAGTACGATCTCGGTCGAGGCCCATGGCACGATCCACTCCGGCTCGACCTCGAATAACGACGGCACCACTCCCGGCGGGATCATCGCCGGCTATAAGCCCGGCGGGGCCGGAACGTTCTCGAATGCAGTCAAGGGCGACGTCACCGTCACGAGCGATGCAACGATTATCGCCGATGCGGGCTACGGCATCGAGGCGTTCACCTGGGGTGCCGGCAACCTCACGGTCACGACCGGTGCGACATCCTCGATTGCCTCAGCAGGTACCGCAATCGGCGCCTTCGATCACGGAGGCGGCGACGTCAACGTCACCATTAATGGCTCCGCTACCGGCGAGGTCGGCGTGCATGCCATCGCTAACGGCAGCGGCGACGTCACCATCGTCAATCACGGTGCTATCACCAGCACGAGCCTCGCCGCCATCCGCGTGACGCAGAACGAAGTCGGTGCGACCGGCTCGACCCATATCACCAATACCGGATCGATCGTGGCCCCGAGCGCCCATGCGGCGATCTTCATCCAGGAGAACGCGACCGGCATCGCGCAGATCGACAATTCCGCCACCGGAACGATCGGACCTGCCCTCGCCTCGACCGTGACCGCCGCGACCTACGCCATCGTCGAGACCGGCGGCGCCATCACGATCAACAATGCCGGCCACATCAACGGCAATATCTCGGTTGCTACCGCGACGTTCAACAACGAGTCCAGCGGCACCTGGACGGTCGCCGGCTCGGGCGTCTTCGGCAACGCGTCGTCCATCGTCAACCACGGTGCCATCGACCTGCATGGCGCGTCGATCTCCGGGACCGGGCTGAGCGTCGAGAATTGCGCGACCATCGACAGCTGGGGCACGGCGTCGATCACGGGTACCATCGCCAATGCCGGCAGCATCGAGGTCCATGACGGGGCGCTGACGCTGTTCGGCTCGGTGTGGGGCTCGGGCTCGGTCACCGTCGACGTCGGCGCGTTGCTGAAGCTCGACGGCACGGTCACGCAGACGATCACACTCGACGGCGACGGCGCCCATCTTCAGATCGATACATCGGCCTTTGGCGGCTCTATCGGCGCGCTGTCCACGAACGACACAATCGATCTGTCGACCATCAAGTACGGGCTCGGTACCAGCGCGGTCTATGTCGCCAACAGCAATCCCTCCACCGGCGGCGTGCTGACGGTGACCGATGCGGACGGAAATCACATCAGCCTGACCCTGTCCGGTGCCGACTACAGCAATGCCCATTTCGCCGGGAGCGACGACGGCACCGGCCACACGCTGATCACGATGACCGACGATCACGCGCCGGCCTTCACCGCCGGCGGCGTGTTGGCGGGGGGCGTCTCCGAGCAGGCGGACGCCACCGGCGACTTCGCCACGTCCGATACGTCAACGCCCTCGACCGGCGCGATTGCCTTCACCGACATCGATTTGACCGACCTGCCCACGGCACAGATCACCGGCCAGGCCGTGACCTCGCTTGGCGCCGATCACAGCACTAATCTCACCTCGTCGCTCACGCCCGACGAGATCGCGGCGCTCAAGAGCGGACTGACGCTTCTACCGCAGGCCGGGCTGAACAATGGCACCGTCACCTGGAGCTATTCGATCGCCGACGGCGCGCTGGACTTCCTCGGCGAGAACCAGAGCGCCAAGGTAGTCTCTACCGTCACTCTTGATGACCATCAGGGCAAGACGGATACAGCCGAGGTCACGATCACGATCACCGGCAAGAACGATGCGCCCGCGATCACGGTCGGAACGGACGACCATTCTGGCGCGGATCTGCTTGAGACGAATACGGAGCTGGTGAAGCATGGTACGCTGACGGTTTCGGATGCCGATGCCACCGATCACGTGACGGCCGCGGTCGATCATCTCGATATCTATTTCGACGGCGAGCCCCAGACCGACTATGTCGGCGAGCCCTCGAGCGCGACGCTGCTCAACTATCTGGCCGTGCAGCCCGGGGACATTCTCGATGGCACCGCCACCCACACCACGTTTACGTGGGACTTCAATTCAGGCAGCGAGACCTTCGACTTCCTTGCCGCCGGCCACACGCTGTCGCTACAATACACGATCGTGCCGGACGACGGCCATACGCCGACCGGAACCGGTAACAGCGTCATCGTCATCAACATCGCCGGCAGCAACGATGCCCCGACTCTGGGTGACGCGACGCTGGCCTCGGTCCGTGGCGATAGCACCGATCCGGATGGGACCGCGGTCAGCGCCCTGTTCGCCGGCAAGTTTGACGACGCCGACGACGGCGCGAGATTCCAGGCCATCGCGGTTAGCGCGGATAGTGCCACCTCGGATCAGGGCGTCTGGCAGTACGAGCTCGTCGGCACCGATCAATGGGTTGATGTCGGGGCGGTCAGCAACACGAGTGCGCTGGTGCTGAGCCTGGATACGCTGATCCGCTTCGTGCCGGCCGACGGCTTCACCGGGACGCCGGATGCGTTGGGCGTGCATGCCCTCGACGACACCTATATCGGTGCAATCACCGATTCCTCGTCGCCCGCGACGATCGATCTTACGGCGACGGGCACCGGCGGCACGACGCCTGTCTCGCACGACCTCACCACTATCGATACGAAAGTGACGGCGCCCCCCGCCAGCGGCCCTGTCATCAACACCGATCACTTCCAGGTCTGGCACACCAACGAGCCGAACACCGACTCCATCACCGGTCTCTCGGTCGTTGATACCGATTCCGGTGCCGCGACGGACGACTTCAAGATGACGGCCGTAACCGGGCAAGATCCGGACAGTAGCGTCGATCCGGGGACCGCTTGCGGCAACCTCGACGATATCAACTCGGTCCTAGCCGACGGCGTCACCTACAGTCCAGGAGCCACCCCGCCCGCGACTGACCAGATCACACTGACGGTGACGGACAAGACCACGGGCCTGTTCGACACCGTCCACTTCATCTTCAACGAGGCTGGCGACACCAGCCTGGGCGTCAGCCTGCAAGGCGCCGGCGGCAAGGACGTCATTTTCGCCACCGATACCAACGACACGCTGACCGGCGGCGGTGGCAAGGATCAGTTCGTGTTCGCGCCGGCTGCGATCGGGTATGACCATAACGGGCATCCAGTCACCGATTTCTCGCACACCATCAACGACTTCACGATCGATCTGGACAAGATCGACCTGCGGCAGTTCTCGGATGTCGGCTCCATCGGCAGTCTCACGATTTCCCAGCAGCAGGGCACCGACGACACGCTGGTGACCTGGCATCAGCAGGTCACGCAGCCGGAAGGCGCGCCGATTACGGAGAACGAGTCGGTGCTGCTCAAGAACGTGATTGCCGCAAGTCTCAAGGCTAGCGATTTCATCTTCCACGCCTAGGGAATGCCAATGCCTTCGCGCGACCGGCCCGCGGCATGACCGCGGCAAAAAATCCATAATCCTCCGCATTCAGGAATGGCCAATCGCGGGCCGGCGCTCCATGATCGGCGCACGGCATGATGCGAGGCAGGAAGTCCAGCCACCATGAAACGTCTCAAGATCCTGCGGCGGTGGTTTGCGCGGAAGTTGGGGTTTGCGCGGCTGATGTGCCTTGCGCTGCTCGTCGTATTTGCCGGCGCTCGCCTCTGGGATCCGCCGCCGATCCAGGAACTGCGGCTGCGCACCTTCGACATGTTTCAGTTGATCGATCCGCGCCACAAGGCGGCGCGGCCGGTCACGATCGTCGACATCGACGACAAGAGCCTCGCCAGGCTTGGCCAGTGGCCGTGGCCGCGGACGCGGATCGCCGACCTGATCCAGAACCTCACCAGTCACGGGGCAGTCGCGATCGGCTTCGACGTCGTGTTCTCGGAGGCTGATCGGCTCAATCCGGATCTGGTCGCGAGCCAGATGCGGTACCTGGACGACGCCACCCGCGCCAGGCTGCGCGAGCTGCCGAGCAACGACCAGATCCTCTCCGAAGCGATCAAGCGCTCGCGCGTGATCCTGGGCGAGACCGGGCAGCGGGCGATTTCGTCCGAGGTCGACAAGTCGCTGCCCTTCACCGGCGTCGCGACGGTCGGCGAGGAGGGCGCTGAACGCTTCCTGTTCGAATTTCCCGGGCTGTTGCGCAACGTGCCCGAGATCGAGAAGGTCGCGGCCGGCCGCGGCCTGTTCTCGATCAAGACCGAGCGCGACGGCCTGATCCGACGCGTGCCGATGATCATGCGCGCCCAGGGCATGGTCATGCCCTCGCTCAGCCTCGAGATTTTGCGCGTCGTCACGGGCACGCCGACGCTGCTGGTTCGGACCGACAAGACCGGCGTGCGGGCCGTGCGTCTCAAGGGCGTGGAGATCCCAACCGACAGGAACGGTCAGCTCTGGGTGCATTATGCGCGCCAGGATCCCTCGATCTACGTCTCGGCTGCCGACGTGCTCGACAATACCGTGCCGCCGAACAAGATCGCCGGCAAGCTGGTGCTGATCGGCACCTCCGCGGTTGGGCTCAATGACATCAAGACCACGCCGGTGTCCTCGAACATGCCTGGCGTCGAGATCCACGCCCAGGTGCTGGAGAGCGTGCTGAGCGGCGCGGTGATATCCCAGCCGAACTATGCGCTCGGCGTCGAGCTGCTCGCCGCGCTCGTCATCGGCTTGCTCGTCATCATCTTCACGCCGAACCTCGGACCGGTCCGCCTCGTGCTCGCCGGCGCGACCTTCGCCGCGATCCTGATCGGAGTGTCCTGGTTCTTCTATGCGCAGCACCGCTATCTGATCGACTTCACGTATCCGCTGCTCTCGACCACCGCGATCTATCTGACGCTGATCTTCGCGAGCTTCGTGCGCGAGCAGCGGCAGCGCGTGCAGATCCGCGGCATGTTCGCGCAATACATGTCGCCGGTGCTGGTCGAGCAACTCGCGCAGTCACCGGAAAAGCTCGTCCTCGGCGGCGAGGAGCGCGAAATGACGATCATGTTCTCCGACGTGCGCGGCTTCACCACCATATCGGAAACCTACAAGCACGATCCGCAAGGCCTCATCGCGCTGATGAACCGTTTCCTGACTCCGCTGACCGACGTGATCATCGATCAGAAGGGCTATATCGACAAATATATGGGCGACGCCATCATGGCGTTCTGGAACGCGCCGCTCGACGATGCCGAGCACGAGGTCAACGCCTGTGAGGCGGCGATCCAGATGCTGGAGAAGATCGACGCGGTGAACAAGGACCGCGAGCAGGAAGCCATCGATGGCGGCCACGTCTACATCCCGCTCAATGTCGGTATCGGTCTCAACACCGGCATCGGCGTGGTCGGCAACATGGGCTCCGACCTGAAGAAGAACTATTCCGTGCTCGGCGACAGCGTCAACCTGGCGTCGCGCCTCGAAGGCCAGTCGAAGGAGTACGGCTTTCCCATTATCGTCGGCTCGAGGACCGCGCTCGCGGCCAAGGACAAGTTCGCGATTCTCGAGCTCGACTTCATCATGGTCAAGGGCAAGACCGAGCCGGAAGTGATCTACGCCATCGCCGGCCGCGCGGACGTGATGCATTCGGGCGCGTTCCAGCGGCTGCGCAACGTCACCATCGAAATGCTCGCCTGCTACCGCAGCCGCGACTGGCAGGGCGCGCTGGACGCGATCGAACGCGGCCGCGGGAGCGAAGATGCCGACACGCTGGAAAAGCTGTTCAAGCTCTATGAAGTGCGCATCAAGGAATTCCAGGTCAATCCACCGGCCGAGGGTTGGACCGGGGCCTATGCGCTGCTGACGAAGTAGCGGAGCAGATGCGCGGTTTGAAGCTAACCACACACTCGCTGTCGTCCTGGCGAAGGCCAGGACCCATTACCCCAGGCAGAAGTCGTTACGGCGAGCGGCCAACCACCAATCTTTGCCAAACGAATTCGGTGGTTATGGGTCCTGGCTTTCGCCAGGACGACGGCAGAGGGTTGAGCCGTCGCCTCACTCCGCCCCGATCGTCGTGAGGTCCTGGAACCAGTGCTGCGCCTGCACGAACTGCTTGACCTTGGGCGACAGCGCGTGCGGGTTGGTGTCGTGCACCACCCATACCAGCGTGGCGTCGTCGACGATCAGCGCGTGCGCCTGCGCCAGCAGCTCGTCCTGCTTGGTGCTGTCGAAGGTCTGCTTGGCCTCGTCGATTAGTGCGTCGACCTTCGGATTTTTATAGCCGCCCCAGTTGACGCCGACCGGCGCGATCTGGCTCGAATGGAAGAAGCGGACGATGGCGTAGAGCGGGTCGGAGGTGACGTAGGCGATGTTGTTGGCGGTAATGCCTGCGTTCATCTCGTCGGCCGCGCCCTTGCGCCAGTGGGTATAGAGTGTCTCGAGCTCGACGACCTTGAAATCGATGTCAATGCCGATCTCCTTGAAGCTCTGCTGCAAGAATTCGTTCATCGGCAGCGACAGCATCTGGCCGGTGCCGCCCTGTGCGATGATGAAGGTGGCCTTCAACGGCTTCGCCTTGGAGTAGCCGGCTTCCTCGACCAGCTTCTTGGCGGCGGCGACATCGTATTTCAGCTCGAAGCTCGGCTTGCCGAACCAGGGGCTCGACGGATCGACCTGTCCCTTTGCGGGTTTCGCAAGGCCATTCATCAGACCCACCACGGCTTCACGATCGATCGCGAGGTTCAGCGCCTTGCGCAGGCGGATGTCGGTCCAGGGCGAACCCGGCAGCACGCTCAGATGATAATTCCAGACATGCGGCGTGACGTTGTCGACGAGCTTCATGCCGGCGGCCTTGAGCTGCGGCACGGCATCCGGCGCCGGCGTTTCGATCAGATCGACTTGCCCGGCCAGCAGCGCATTGGTGCGCGTCAGCGCTTCCGGCATCGGCACCAGCACGAGCTTGTCGACCTTGGGAATGCGCTTCTTGTTCCAGTAATCCGGATTCTTCGTGAGCTCGGCGAGCTCGCGCGGCACCAGTTTTGTCAATTTGAACGGGCCCGTCCCCGAAGGCTGGCTCGCGAACTTGTCCCAGTCCTTGCCGAGCTTCTCGTATTGCGTCGGGCTCGACACCAGGAACCACAGCATCTGATAGGGAAAGAAGGAATCGACCGTCTTGGTGGTGATCTCCACCGTGGAGTCGTCGATCTTGGCGTAGCTCGCGACCGAGGGCAGGCGGGTCTTGACCTGGGCGCTCTGGCGCTTGTCGAATTGCGGCGCCTTGTCGTTGAGCACCTTGTCCAGATTCCAGATCACGGCATCGGCGTTGAACTCGCTGCCGTCGTGAAACTTCACGCCCTTGCGCAAGGTGAAGCGCCATTTGGTCTTGTTCTCGGCATCGACTTTCCACTCGGTGGCCAGTCCCGGCACCAGCTTTCCCGGCCGGTCGGCGACGTCCATTTCCCAGGCCACGAGCGGATCGTAGATGGTGTAGGCCGTGAACTGGTAGGCGCCGGCGCCGCGATCGGGCTGGCCGGTGGTCAGCGGGATGTCCGCCATCGAGATGCCGTAGCGCAGCACCGTCTCGGCGCCCGCGGGAATCGCGGACAACGCCAGCACAAGCACGGCGAAACACGTCGATAGTCGGATACGCATGGGCCAAAACTCCAGGGAAGGCTTCAAGGACAATCGGAGCCAAACCTGCAATCTTGATGCCAGAATAGGCAGCAAGGTGCTTTCACCCAGGCGTCATCACAAGGACTTGTCGTCGCAGGGGCAATTTGCAGAATAAGTTTCCCCATTGGCATAGGCATTGCATACGATTGCATCAAAATTAGTCATCGAAGCCGGAAAAGGATTGAGTCAATGCTTATCAATAAGAACAAGACCCGCGCGGCGCTGATCGCGTTGCTGGCGCTCAGTAGCGCGGCTGCGTGGCCGCGCGCGGCCAGTGCCGAAACGGTGCTGCGCATCGCCATGACTGCCGCCGACATTCCGCGCACGCTGGGCCAGCCCGATCAGGGCTTTGAGGGCAACCGCTTCACCGGCCTCACCATGTATGACGCGCTGACCGGCTGGGATCTGTCCTCGGCCGACAAGGCGAGCGTGGTGATTCCCGGCCTTGCCACCGAGTGGAAGGTCGACGATGCCGACAAGACCAAATGGACTTTCAAGCTGCGGCCGGGCGTCACCTTCCATGACGGCTCACCGTTCAATGCAGACGCCGTGGTGTGGAATGTCGAGAAGGTGCTGAAGCAGGACGCGCCGCAATTCGACGCCAGCCAGGTCGGCGTCACGGCCTCGCGCATGCCGACGCTGGCGTCGGCGAAGAAGATCGACGACATGACGGTCGAGCTCACCACCAAGGAGCCCGACAGCTTCCTGCCGATCAACCTCACCAATCTCTTCATGGCGAGCCCGGCGAAGTGGCAGCATTTCTACGAAAAGGCGGAAGGCGCTGACGCCAAGGCGAAATCGCAGGCCGCGTGGACCGCGTTTGCCAAGGACGCCGCGGGCACCGGCCCGTGGAAGATGGCCGCGTTCACCCCGCGCGAGCGGCTCGAGCTGGTCAAGAATGCGAGCTACTGGAACAAGGACCGCGTGCCCAAGGTCGACAAAATGGTGCTCCTCCCGATGCCGGAAGCAAATGCGCGCACCGCGGCGCTGCTCTCCGGGCAGGTCGATTGGGTCGAGGCACCGGCGCCGGACGCGTTGCCCGAATTAAAGCAGCGCGGCTTCAAGCTCTACGCCAACGAGCAGCCGCATGTCTGGCCGTGGCAGTTCTCGCGCGTCGAGGGCTCGCCATGGAACGACATCCGCGTGCGTAAGGCGGCAAACCTCTGCGTTGATCGCGAAGGCCTCAAGGATGGCCTGCTCGCGGGGCTGATGGTGCCGGCGACCGGCACCTTCGAGCCCGGCCATCCCTGGCGCGGCAAGCCGACCTTCGAGATCAAGTACGACAAGGCTGCTGCGCAGAAGCTGATGCAGGAGGCAGGATTCGGCCCGAACAAGAAGCTGACGGTGAAGACCCAGACCTCGGCGTCCGGCTCGGGACAGATGCAGCCGCTGCCGATGAACGAATATCTGCAGCAGGCGCTGGCCGAATGCTATTTTGATGTGCAGCTCGACGTCATCGAGTGGAATACGCTGTTCACCAATTGGCGCCGCGGCGCCAAGGACCCCAGCGCCAACGGCTCGAACGCGACCAACGTCACCTACGCGGCGATGGATCCGTTCTTCGCGCTGGTGCGCTTCCTGCAATCGGGCATGGCCCCGCCGGTCTCGAACAATTGGGGTTTCATCAACAATCCCAAGTTCGACGAGCTCGTGAAGAAGGCGCGGCAGACCTTCGATCCCGCCGCGCGTGACGCCGCGCTCGCCGAACTGCACGCGGCCTCCGTCGACGACGCAGCCTTCCTCTATGTCGCCCACGACGTCGGCCCCCGTGCCATCAGCCCGAAGGTGACGGGCGTCGTGCAGCCGAAGAGCTGGTTCATCGACTTCTCGCTGGTGTCGATGAACTAGTGAGGAGAGCACGCTGATAGGGCTCCCCTCCCCCTTGTGGGGAGGGGGTTGGGGAAGGGGGTTCACACGGGCGGTCCTTGTGTGGCCACCCCTCTCCCTAACCCTCCCCCGCAAGGGGGGAGGGAACCCTCTCATCGTGCGTCCCTTACTGTAGCCCGCGCACCCATTCGTGCGACATCCCGTCAGGTAATTCAGTGCTCGCCTATATCGCCAGACGCATCGTCTACGTCGTTCCGATCGTCATCAGCGTCGCGCTGGTGTGTTTTCTGCTCGTGCACATCACGCCGGGCGATCCGCTGGTGGCCGTGCTGCCGGCCGACGCCTCGCAGGAGCTCGCCGCGCAGCTCCGCACCGCCTACGGTTTCGACCGCCCGCTGCCGGTGCAGTTCGGGCTTTGGCTGCTCCGCGCGCTTCATGGCGATCTCGGCAATTCCATCGCCACGGGCCGCCCGGTGCTGGCCGAGGTCATGCGTGCGGTCAGCAACACCGTCACGCTGGCGATTGCGGCGGCGATCATCGGCTTCACCATGGGCATCCTGCTCGGCCTGATCGCCGGCTATTTCCGCGAAACCTGGATCGACAAGCTGGCGACGTCGTTTGCCATCGCCGGCGTTTCGGTGCCGCATTATTGGCTCGGTATGGTGCTCGTCATCATCTTCTCGGTCCAGTTGAACTGGCTGCCCGCCGTCGGCGCCGGACCCGGCGGCTCGGCCGCCTGGGCCTGGGACTGGGCGCATTTGCAATATCTCGTGCTGCCGGCGATCACGACCTCGGTGATCCCGATGGGCATCGTCACCCGCACGGTGCGCGCGCTGACCGGCGACATTCTCAGCCAGGATTTCGTCGAGGCGCTGCGTGCAAAGGGCCTGCATGAGCGCGGCGGGTTCCGCCACGTCATCAAGAACGCCGCGCCCACCGCGCTCGCGGTGATGGGACTTCAGCTCGGTTACATGCTCGGCGGCTCGATCCTGATCGAGACCGTGTTCTCCTGGCCGGGCTCGGGCTTCCTGCTCAACTCGGCGATCTTCCAGCGCGACCTGCCGCTGCTCCAGGGCACGATCCTGATCCTGGCGCTGTTCTTCGTCTTCCTCAATCTGCTGGTCGATATCGCGCAAGCCGCGATCGACCCGCGCATCAAGCGGGGTTAGCGGGATGAGGTGCCACACATTCAGTGTCGTCCCGGCGAAGGCCGGGACCCATAACCCCGAAAGGTGGTTGTGGAACGAGACGGCAACGACGAGTCCTCGCCAAATGGCCGGTCGTGGTTATGGGTCCCGGCCCCTCCGTGCGCAATTGCGCACTAGGCCGGGACGACATCGGAAAGTGCGGCTATGACCGATCTTCCGCTCTCCGTCACCTCCGACGCCGCGCTTCAGTCCGCGCCCGCGACCAAGGCGCGCGGCTATTGGGCGACCGTGGGCCGTCGTGTCCGGCGCGACAAGGTCAGCATGGTCTGCGCGCTGGTGCTGCTGCTGATCTTCCTGTCCGCGATCGTTGCGCCGTGGCTCGGTCTGGAAGATCCGTACAAGGGCTCGATGATCCGGCGCCTTCGGCACATCGGCACATCAGGCTACCCGCTCGGCACCGACGAGCTCGGTCGCGACATGCTGGCGCGACTGATCTATGGCGGCCGGCTGTCGCTTCTCATCGGCATTTTGCCCGTGATCCTCGCCTTCTGCATCGGCACGTCGCTCGGCCTCGTTGCCGGCTATGTCGGCGGCAAGCTCAACACCGCGATCATGCGCACGATCGACGTGTTCTATGCCTTTCCGTCCGTGCTGCTGGCGATCGCGATCTCTGGCGCGCTGGGCGCGGGCATCCTCAATTCCATCGTGTCGTTGACGGTCGTGTTCGTGCCGCAGATCACCCGCGTCGCCGAAAGCGTCACGACGGGCGTGCGCAACATGGACTTCGTCGATGCCGCGCGCGCCTCCGGTGCCGGTCCATTCACCATCATGCGCGTGCATATCCTCGGCAATGTGCTCGGTTCGATCTTCGTCTATGCGACCAGCCTCATCTCGGTCTCGATGATCCTCGCGGCAGGCCTGTCCTTCCTGGGTCTCGGCACCAAACCGCCGGAGCCGGAATGGGGCCTGATGTTGAATACCTTGCGGACCGCGATCTATGTCAATCCCTGGGTCGCCGCGCTCCCCGGTGCGATGATCTTCGCGGTCTCGATCTGCTTCAACCTGCTCTCGGACGGCCTGCGCAGCGCCATGGACATCAGGAACTAGCCATGAGCGAAACCAACGCGTCCGTCACGATGCTGGAGCCGATCGAAGACCTCGGCGGCGTCGCCCAACCGCTGCTTCAGGTCAACGGCCTGACCAAGCATTTTCCGGTGCGAGGCGGCCTGTTCGCCGCAAAGCGCACCGTGCGTGCCGTCGACAATGTTTCCTTCTCTGTCGCCAAGGGCGAGACCGTCGGCATCGTCGGCGAGTCCGGTTGCGGCAAATCGACCACCGCGCGGCTGCTCATGCATCTGATGCCGCGCGACACCGGCGACATCATCTATGACGGCATGAGCGTCGGCCAGTCGCTCTCCCTGCGCGAGCTGCGCCGCGGCATGCAGATGGTGTTCCAGGACTCCTACGCCTCGCTCAATCCGCGCCTGACAATTGAGGAATCGATCGCCTTCGGCCCAAAGGTGCACGGTATGGCCGACGGCGCTGCGCGCGTGCTGGCGCGCGAGCTGCTGGGCAAGGTGGGCCTGGTTCCCGCAAACTTCGCCAACCGCTACCCCCATGAGATATCCGGTGGCCAGCGCCAGCGCGTCAACATCGCGCGTGCGTTGGCCCTATCGCCGCGTCTAGTGATTCTCGACGAAGCGGTCTCCGCGCTCGACAAATCTGTCGAGGCGCAGGTGCTCAATTTGCTCGCCGATCTCAAGAGCGAGTTCGGCCTGACCTATCTCTTCATCAGCCACGATCTCAACGTCGTCCGCTACATCAGCGATCGTGTGCTGGTGATGTATCTCGGCGAGGTCGTCGAGCTCGGCCCGGTCGACGAGGTCTGGGACCAGCCGGCACATCCCTATACGCGCGCACTCCTTGCCGCGATGCCGTCTTCGGATCCGGATCGTCGCACCGAGACGCCGCCGATCACGGGCGATCCGCCCAATCCGATCGATCCACCCTCGGGCTGCCGCTTCCATACCCGTTGCCCGTTTGCGGAGCCGCTCTGCGCAAATGCGACACCAAAACTCACCGCGCTGGATAATATGGGCCATGAGGCCGCGTGCTACATGGCGATCCCGGGTTCAGGCCATAGCCGCGCGCCGAAGGAGGAAACCGCATGACGAGACCGACGACAAAAGAGATCAAGGCGACGGCACAGGTCGCAGGTGTTCCCGTCGACGATGAGATTGCGACGCGCATCTCCAATTCCATCGGACCGGCCTTCGAGGGCTTTGCGGCCATTGCCGGCACGTTGCCGTTCGATCTAGAGCCCGCGTTCTATCCGATCGCGCAGACTGCCAAGGTCTCGAAATGAGCACCGAGCCTGCATTGATGACGCTCACCGAGGTCGCGCGCGCAATCGCGATGAAGCAGGTGTCCTCGCATGAGGTGACGCGCGCGCTGCTGCATCGCATCGCGCAATGGCAGCCGCATCTCAACGCTTTCATGTCGATCGAGGCAGAGGCGGCGCTGAAGGCCGCCGATGCCGCCGACGCCGAACTCGCCAAGGGCGAAGTCCGCGGTCCGTTGCACGGCGTGCCGCTCGCGCACAAGGATATGTACTACGACGCAGGGCACATCGCGACCTGCGGCTCGCTGATCCGCCGCGATTTCGTTCCGACCGTCACCTCGACTGCCTTGCAGCGGCTGAAGGACGCCGGCCAGGTTCGGCTCGGCACGTTGCATCTCGCCGAATTCGCCTATGGCCCGACCGGCCATAACGCCCATTACGGTCCGGTGCGCAATCCCTGGAACGTGGCGCACATTACCGGCGGCTCGTCGTCCGGCTCCGGCTCGGCGGTCGCGGCGCGATTGACCTATGCCGCGCTTGGCTCCGACACCGGCGGCTCGATCCGCATGCCCGCGCATTTCTGCGGCGTCACGGGATTGAAGACCACGGTCGGCCGCGTCAGCCGCGCCGGCGCGATGCCGCTGTCGCAGTCGCTCGACACGGTCGGCCCGCTCGCCCGCACCGCCGAGGATTGCGCGCTGCTGCTGGCGCTGATGGCCGGCCCCGATCCCGAGGATTCGACCGCGAGCCGTGAGCCGCTGTCTGACTATGTCGGCGCGACCAAGGGCTCGCTGAAGGGCCTCAAGGTCGGCGTCCCCTCGTCCTTCTATGTCGACGATCTCGACGGCGAGGTTGCGCGCGTGCTGGACGAGACCATCGCGCTGCTCAAGCGTGAGGGCGCCGACATCGTCACGGTCGAGCTGCCCGATCAGCGGCAATTGTCCTCGGCAAGCCAACTCGTGCTTGCAGCCGAAGCCGCCGCCTTCCACAAGCGCTGGATGATCGAGCGGCCGCAGGATTATGGTCCGCAGGTGTTGATGCGGCTTCAGAACGGGCTCGCCGTCCCCGCCATCACCTATCTTGAGGCAATGCGCTGGCGCGGGCCGGCACTTGCCGCGCACAATGCAGCCACGGCTGGCGTCGACGCGATCATCGCACCGGCTTCGCCCGTGCCGGCGCCGACGATCGAGGAGAGCGACGTTGGCGGCGGGCCGAATGCGCCGGCGCTGTTGCAGCGGCTGACGCTGTTCACCCGTCCGGTGAATTACCTCGGCCTGCCGTCGCTCACGGTGCCCTCGGGCTTCACCAAAAGCGGTCTTCCGATCGGCATGCAGCTGATCGGCCGCTCGTTCGATGAAGCGACGCTGCTCACCATCGGCGCCGCGTTCCAGCGCGCCACCGACTACCACGCTCGGCTGCCGAAACTACCGTCATGACAAAGCTCGTCGAGATCTCAGGCCTCAATATCCGCTTCACCGGTGAGCGCACGGTCTATGCCGTGAACGATCTCAGCCTCTCGCTCGGCGACGGCGAGGTGCTGGGCCTGCTCGGCGAGTCCGGTTCGGGCAAAAGCGTGACCTTGCGTGCACTGATGCGGCTGTTGCCGAAGAAGCGCACGCAGATCACGGGCAAGGTCAACGTGATGGGCCGCGACGTGCTCGCCATGAACGACGAGCAACTGTCGTCGTTCCGCGGCCAGACCGTGTCGATGATCTTTCAGGAGCCGGCGCTCGCGCTCGACCCGGTCTACACCATCGGCGCGCAGATCGCCGAAAGCGTGGTGCGTCACGAGGGCAAGTCGTATGCGGAGGGCAGGGCGCGCGCACTCGAAATGCTCGATGTCGTGCGCATTCCTTCCGCAAAACGCCGGCTCGATGCCTATCCGCACGAGATGTCCGGCGGCATGCGTCAGCGCGCCATGATCGCGCTGGCGCTCGCCTGTCGTCCCAAGATATTGCTCGCGGATGAGCCGACCACCGCGCTCGATGCTACCGTGCAGATCCAGATCCTGCTGCTGTTGCGTGAATTGCAGCGCGAGTTCGGCATGTCCGTTATCTTCGTCACCCATGACATCGGGGTCGCCATCGAGATCTGCGACCGGGTCGCGGTGATGTATGCCGGCCAGATCGTGGAGCAGGGCACGCTTCGCGACATCGTCCGGTCGCCGGTGCATCCCTACGCCAAGGGTCTGCTCGCCTCGACCGTCCACGGGGCCAAGCGGGGACAGCGGCTCGAGACCATCCCCGGCACCCCGCCGTCGCTCGGCGAGAAGCCGCACAACTGCTCCTTTGCGCCCCGCTGCGCCGTAGCCCAGCCGCGCTGTCTGGAGCAGCTGCCTGGGAGCGTGGAGGTCGGGCCGGGCCGGGCGGCACGGTGCGTGCTGGCGGAGCCGGTCACCGCACTGTCGTGATTTTGGACTCCAAGCGGCGAGCGGGGAACAGCATTCAGACCTCGTTCATCCCGGTTCCGCTTCCATGGAACCGTTCACGGAGAGGGACCTCACTTATGTACATTTCCAATGAAGGCCTGCTTGTCATCCTGTTCGTCGGCCTGGTGGCTGGTTGGTTGGCCGGCAAGGTGGTGCGCGGAACCGGGTTCGGCATCATCGGCGACATCGTGGTCGGCATCGCCGGCGCGCTGGTGGCAAGCTTCCTGTTTCCGAAGCTTGGCATTCACATCGGCACCGGACTGATCTCGGAGATCATCTATTCCGCGATCGGCGCGGTCATCCTGCTGCTGGTGGTGCGGCTGGTCCGCGGCGGCGGCCGGTTCTAATGGCGCCCGAGTTCAATTGATCGAACTTTTGACCTCTCCCCGCCCGGGGAGAGGTGACATGTCTGCAAGAAAAAGCCGCAAGATCGTGGGATTCCGGACTTGCGTGCAAGGCCGGTCGCGGGTGATGTGGGCTATAGGGGTCCCGGGTGTTCGACTGCGTTGGGCGATGAGCGCAAACGCGATGTTAATCCGGGTCAATTACTCCTGAATTTGCCTTTGAAATCAGGGGCTTTGGCCCCTACCCGAAAGAGATCAGACTGATGGCAGCCGTTCCCGGCGTCCGCCGCTCAGAGCTCGGTGATGCGCTGCGCGCCTGTCGCACGGCGTTTGTCGGCGTCGGCTTGATGAGCTGCATGATCAACCTGCTCTATCTGACCGGGTCGATCTTCATGCTGGAGGTCTACGACCGGGTGCTGCCGAGCCGCAGCATTCCGACCCTGGTCGGCCTGATCGTCCTCGCCAGTTTCCTCTATATGGCGCAGGGCGTGCTGGACATGATCCGCAATCGGATCCTGGGTCGGGTCGGCACCGCGCTGGACGAAGCCCTGAACAAGCGGGTGTTCGACACCATCGTGCGCCTGCCGCTGCTGGTCGGCAGCCGCAACGAGGGGCTTCAGCCGCTGCGCGATCTCGACAATGTCCGCTCCTTTCTTGGCGGCATGGGCCCGAGCGCGTTCTTCGACCTGCCCTGGCTGCCGCTCTATCTCGCCATCTGCTTCGCCTTCCACGTCATGATTGGCGTCACCGCGCTGGTCGGCGCCGTCATCCTGGTCGGGCTGACGCTGGTCACCGAGTTCATGTCCCGCCAGCCGGCGAAAGAGGCGATGGGGCTTGCCGCCCAGCGCAACGATCTCGCCCAGGCCAGCCGCCGCAATGCCGAAGTCATGGTGTCGATGGGCATGGCCGGCCGGATGAACGCGCGCTGGAGCGAGGCCAACGAAAAATATCTCGACGGCAACCAGCGTGCGAGCGACGTCGCCGGCGGTCTCGGCGCGGTCGCAAAAGTTCTGCGCATGATGTTGCAATCGGCCGTGCTCGCGGTCGGCGCCTATCTGGTCATCCACCAGGAAGCGACCGCCGGCATCATCATCGCCGGCTCGATCCTCTCAGCCCGTGCGCTTGCGCCGGTCGACCTCGCGATCGCGCACTGGAAATCCTTTGTCGCGGCACGCCAGAGCTGGCACCGCCTGACCCGCCTTCTGGAGCAGATGCCGGCGCAGACGATGCCGACTCAGTTACAGGCGCCCACCAGCCGCCTCTCGGTCGAAGGCATCGCCATGGTGCCGCCGGGCGACCAGCGTCTCATCGTGCAGGACATCACCTTTGCGCTCGAAGCCGGCAACGGCCTCGGCGTGATCGGACCGAGCGGCTCCGGCAAGTCGTCGCTGATCCGCGCGCTGGTCGGCGTCTGGCAACCGGTCCGCGGCAAGGTGCGGCTCGACGGCGCGGCGCTCGACCAGTGGTCGTCGGACGTGCTTGGCCGCCATATCGGCTATCTGCCGCAGGACGTCGAATTATTCGGCGGCACGATCGCGCAGAACATCAGCCGCTTCGATCCCGAGGCCACCTCTGACGGCATCATCGCTGCCGCCAAGGAAGCCGGCGTGCACGAGATGATCATCAAGATGCGCGAGGGCTACAACACCCAGGTCGGAGAGCAGGGCACGGCGCTCTCCGCGGGCCAGGCACAGCGCGTGGCGCTGGCGCGCGCGCTCTATGGCAACCCGTTCCTGATCGTGCTCGACGAGCCCAATTCCAATCTCGATACCGAAGGCGACGAAGCGCTGACCCGCGCCATCCGCGCGGGGCGCGAGCGCGGCGCCATCGTCATCGTGGTGGCGCACCGTCCGATCGGCGTGGAAGCGGTCGACCAGATCCTGGTGCTGCGCGACGGCCGCATGCAGGCCTTCGGGCCGAAGGAGCAGGTGCTCGCCCAGGTGCTTCAGCCGCGCGTGACGCCGCCGGCGCCGATCAAGATCGTCAGCGAAGGCGGAGCCAAGGCATGAGCACGATGGCGCTCGGCGGGGCGAAGCCTGCCGCGAAGAGGACCGTACGGCAGTCGATCCGGTTTCACCTGATGCTCGGGCTTGGGATCGTGCTGGTCCTCCTGGTCGGCCTCGGCGGCTGGGGGTCGACCGTGCAGATCTCGGGCGCGCTGATCGCGCCGGGTCAGATCGTGGTCGAATCCAACGTCAAGAAGGTTCAGCATCCGACCGGCGGCGTCGTCGGCGAGGTGCGTGCTCGCGACGGCGACGTGGTCAAGGCTGGCGACATCGTGGTGCGGCTCGACGACACCGTCACCAAGGCTAACCTCGCCATCGTCACCAAAAATCTCGACGCCGCGCAGGCGCGTGCGGCGCGGCTCCAGGCCGAGCAGCGCGGGATCGACAGGATCGACTACCCGCAAGCGCTGCTCGATCGCGGCAACGATCCCGACGTCAAGGCGCTGCTCTCGGCCGAAACCAAGCTGTTCGACGTCCGCGTCAACGGGCGCGCCGGCCAGAAGGCGCAGCTGCGCGAGCGCATCCAGCAGCTCAACGAGGAGATCGAGGGCCTCTCCGCGCAGGAGCGGGCCAAGGACAGGGAAATCTCGCTGGTGCAGCAGGAGCTGATCGGTGTCCGCGATCTCTATGACAAACACCTGGTGCAGATCTCGCGCCTGACCACGCTCGAACGCGATAGCGCCCGCCTCAACGGCGAGCGCGCGCAATACATCGCCTCGCGCGCGCAGGCCAAGGGCAAGATCACCGAGACCGAGCTCCAGATCATCCAGGTCGACAAGGACATGGTCAGCGAGGTCTCGAAGGACCTGCGCGAGACCAACGACAAGATCGGCGAAATGATCGAGCGCAAGGTCGCCGCCGAGGACCAGCTTCGCCGCGTCGACATCCGCGCGCCGCAGGACGGCATGGTGCTGCAATCGACGGTGCATACCGTTGGTGGTGTCATCACCGCCGGCGACGCCCTCATGCTGATCGTGCCGCAGGCCGACGATCTCCAGGTCGAAGCCAAGGTCAATCCGGTCGATATCGACAAGCTGCAGATCGGTCAGAAGACTCTGTTGCGCCTGTCCGCCTTCAACCAGCGCACTACGCCCGAGCTCAACGGCGTCGTCAGCCGCGTCTCGCCCGACGTCACCACCGATCAGCGCACCGGCCAGAGCTACTACACCATCCGCGTCTCGCTGTCCGCAGAAGAGGTCGCCAAGCTCGGTGACTCCAGGCTGATCCCTGGCATGCCCGCGGAAGCCTTCGTCCAGACCGGCGACCGCACCATGCTGTCCTATCTGATGAAGCCGCTGCACGACCAGTTCATGCGGGCGTTCAGGGAGAAGTGACGCGCGGAAGCGCATCCTCGCCTCCTTTCGTCATTGCGAGCGTATTGAAGCAATCCAGGTTGCCTCCGCGGCGGGATTTCTGGATTGCTTCGCTACGCTCGCAGTGACGGGCGGCTTCTTTTTTGCTTTAGTTTTCTTGCTATAGCTCGATTCAGCCCCAGCAACCCGGCGTCGAACAATGCAATCCATCCAATCCCCACCCTCCGTCGCGACCGAGTCCTTTTCCGAGGCTGGCCTCGCCGTCGCCCGCCTCGAAGAGATCTACGAGCGCAACACGAAGTTCCTGCGTGACCGGTTCGAAGCTTACGTCAACGGCGAGGCAATCACGACGCGGGTGCGGGCCTTCTATCCCTTCGTCCGTGTCACCACCGCGACGCATGCGCGGCTGGATTCGCGTCTCGCCTACGGCTTCGTCGCGCGGCCCGGGGTGCACGAGACCAGCGTCACGCGTCCCGATCTGTTCCGGACCTATCTCACCGAGCAGATCGGGCTATTGATCCAGAACCACGGCGTCCCGGTCGAAATCGGCGAGTCCAGCGAACCGATCCCCGTTCACTTCGCCTACCGCCGCGACATCAACATCGAAGCCGCCATCACCACCAGCGAGAATTCGTCGGTGACGCGGTCGCTGCGCGATGCGTTCGACGTGCCGGATCTGGCCACCATGGACGATGCCATCGCCGATGGCACTTTCGAGCTTCAGCCCGGCGCGCCCGAGCCGCTGTCCCTGTTTCGGGCAGCCCGCGTCGATTACTCGCTGCGCCGGCTCTACCATTACACGGGCACGGACCCCGAATATTTCCAGAACTTCGTGATCTTCACCAACTACCAGTTCTACGTCGACGCCTTCGCGCAGCTCTGCCAGCAGCGGCTTCAGGCTGGCGAGGCCGGCCTCGACGCTTTCGTTGCTCCAGGCAACGTGATCACGCGCAGCGGCGGCGCGACGACAGGCGTTGCGCCCGCGCGGGCGCCGCAGATGCCGGCCTTTCATCTGGTCGCGCCCGGCTATCGCGGCATCACCCTGATCAACATCGGCACCGGTCCGTCGAACGCGCGCAACGTCACCGACCATGTCGCCGTGCTGCGGCCCCATGCCTGGCTGATGCTCGGCCATTGCGCGGGCCTGCGCAACACGCAGCGGCTCGGCGACTACGTGCTCGCGCATGGCTATGTGCGCGAGGACCATGTGCTCGATCGTGAGTTGCCGCTGTGGGTGCCGATCCCGGCGCTCGCGGAGATGCAGGTGGCGCTCGAGGAGGCCGTCGAGGACGTCACCGGGCTCGAAGGTTTCGAGCTCAAGCGCCTGATGCGTACCGGCACCGTCGCGAGCGTCGACAACCGCAATTGGGAGATCAGCGGGCCCGATGTCATTCGCCGCTTGTCGCAGTCGCGCGCGGTTGCGCTCGACATGGAATCGGCCGCGATTGCCGCCAACGGTTACCGCTTTCGCGTGCCCTACGGCACGCTGCTGTGCGTCTCCGACAAGCCGCTGCACGGCGAGATCAAGCTCGCGGGCATGGCCAGCGAATTCTACCGCCGCCGCGTCGGCCAGCATCTCGAGATCGGTTTGAAGGCGCTGGAACGGCTCAAGCAGCAGGAATCCGAGCGACTGCATTCGCGAAAGCTCCGCAGTTTCGCCGAAGTTGCGTTTCAGTAGGCGATGGATGGCCTTTGCTGCTGACAAGCAGCGGGATTTTCGGCATCTTCGGCGCGGGGGTCGACCGGGACGACTTGATGCCACTCATGCGCGACAGGATCGTTGGCCATGATCTCGAACGGCTCGCCTTTCGCTTCACCATGCTGAACGACGGCGAGGTCGTGCAGTGCCAGATCAGCGACGCCGCGATGGACGAGCTTGCGGGCATGCAGGGCACCGAAAGCAGCGCCCGGCAGGCCCAGTTCCTGTCGCTGCGCGAGACCATCGAGCGGCTTGCGTCAGACCTCTACGACGAGGCGCCGCGGGTCAGGGGTCATGTGGTGCGGATCTTTACGCGACATTTACAGCCGTAGTTCCGCTCCGGCCTCCGCAATCATGCTCCGGGGCAGTTCATCGGTTGGTCAAGATCTAGGGTGCGTACTTAGAAAATCTGGTGCTAAGAGTAGGCGCGCGTGATGTCCGCTTGTCCTCCAACAGCGGCGCGAAAGCGGACGTTGTCGGACTTCCAAGAAGGACCGCTTGCGGACTTGCGACTCGTGCAATTGGCTTTGTATAGACGCGACGAAGCCGGAGAAAAGGCGCTTCCACGTAAACGAAACTGATGATCCCGATCGGAATCATCAGGGTGAAGCAGGCGAATGACCACGCCAATGCGACGTAGAAGTTCGAAATGTCCATGACGTGGCGTTGAACGAACTCCGCTAGTTCGACCACGAAGAACGTATGCAGCAGGTAGATCGAATAGCTATATTCGCCAATCTTCGAGAACGCCCATGAAAGGCCAGCGTTCCTCAGCCTGAAACTGGTGTCATAGTAGGCGACAAGCGACGAGTAAGCGACGGCTTCGGCGGTCGGGAGGATTATCCACAGCGGATTGCGCTCTGTTCCGTAGTAGCCACCGGCAATGTCGAACATCCAGAACCCCACAGTGAACGCTGTGAGTATTCCAATGGCGGAAAGGTGTCTTCCGGTGAAAATGTGTCGATAGCTGAACGCGGTGATGCCCAAAGCGAACTGATCTATGCGGCCAATGATCGTGTAGTACGCGAAATATTCTACTTCGCCGACCAATAGGAAGATGATGGAGCGTAGGGCAATTGCTGCTCCCACGAAGATGAGTGGTGTCCACTTATGGCGCCTGCTCGCGTAGATCAGAAAGGGCAGCGCGATATAGAAATGCATTTCGATGGTGATGGACCACGCGCCATTCGGCCAAGCTGGGACCACGAATCCCTTCGCTAGATCTGCGAGGTATCCACCAAGCCTCCCGCCCTCCGCATGCCTGATGATCCCGATCAGGATGAGGACGAGGACCAGGAGCGGGGCGAGCCGGATCAAACGGTTCCAGAAAAATGCACGGTAGTTTATCGTTTTGCCGTCAAGCAACTTCGCGAACAGATATCCGCTGAGCGTCATGAAAAGCGCCACTCCGGTGTGACCTTCGTCAAACAGGGCCAGCGGAAACACAGCCGGGGCGCCCTCGAAGGTCTCAGGATAAGCACCAGCGGCATGCGTGAAGTGCCAAGCGAAAACCATGAGCACCGCGACTGCCCGAACGTGGTCAAGCCCGATAAAGTGCAAACCTGCTGATGACTTCAATTTTATCCTTCAAGTCTCGAAAGACTTAGACCGTGCGAGGGCCAAATCGCGCCTAGAGATAGATGAGCAAAGCAACCACTGGTTAAAACTCGGTTGCTCACGGAGAAGGAGTTGTTCAGTTTTCAGCAATCGGGCGGCTATGCGATTGCACGCGACGCCTCCTCCTATGGGTAATCCACGATCGAAACGCCGAAAGAACCGCCGTCTCAAATCGTTCGAGCTGGCCTTTCAGCCGAAGAGCGTGTTTCTCGAGGAGGTGCCAGGAGGCGACAGCGACGCCAAAGGCAATCGGCAGGCTGATCAGGACGTTCAGATACCAGTACTGAAGCGACGGGCCCAGCGCTGCAACGCACTGCTGTATGACGAATCCATAGAGGTACATCCCGTAGGAATAGTCGCCGGACGACACGATCCAGATTCGCCGCGGGTTCGTGAGGCCCAGATAACACGCGATATAGGCGGCCGGCACGGCAAAAATCGCGTCGCTGCGTCCGCCGGCCATGCCGATCATGCAAAGTACAAGCGCGAACAGGCCCGTCGCCCGGTTGAACGGTACCTTGTCGCGCCAGAGGTAGAAGCCGACGCCTAGGAGGAAGCAGAACACCAGAATGTGCGGGCGAAGGTGAATGAACAGTTCGTCTGAATGGTAGATATCGTACCAGACGAGGCCGATCTGGGCGAACACCAGGAACCCAAGGTATAGTGCCCTGTTGAAGCAAATCGTGGTCGCGGCAAGAAGCGCCAGGATAGCGTAACACCACAGCTCATACGGCACCGTCCAGAGCTGAGCATTCACCAGATCAGGCACCGGATTGTAAAGAAATACACCCGGGAGTTCGAAGTGGACGTCGCCGAGCATGTTGAGAAAATAGACATGGAATCTCGGGTCCGCGAAGTACTCGGTCAAAGGCATCGCGGTGAAGATCGGGCCGATGATGATGGCTGAAAGCGTCGTCTCAACCACGAGAGCGGGCGCGATGCGAAGCACGCGCAGGCCGATAAACGAAATCAAGCTCTTGCACCTCAACAAGCTGCCCGTCACCAAGAACCCGCTCAGGGCGAAGAAGAGCGCAAGAATCGTTGCGTTCACCATGCGAAAATGGCCTGCTACCTCCATTGCCCGATCGAGGCCAAGTGTGACGTTCGCGCTGTGCAGGCAGATGATCGTGGCCGCCAGCGCAATCCGCATGTAATCGAAACCTGCAGGCCGATTGCGCGAAACAGCCAGCTGATCAGCAAGACTGAACATGGTTGTGGTCTTAGCGGGAGGCCACAAAGCCGCACGCCGAAGCGGCGATCAACCAGCAGCACTTCTCGATCCGCCGACGCGTGGCGGGCTCCCAGCGCACTTGAACCCGCGATCCGCATGCCTTTCGACGTTCCAATGCGGGGGAGCGCCCCCATGCGGAGTAGGTCAGTCCGCTGAACATTCCAGATTCCCAATTGCGACAGCAGACGTGAAACTTCGCGCTGCTTCTTGGGGTTCTAGCACGCGCATCGTGCGGTTGTATTTACAATGAGTACTATCGTTTGTGTTGGTGAAGAATTTGTTCCTAAAGTTGACGGCGGCCCTCCAAATATGGAACCGACGGGCGCCCAGTTAAGCCGGAAAGAGAAGCTCCGGATTGAAGACCCAGAAGATGCCATTCAGGACACGACGGTCATTCACCCGTGGCACGCCGCGCGAGTTATCCGGCAGCACCGGCTTAATGGCAAACCTCGTGCTTGATCTTTGGCGCCGCGAACGTGGATTTCGCTTTCCGAGGTTTGCCTGGCTCGGCTTTATCGTGTCGACCGCGGGACTGTTCTCGTACCTGGTCTTCGCAGGGCCCGGTTTGAACATCTCGCCCCTGTACCTGCTCGCCACGGGTCTCGTCACAGCTGCGGCGCTGCTGCTCCTGAAAGAGTCGCGTTGCGACTTGGCCGGCCCGGAGCAGTTGCCTCAATCCTGAGCGCCCTGCCTGATCCGGCCATCAGCTGTCGAACATGATCACGCTGCGCAGCGTCTTGCCGGCCTTCATGTTGGCAAACCCTTCGTTGATCTCGGAGAGCTTGAGCTTGGCCGAGATCCAGTCCTCCAGGTGCAGCCGGCCGCGCAGGTAAAAATCCACCAGCCGCGGCATGTCGACGCGAAAATGGTTCGAGCCCATCGAGGAGCCCTGGATCCTGCGCTCGCGCAGGAAATCGAAGCCATGAAGCTCGATCTTCTGACCGAACGGAATCATGCCGACGATCGTGGCCGTGCCGCCCGAAGCGAGCATGCCGAAGGCCTGCTCGGCCGTCTCCTTGCGGCCGAGTACCTCGAAGGAATGATGCACGCCGCCATTGGTGAGATCGCGCACCTGCTTCACGACGTCGCCGTCTGCCGGGTTGATGATGTCGGTGGCGCCAAGCTTGGTCGCAAGCTGGAGCTTGGCCGGATTGGTGTCGATGGCGATGATGCGGCCGGCGCCCGCGATCTGCGCGCCGTTGATCGCAGCCATGCCGACACCGCCGCAGCCGATCACGGCCACGGTCTCGCCGGCCGTCACCTTCGCCGTGTTCACGACCGCGCCGTAGCCGGTAATGACGCCGCAGCCGATCAGCGCGGCGAGATCGAGCGGCATCTCCTTCCGGATTTTGACGATCGCGTTCTCGTGCACCAGCATCTGCTCGGCGAAGGACGAGAGGTTGAGAAACTGATGCAGCTTCTCGGAGCGGGCCCATTGCATCCGGTTGGACGCCCCCGGCAGCAATTTCACCGTGGTGTCGGTGCAGAGCACAGTGCGGCCCGTGGTGCAATTGTCGCAGGTGCCGCAGAACACCGAAAGACAGGTGACGACATGATCACCGGGCTTCACATAAGTCACGTCGGAGCCGACCTGCTCGACGACACCGGCGGACTCGTGCCCGAGCACCGCGGGCAGCGGATGCGGATACAGGCCCTCCATGAAGTGCAGATCGGAGTGGCAGAGGCCTGCGACCGAGGTCCGGATCAGGACCTCGCGCGGGCCGGGCTTCGGCAGGCTGACATCCTCGATGACCAGAGGCTTGTTGACTTCATGGAGGACGGCGGCCTTCATCGAGCACTCCCTATCGCTTTTTTTGCTTTGAACGTGGGCGCAGCCTACGCCGCCAGGACCAGTTCGCCAACCTCGCTCATATCAGCTGCGCGGTCGCCGAGCAGCAGCGTGGCAATCTTCTGCTGCGCGGCATTTTCCGTCAGCCGGAACGGATCGCTCGGCGACACCCGGTGGTCGACCACCAGCCGCGACAACAACAGCCTTCGCGCATCGCCGCGCATGTCGTGAATACGATGTGCCTCCCAGGCGAGCGCCACGGCACTGGCGACATGATAGAGCAGGCTGGTGGCGCGGCGCGCATCGGCTTCGTTTTCGGATTTGGCCGCGACCTCGCGCGCAAAACCGACCGCGCGATCGGTGAGGCCGCGGAGCCGGTCGCGCCAGGCCTGCGGCACCGAGGGGCTGTCAGCGAGGCGGGCGTGCAGATCGGCGGCGAGCGCGGATTCGGCGCCGTGGCGGCCGACCGCGCGCCTCAGCGCATCAATCGCGACGATGTTGCCGGTGCCTTCCCAGACCGAACCGAGATGCGCATCGCGGAGCAGGCGGGCGGTCGCGAACTCCTCGATATAGCCGATGCCGCCGCGCATCTCGAGCGCATCGCCACAGACCTTTCGTGCATCGCGGGTGGCGCGGAATTTCAAGGTCGGCGTCAGGATGCGCAGCAGTGCGGCTGCATCCTGGCTGCCGGCCTCGGCGCGGTCGAGCGCGTCCGCAGTGAGAAAGCTCATCGACAACGCTTGCTCGACCGGCAGCATGATTTTCAGCATCTGGCGCCGGCCCAGCGGCAGGTCGATGATGCGGTTGCCGAACACCACGCGATTTTTTGCCACCGTCATCGCGTCATGGTAGGCGCGGCGCATCAGCGCGGTGGACTTCACGCCATTTGAAAGCCGCGACGAGTTCACCATCTCGGCCATCTGCACGAAGCCGCGGTCGAGCTTCCCGACCGCGTAGGCGATCGCGCCTTCGAGCTTGATTTCGCCCGAGGCCATCGAGCGCGTGCCGAGCTTGTCCTTCAGACGCACGATCCGGTAGTGGTTCTGCGAACCGTCGTCGAGGAAGCGCGGCATCAGGAACAGGCCGACGCCGCGCGTGCCGGGGCCGGCGCCTTCGGGGCGCGCCAGCAGCATCACGATCTTTGCGTCGGCGTTCGAGCAGAACCATTTTTCGCCGGTGAGGCGCCAATGGTCGCCTTCCTGCACCGCCGTCGTGGTCAGCGTGCCGACGTCGGAGCCGCCTTCCTTCTCGGTCATGAACTGGCCGCCCTGGGTCAGCTTGCTCATGTCGGTCTGGGTCAGGCCGTCGAGATATTTCGCCTTCAGCGCGTCGCTGCCGAAATTCGCGAGCAGCTTGGCGCAGCCGTCGGTGACGTTGATCGGGCAGCCCATGCCGAATTCGGTCTGGTTGAACAGGAACGTGAAGGCGTGCTTGGCGACGACGGGATATTTGTCCGGCCAGCCCATGATGCCCTTGCGGATCGAGAGCGCGTGGATGCCGAACTCGCCGAAGGCTGCCTTCTCCAGCTCGCGATAGGCCGGGTGGTATTCGATCCACTGCACGTCGCGGCCGAACTTGTCGCGATGGTGCAGCACCGGCGTGTGCCGGTCGGCGAGCCGCGCGCAATCGTCGAGATGTCCGCCGGCGAGTTCGCCCAGCCGATCGAGATGCGGCTCGATATGGCGGAATAGCGTCTCCGGCAGATGGATGCGCAGGAGATCGGTGAGTGCCTGATCGGCGCGGTAGAAATTCATGCCGGTGGTGTCGGGCGCCAGCAGTCCGGATGGTGCGGCCGCGACCTGTTTTGGCTGCGCGGGGGCCGGCTGTCGCATGATCGTCCTCTTCGTTTCCGCCTTGCGGCCATTTTGCGCTGATTTGGCGCTTGCCGCTTGGGATGATGTCGATCATGCTCCAGTCGCGAAAGCGGATAAAGCCGCAAATTGTCAGGGAGGCATGATCGCCGCGTGGGAGCAATTCGCCCTGCGGAATTGTGATCGCCCGGCTGGTTGTCCGCGCGGACCGTGCATAGATCAGCGGCTTCCCGTCTTCGAGAGATCACGTCATGGAACACCCGAAATACAAGATCGCCCTCATCGTCGGTGCGGGCGAAGGCCTGAGCGCCTCGCTGGCGCGGCTATTGTCCGTCCAGGGCATCCGCGTTGCGCTGGCCGCGCGAAAAATCGAGAAGCTCGGCGCGCTCTGCAGCGAGACCGGCGCCAAGGCCTATGCCTGCAACGCCATCGAGCCTGATGAGGTCGAGCGCCTGTTCGGCCTCGTCGAACGCGAGATCGGCACGCCCGATTTGGTCGTCTACAACGCCAGCGGCAGGGCGCGCGGGCCGTTCGTCGATCTCGTTCCGGCCGACGTGGCGAACGCCATTGCGGTCAGTGCCTATGGCGCCTTCCTGGTGGCGCAGCAGGCGGCCAGGCGCATGCTGCCGAACCAACACGGCGCGATCCTGTTCACCGGCGCCTCGGCCAGCGTCAAGGGCTACGCGCAATCCGCGCCGTTCGCGATGGGCAAGTTCGCACTGCGCGGGCTCGCGCAGAGCATGGCGCGCGAATTGTCGCCGCAAGGCATCCATGTCGCGCATTTCGTGATCGATGGCGGCATCAGGAGTGCAGCGCGCACGGAAGCGCCGGAAAAGCCGGATTCGATGCTCGATCCCGATGCGATTGCGGAGAGCTACTGGAACGTGTTGCAGCAGCCGCGCAGCGCCTGGAGCTGGGAGCTGGAGCTGCGGCCGTGGGTGGAGAAGTTTTGAAGGCAAGCTGCCGTAGGATGGGCAAAGGCGCATAGCGCCGTGCCCACCATCAACGACGAAACAGCAATGGTGGGCACACTTCGCTTTGCCCACCCGACAAGGGCGGGAATCATGACCAGGGAAATCACCATCGATACTGGCACCAGTGAACTCCTCTGCGTGATCCGCGATCGCGTCGCATTGATCACGCTGAACCGGCCCGAGGCGCGCAACTCGCTGTCGGACGCGCTGACCCCGGCGCTGCGCACCATGATCCGCTCCTGCGGCGAGAACCCCGATGTCGGCGCGCTGCTGATCACCGGCGCGGGCGAAGCGTTCTGCGCGGGCGGCAACGTCAAGGGCATGGGCGCGCATCGCGACCCCAAGAAGCTGGAGATGTCGCAGGAAGATCGCATCGCCGATCTCCAGGAGCGGCAACGCCTGCTCACCGGCGCACTGGTCTCGGTGCGCAAGCCGACCATCGCGGCATTGCCGGGGCCGGCGGTCGGCGCGGGGCTCGCCATCGCCATGGCCTGCGACATCCGCATTGCCGCGCAATCGGCCTTCGTGGCCACCGGCTATGCGCGCATCGCGCTCAGCGGCGATTATGGCATCGCGTGGCTGTTGACGCGCCTCGTCGGCACCGCGCGGGCGCGCGAGCTGCTGTTCACCGGCGATCGGGTCGATGCTTCCAGGTGCGAGGCCATCGGCCTCGTCAACCGCGTGGTGCCCGACGACAAATTGCAGGCGGAGGCCTTCGCACTGGCTGAATCCCTCGCTGGAGGTCCGCGCCTCGCGCTGCGCTACATGAAGGACAATCTCGACGAGGCCCTGCTGTTCGACTTCGAGACCGCGCGCGATCACGAAGCCGAGCGGCTGGTCCGCCTGACCACGACCGCCGATCACAAGGAAGCGGTGCAAGCCTTCATCGAGAAACGCAAGGCGGTGTTCACGGGGAAGTAGCGGCGAAAAAAAGCCCGGCTCCGTTTAACCAGAGCCGGGCTCGAGTGGTGTCAGGCCGAGGCTGAGGGGCTATCGGCCTGACGGGAAAGAGCGACGAGGCGCCAACTCGCGCAGGGAATGTCCTTCGGCGCGACGGAAATCTCCTTGTCGAAGCGCACCAGCTTCCAGTCGTCCGGATGATTGACGAAGGCGAAGCTCGATTTGCGCGCGAGCGAGATCATGGCCGCGTTGGAGCGCAGCGTGTCGCCGAACATGTGGTCGGCGCCAAGCGCGGCCGCGCGGCATTCGAGATTCTTCATCAGCGCGGTGGCGATGCCCTGGCCCTGCCAGCGGTCCGCAACCGACAGGCCGAATTCAAGCGTCGCGGTTGCGGCATGCAGTGCGTAGCGCGCTTCGGCGACGATGGTCTCGAAGCCGTCGACCATCATGGTCGCCACCACGGTAAAACGTTCGCGCTCGCCGACCTGAAGGAATTCCTGCAGGAGGCCCTGCGGCAGTTCGCTCATCGCACCGAAGAAGCGGTTGTAGCGGGAGCGCGTCGGGAGCGAGCGAAAATAGTACTGGAGCTCCTCGGTGTCGCGCGGCTCGACGAAGCGAACGCGCAGCGCCTCGCCGTGCCGCGTGCGCAACGTGTCCGAATATTGCTTCAGATCTTCCAGGCGAAGGGTGCTCATGACACGCGCCCCAAGGGGACCAAAGGGAAAGGAGACCGCCGGCGCCCCACAGTCAGGCGGCGCCGGCCTGGCGGCCAATCAGGCCCGCCAAAAGGGTTTGTCGGCCTCGTAGGCCACATCGCTCCAGGACAGCCCGACGTCCTGAAGGTCACGCGCGGACCAGTTGGTAAGCTCCCGGCGGGTCCGGTAGCGCTCGTGCCAGACGTGAAGGGTCTCGCCGATCTGGTGGATCAGGCCGGGTGCATGATGATTTGTCATCGAATTCTGGGTCAAAGTAGACATTTTCAGCTCCTTGAGCTAACTTGCCCGCCAATATCTGCCTGCTGATGCACTGCGACAAACGACAATTTGTACTCTTTCGCATGAAATAACGTCATGTATCCTGCTGCCAGATGACTGCCAGATTGCCCTCCCTGAACGGATTGCGGGCCTTTGAGGCCGCCGCGCGCCATCTCAGCTTCACGCTGGCCGCGTCCGAGCTGAACGTGACCCAGACCGCGATCAGCCATCAGATCCGCAGGCTTGAGGAGGAGCTCGGCATCCGGCTATTCGTCCGGCAGAACCGCGCGCTGACGCTGACGCCGGAGGCGCGCGACTATTTGCCGGGCGTCCGCGCCGCCTTCAACGACCTTCGCCTCGCCACCGACCGGCTGCTGCGCAAGGACGACGACAAGGTTCTGACGGTCTCGACGCTGGCATCGCTTGCCGCAAAATGGCTGCTGCCGCGGCTGACCGATTTCCAGGAGCACCATCCCGGCATCGACGTCCGCATCACCACCTCGACCGGCCTCGTCGACTTCCAGCGCGACAATGTCGATGCCGCGATCCGTTACGGGCGCGGCCAGTGGCCGGGTCTGCGCGCCGACTGGCTGATGGCGGACGAGCTGTTTCCGGTCTGCAGCCCGTCTCTCTTGCGCGGTGACAAGCCATTGCGCTGTCCCGAGGACCTCAAGAGCCACATGCTGCTGCACACCTCCAACGCCAACAGCGACGACTGGCGGCTGTGGTTGACGGCGGCGGGTCAGCCGGCCGACATCGCCAGGCAGCCCGGCATCACCTTCGACATGATCTTCATGACCATCCAGGCCGCGATCGACGGCATCGGCGTGGCGATGGGGCGGACCTCCTACGTTCAGGACGACATTGCCAAGGGCCGGCTCGTCGTCCCCTTCAAGATCGCGCTGCCGGCCGATGCCGGCTTCTATCTGGTCGCGCCGGAGGGTCGCCGCGAAGCGCCGAAGCTCGCCGCATTCCGCGATTGGATGATCGCTGCAACGCAGAACAAAGCCTGAGATCGCCGGCGCATGCCCGCGCCACCTGCTTCTCGCTACAGCTCCACCACGACGTAGTGGCTCTCGACCGTCACGGGTATCGTCTCGGCGATATACGGCCCCTTCACCACGCTTGCACCCGGCTCGACATGGGCCGGGTAGGCCTTCACCCGGAAGCGGCGGGGCTCGCAATAGGACTGGCCGGTTCGGATGTCGAACTCCCAACCATGCCAGGGACAGCGAATGATCTCGCCGAGCTTGGTGTATTCGATCTCGCCCGGATCCGTCGATTGCGCGAGCCCGATCAAGGGTCCCTCGCACAGCGCCGCGCCCTGATGCGGGCAGCGGTTCATCAGGCCGAAATATTCACCCTTGATGTTGAAGATTGCGATCGGCCGTCCGTCGATCTCCAGAAATTTTCGCGTGCCGGGCGGCAGCTCGTCGACCGCGGCAATCACATGCCGCGCCATCAAGCGATCCCGTACAGCTTCTTCGCATTGCCGAGATAGAAGGCCTCGCGGTTGTCGTCGCTGACGCCTGCGGGCAGCACGCGCGAGGGTTCGTCATAATCCCAATGCGGATAGTCGGTCGCGAACAGCAGCCGATCCCAACCGATCCACTTGATGACGTCGAACAGATCCTCGCGCCGCTCCGGATCCTCCATCGGCTGCGTGGTCCACCACACCTGCTCGCGGATATATTCCGACGGCGGCCGTTTGACATGCGGCACCTCGCTGCGCAGGCGCTGCCAGACCTTGTCGAGCCGCCATGCCAGCGACGGCGCCCAGCCGAAGCCGGCCTCGATCATCACCATCTTCAATTTCGGGAAACGCTCGAACACGCCCTCCAGCACCAAGCTCGCGAGCGCCGATTGCTGGCACTGCGAATGTCCGACCATTTCCTCGATGTAATAGGAAGGCCAGCCCGACGGCGTGATCGGGTTGCCGCCGAAGCCGAAGGCGTGGACGCCGACGGGAAGGCCGGCCTCTTCCGCAGCCTGATAGATCGGCCAGTAGCGACGCTGGCCGAGCGGCTCGACATTGCGGCTGAGCAGCAGCACCTGCACGAAATTCTTGTCGCCGGCGCGCTCGCGGATCTCCGCGGCGGCCGACAGTCCGTCCTCATTGCCGACGACGATGGAGGCCTTCAGCCGCTTGTCCTTGCTGGTCCATTGGTCGATCTGCCAGTCGTTGATCGCCGAGCACAAGGCAGCCGAGAGCTCGTGATTGCGGATGCCTTGCCCGGTGTTGAGCGGATTGAGCACGCCGAGCTGCACGTTGTGGGGGTCGAGCAGCTGCTTCTGCATGAAGGACAGCGAGGAGCCCTGCGGCCCGCCTTCCGGCGGATAGGCGTCGCGGCGCGAGGCGTTGGGCTGGGCCTTCGGATAGGGCGGACCTTCCATCATGCCTTGATAGGCATGGACGCCGTAGACTTCGAGATGATGCTGCCAGCGTTTGGCGAGGTAAGGATAGAGCTCGGCGCGGGTCGCGCGTGCCGGATGGATGTCGCAGTCCGCGATCGCGGTTTTGACGGTCAGTGGGGAAGCGGCTTCGGAGCTTTCGCGGAACTGAATATTCATCGCCTTGCCTCCTTTGGCAGCGGCTAAGTCAGGCGGGGATAGGTCGCATGCGGATTATCGATCATGATCTTGCGCACGAGATCGGGGGTGAGACCTGCGGGCAGCGCCTCCTGGCCGTCGAACTGCCAGTGCGGATAGTCGGTCGAGAATACGACCAATTCGTCCGACTGCATATGATCAAACAGGCGAATTAATGTCGCCTCATCCGGCGGCGCATCGAATGGCTGTAACGAAAAGCGGATGTTGCTGCGCACAATGTCCAGCGGCGCGCGATCGACCCACGGCGTCTCCATCCGCACGCCGCGCCAGAACTTGTGCAGGCGCCAGAGAAATGGCGAGATCCAGGACACCCCGGATTCCAGCATCACCATTTTCAGCAACGGATATTTGGCGAACACGCCCTCGACGATCAGGCTGGTGAGCTGGGTCTGGAACGCCTGGGCCTGACCGGCATAATCCTCGATGTGGTAGGAACCCCAGCCCACGGCGGTCGGCGGATTGTGATAGGCGGAACCGGCATGAATGCCGATCGGAAGGTCCAGCCGTTCTGCCGCCTCGTAGATCGGCCATAGCGCGCGCTTGCCGAGCGGCGTGTCGCCCATCGCCAGCATCAGCACCTGCACGAAGCGGCGGTCCGTCGCACAGCGCTCGATCTCGGCGACAGCCTTCTCGACGCTTTGGGTGGGGATCACGATGGAGCCGCGCAGCCGCGTATCGCGATCGAGCCATTCCTTCACGAGCCAGTCGTTCAGTGCGCTGCAGAAGGCGGCCTGCAGATCCTCGGAAAACACCATCTGCACGCCATAGAGCGGATTGCAGATGGCATGGGAGAGCTGAAAGGGATCGAGCACATGGCGCTGCATGTCCGCCCGGCTTTCGCCCGGCTTGCCGCTTTCGGGGCGCCAGTCGGGCCGCGCCGTGATCGGCGAGTTCTGCGGGTAGGATTGCGAGATGAGATCGACCATGCCGCGCGTCGTCACCTGATCGCGCCAATAGTCGTTCAGGTACGGCAGCAGGCTGGTCAGATGCGGCACGGCCGGATGCACATCGCAATCCACTCCGCCGGCGATCAGGGACGCCATGACGTGTCCTTCACGTTTCCTCGTCGCGTCTTCTCGCGGGCGGCGCTTGGCCGCTCCGCCTTTGGCTGCCATTGAAGCAGGCCTGCCCGGCGGCTGCAACTCGGCCAACGGCGCTGTCATATGCTAGAAAGGCCGAGCTCGGTTGCGAAGGCATAAGGGGTCAAGGAATGAAAGAGCTCGTCGGCATTGCGGAACAGGTCGCAGCGAAATTGATCGCGCGCAAACAGACCATTGCCGTGGCGGAATCCTCGACCGGCGGCCTGATCTCGGCCAGCCTTCTCGCGGTACCCGGCGCGTCCGCCTACTTCCTCGGCGGGGCCGTGGTCTACACCCGCGATGCCAGGCGCGTGCTGATGGATATTGCGGACGAAGGAATGAAGGGCTTTCGCTCCTCGTCGGAGCCCTACGCGCAGCTGCTGGCCGAGCAGATGCGCAGCCGTTTCAACTGCGATTGGGGCCTGTCCGAAACCGGCGCCGCCGGCCCCACCGGCAATCGCTACGGCGATGCGGCGGGCCACAGCTGCATGGCGGTCGCCGGGCCCGCGGTCGAGGTGATGACGCTGGAGACGGGCAGCAACGACCGCTTCGCCAATATGCAGATATTTGCAGCGACAGCGCTGAAATTGCTGTTGAAGAATCTGGAGCGGTGACCTCGTAGCGCCGTCGCAATGGCGAACGCATCAATCGTCGAACATCTTCGGCGGCACGAACCCGCCGAACTCGCGTTCGATCAGCTCGGCGAGCTTCAGCGGCGTGCGGTCCTCGAGGAAAGGCCCGATGATCTGCACGCCGACCGGCAGGCCGTCCTTCGACAGGCCGAGCGGAACGGCCGTTGCCGGCAGGCCCGTCAGCGTGGCGATGCCGGGCCAGGCAAGCTGGTCCGGATAGGCGTGGTCCTTGCCATCGATATTGATCCGGCGCTTTTCCTGCTCCGGCGAATGATCATGCGGATAGGCCGGCGTGGGCATGATCGGACAGATCACCGCATCGAATGTCCTGAACAATTGCCGCCATTGCGCGCGCAGGCCGGCGCGGGCGCCTTCGTCGAACACCCAGGCCTGATGTGTGCTGGTCATGCCACGCAGCCGCTCGGCAGCAAGACTCTTGTCGTCGGGCGAGAGCTGCGCCGCTCCGGCACGCGCGCCGGCGAGAATGTCCGGCGGAGAGAAGGCGCCCAGAAAGCCCATCAGCATGCGCATGTAGAGGCGAGAGGCTTCCGTGAAGTCTGGAAACAGCGGGCTTTCGCGCGTTATGCTCGCGCCGGCGCTCGACAATTGGTTCGCCAGCTTCTCGATGGCGCTGCGAATGTCGGCATTCGCAGGCAGCAGCGGGTGGCTGTCGATCACCAGCACACGGAAATCCTTCAGCGCGCGGTGTCGCGCCTCCGGCAGCGCTAGCTTGTATCCGACGCCCAGGTCCAACGGATCGGGACCTGCCATCACATCCAGGAGCAGGGGCAGGTCGACTGCGCTCCGCGCCATCGGACCGATCACCGCCATATCGCGCTCCATCGGGATGGCTGGAAATGGCGGCGGCGTGTGGCCACGCGTTGGACAGAGATTGTAGGTCGGCTTGTGCGCATAAACCCCGCAATGAAAGGCCGGCACGCGCAGCGAGCCGCCGATGTCGGACCCGAGCGAGAGTGGTCCGTAGCCTGCCGCCAGCGCCGCAGACGAGCCGCCCGACGAGCCACCCGGCGTGCGGCCGAGATCGAATGGATTGTTGGTCGTACCGTAGATCTCGTTGTAGCTCTGCCAATCCGCCAACCCCACGGGCACGTTGGTCTTGCCGAGGATGACGCCGCCGGCACCCTTCACCCGCGTGATCGAGAGCGCATCCTCGGGCGGCTTGAAATCTTTCTGCGGCGTCCAGCCCCAGGTCGTGGGCAGGCCGGCGATGTTGAAGGATTCCTTGATCGTCATTGGCAGGCCGAGCAGCGGCTTGTGCTCGCCGCGGGCCAATGCGCCGTCCGCCTCGCGTGCGGCGTCCAGCGCGCGGTCGAAATCCCGCACGCAGATCGCGTTGACCTTGCCGTCGTGCCGTTCGATGCGGTCGATCGCATCCTGCGTGAGCTCGACCGCGGAAACCTTCTTCGCGGCCAACGCGGCCGACAGCGCGACCGCGCTCTTGAAGCTCCATTCGGATTTGGCCATGGCGCATCTCCTGTTCTTATTGTCGAACGATGATGCGCAGTTTGGCCCAGCACCGCAACCGCCGTTTGATCGCGATTGACATGTGAGCAAGACGGAACGCGGTGAGCCAAGCAATCACTCGCAGTCATCGCCCGGCTCGGGCGATCCAGTATTCCACCGGGGCCGATCGGACACGGAGAGGCCGCGGCGTACTGGATGCCCCGCCTTCGCGGGGCATGACACCGAGAGTGAGGCTGTTACGCCGCTCCGATCAATATCCCCACCGCCAGCACGATCGCGCCGCCGAGGACGATCTGGAACACGGCCTGGAGGAACGGTGTATCCATGTAGCGCGCGCGGATGAAGGCGATTGCCCACAATTCGAAGAACACGACAATTCCGGCAATTCCGGTCGCGATCCAGAATGCGTTGGCCCAGCGATCGGGCACGAGATAGGGCAGGGTGTGCCCAAGCCCGCCGAGCGTCGTCATCAAGCCGCAGGTGAGACCGCGCAGCCAGGGCGAACCACGCCCGGTCAGCGAGCCGTCGTCGGACAGCGCTTCCGCAAAACCCATGCTGATGCCGGCGCCGATCGAGGCGGCGAGGCCAACCAGAAACGTTTGCCAGTTCTGATGCGTCGCGAAGGCAGCCGCGAACAGCGGCGCCAGCGTCGAGACCGAGCCGTCCATCAGGCCGGCGAGACCTGGTTGCACATATTGCAACACGAACATGCGCCGGTTGGTGCGGTCTTCCTCGGCGCGCACGTCAGAACTCAGGATCTGGTCCGTCAGCTTCGCCGCCACCTCTTCGTGGCCCTTCTCGGCCTCGGCCAGATCGCCGAGCAGGCGGCGCACGCCGACGTCCTGCGCCTGCTCAGCCGCCTTCACGTAAAAGCGCTCGGCCTGCAATTCCATTGTCTCGACTTCCCTGCGGACGGTGTCGAGCGGCAGGTTCTTGGTGAGCCAGACCGGACGACGGCGCAGGAAGCCTTTGACATCCTCGCGGCGGATCGGGGGCAAATGCGGACCGAAGCGCTGCTCGTACATTTCCAGCAGCATGTGACGATGGCCGCGCTCTTCCTCGGCCATCTGCTCGAAGATCTTGGCGGAGTCCGGATAGCGCTCCTTGAGGTCTTCGGCGAAGCTCATATAGATGCGGCTGTCCTCCTCCTCGGAGGAGATCGCGACCGCAAGCACCTCGCGCTCGGTCAGATCGGCAAAATTCTTCACGGCGGCCCTGTCTGATTAGTTTAGAATAGTTCTAAACTATATAGGGCGCCGAAGTTCCCGGGTCAAATCACGCCCCGGCTCTTCGCCAGGAAATCGAGCAGCAGGCGGCTCACCTCGGCCGGCTGTTCCTGCTGCACCCAGTGACCGGCGCCGTCGACGAGGTGGCAGCCGAGCAGCTTCGTACAGGTTCGCGCCTGCATCGCCTCGAACACGCCGGGACGCTGATAGGTGCCCCAATCCTGCTTGCCCGAGATGAAGCAGGAGGGG
Organism: Bradyrhizobium sp. WSM4873; assembly: GCF_055811355.1. Lineage (NCBI taxonomy): Bacteria > Pseudomonadati > Pseudomonadota > Alphaproteobacteria > Hyphomicrobiales > Nitrobacteraceae > Bradyrhizobium > Bradyrhizobium sp. WSM4873. Next base: position 111,563 of record NZ_JBVVPS010000005.1, on the reverse strand, counting down.
ACGTCGATGGTGCGGCCGGCCAGCAATTCGAGCTGGCTGTTGAATGCACCCGATGTGCCGCAGCGATACCATTGCAGGCCGCCCTGGAATCCGGTGCGGCCATATTCGGCGCTGTAGTAGGCGAGCTCGCGGTCGGGGAGCCATTGATTGGCCGCGATCGCGGCCGGCGAGGGCATCTCCTTCGCAACCGTCTCGGCCATGGTCTCGTTCAGGTCCATCACATAATAGGTCGGCAGCTTCGCCAACTCGTTCGCCGACCACGATTTCAGCGGATATGGCTTGTTGTCGGTCCAGTCCGCGCTCTTGTGATGATAGTAGGCGCGCAGGAAATTATGCACGCCTTGCGGCGCGCAGTGCATATCGGCATTCGCCGGGCGTGTCGCATAATACCACTGATAGTGCTTGCGTGGACGCGGCAAGGCGGCGAGCTCGCGATGCACGGGGTCTTCGGCCGGGGGCTTTGCCGGCGTGTCGACCGTGTTGAACGGCAGCGGCGGCGCTCCGCCGAACGGCGCGCTCATCATCGCCACCGAACGAAACACGTCGGGCCGCATCAGCGCGCACCAGGCCGCGACCGGGCTGCCGAAATCGTGGCCGACCACATCGACCTGCCTGTAGCCGAACGCCGACACCAGCCCGAGCGCATCCCGCACCAGGTTGAAGAGCGAAAACGGTGCGAGATCGCCGTCGTACTCCGCGCTCCATCCCGTCGTCCGGCCATAGCCGCGCTGGTCCGGCGCGATCACGTGATAGCCGGCCGCGCTCAGCGCCGGCATCACCTTGCGCCAGGAAAAAGCGAGCTCGGGAAAGCCGTGCAGCAGCAGGATGCAGGGCCGTCCCTTGGTCTCGAAGCCGGCCTCCAGCACGTGCATGCGCAGGCCGTTGATGTCGTCGACATAGCGTGAGCGAATGCCGGCGGGGAGCGGGATCTCGGGGAGGTCGGTCATTGCTTTCTCCACACGGGTGGAATCGTAGGGTGGGCAAAGGCGCGCTTTGCGCGCCGTGCCCACCATCATTCTATAACGCGTTTGGCATGGTGGGCACGCTTCGCTTTGTCCACCCTACGGCATCTCGGCTAGATCACACCGCCGCGCAGACGAAGCCGCTGCCCTTGCGCTTGATCTTCCCCGCTGACGGCGACGGAAATGCGCGGTGCAGCACAGCGTGTCGGTGTCGCAATAGCGTTCCAGGAAGCTGCGGCGCGTCGTTGCCGCCTTGGCCTGATCGAGGTCGAACTTGACCGACAGCTCCGGATAGAGCGTCTGGATCGGCGAGTGCATGAGGTCGCCGGAGAACACGGCGTCGTCCCTGCCGTGGCCCATCGTGATGGCGATATGGCCCGGCGTGTGGCCGGGCGTCGGCAGAATACGAACGTGATCGCCGATCTGGTGATCGTTGCCGACGAGCTCGTGGCGTTTGGCCTCGACCACCGGCAGCACGCTGTCGGCGAAGGGTGGCACCTCCGCCTTCGCGTTCTGCTCGGTCCAGTGATCGAACTCCTGCTTGGCGAAGACGTAGCGCGCTTTCGGGAAGGTCGGCACCCAGCGGCCATTCTCCAGCCGCGTGTTCCAGCCGACGTGATCGACGTGCAGATGCGTGCACATCACGAAGTCGATGTCGTCGACCGAGAATCCGGCGGTGTTGAGTCCGCGCAGATAGGTGTCGTCGGTCTTCATGTTCCATTTCGGCCGCTGCGGCCGGGGCTTGTCGTTGCCGATGCAGCTGTCGACCAGAATGGTGTGGTGCGGCGTCTTGATCACGTAGGACTGGAAGCACAGCATCAATGTGTCGCTGTCATCCAGGGCTTTCGCCTCCCTCATCCATACGCGGTTCTCGGCCAGCAGCTCCGGTGTCAGCCCCGGCAACATCTCCAGTGCCGGCACGAACGAGGTTTCCTGCTCGATGATGCGATGGATGGTGAGATCGCCGACCGCGTATTTCAGGCTCATGAGAACTCCGAAGAGTTAAGCCGCGGGCGGCACCGAGATATTCACGGAGGGCCGCTCCAGCATCTTCTGGTGGAAGGCGTCGAGCTTCGGATAGGCCTTGCGCCAGCCGCAATCGGCGAAGCGGAAGTCGGCATAGCCGAGCACGCAGACGAGGCCGATCTGCGAGATATCGAACGGGCCGTTCAGCACTTCAGGCATGTTCTCGAAGCGCGCCATGCCGATCCAGGCCCGGTTCCAGTGGTCGTCCGACCACGCCTGCCATTGCAGGCCCTGCGGCCGCACCATCTTCTCGTAGCGGCACAGCAGCATGGAATCGAGCATGCCGTTGATCAGGGCATGATTGGTCTTGGCCTTCCAGCGCCGCGGACCGTAATCGGGGATCAGGCTGCCGCCGGCCATCTCGTTGAGATATTCGACGATGACGTAGGAGTCCAAAATAACATCGCCGTCATTGGTGATCAGCACCGGCAACTTCTTCAGCGGCGTGATCTTCGAATAATCCTCGTTGGCCGTGCCGGGCGCGACGGTCGCCGGCGTGAACTCGATCTTGTCGATCAGCCCGAGCTCGATCGCGGCGATGCGCACCTTGCGGGCGAAGGGGGATGCGGGGGAGAAGGTGAGCTTCATGGGACAATTCCCTGCGATCGGTCTTGAGCAAACGGTGTCTCCTCCGTCATGGCCGGGCTTGACCCGGCCATCCACGCGCTTCCGCGTGGTTAGACTGTGAGACGTGGATGCCCGGGACAAGCCCGGGCATGACGGCGAGTGTTGCGCTGGCCGCGGCTTACGCCGCGACGATCTCCTGGCGCTGTTCGCCGAGGCCTTCGATGCCGAGCGTGATGACGTCGCCGACATTGAGGAAGGTCGGCGGCTTCATGCCGAGGCCGACGCCGGGCGGGGTGCCTGTCGTGATGATGTCGCCGGGCAGCAGCGTCATGAACTGAGAGACATAGGAGATGCACTTGGCCATCGAGAAGATCATGGTCTTGGTCGAGCCGGTCTGACGGCGCTGGCCGTTGACGTCGAGCCACATCGGCAGGTTCTGCACGTCCTTGATCTCGTCCTTGGTGGCGAGCCAGGGGCCGAGCGGGCCGAACGTGTCGTGCGACTTGCCCTTGGTCCACTGACCCAGGCGCTCGATCTGGAAGGCACGCTCGGAGACGTCGTTGCAGACGCAGTAACCGGCGACGTGGTTGAGCGCGTCGGCTTCCGAGACGTATTTTGCGCGCGTGCCGATGATCGCGGCGATCTCGACCTCCCAGTCGAGCTTGGTCGAGCCGCGCGGCTTCTCGACGGCATCGTTCGGGCCGGACAGCGAGGTGTTGGCCTTCATGAAAATGATCGGCTCGCTCGGGATCTCGGCGCCGGTCTCCTTGGCGTGGTCGCTGTAGTTGAGGCCGATCGCCACGAATTTCGACATGCCGGTGACGGGGGCGCCGAACCGCGGCTTGCCGGAGACGGCGGGCAGCGAGGCCGGATCGAGCGCCGCCAGTTTCTTCAGGCTCTCGGGCGAATAGGCCTCGCCGGTCAGGTCCTTCACATGCGCCGACAGGTCCCGCAACTGGCCGGATTTGTCGATCAGGCCGGGCTTCTCCGCACCCTTCTCGCCATAACGAACAAGCTTCATTCTCGTTTCTCCCTGGAATGGACCGATCGGTTGAACAGCTTCATGGAACAGGGCGGCGGGAAATTCAACCGCTCAAAGAGGGGCGCATTGCAGCCCTCTCGATTCGGGAGGTTGGTCCGGGGCACGAGACCTAGGCCAGCGCCTCGAACCTGAATGCGTCCCCGTCCCGCTTGATGTGCCCGGCCGAAAAATGCCCGCCGATTACCAGCGTCGGGGTGTCGGCAAACCGGCCGAACAATTCGCGCCGCGTCGCGGCAGATTGGCTCTGATCGGAATCCGCGGTCGAGGACCAGCCGAGATGCGCCATCTGGCAGGGATGATGGGCGACGTCGCCCGTCAGCACTCCCTGCTCGCCGTCCGACTGGATCAGAATGCTCATATGCCCGGGGCTGTGGCCGGGGGTCGGGATCATGCTGATCTCGTCGCTGAGCCGGTGGTCGCTCGGGATCAACTCGGCCCGGCCGGCATCGACGATCGGCTTCACGGAATCGTCAAACACGGCCCGCTTGTCCGGCTCGGTGGAATGGTCGCGCCAATGCTCATACTCGGTCCTGCCGAAGACATAGCGCGCGTTGGGGAAGGTCGGCAGCCATTTGCCGTCGTCCCATTTCGTGTTCCAGCCGACATGATCGACATGAAGATGCGTGCACAGCACGGTATCGATGCTGTCAGGCGGAAAGCCCGCCGCAATCATTGTCTCCATGAACGGCGTGGTGCGATTGTTCCAGGTCGGGACGTTGCGGCCCTGCTTGTCGTTGCCAAGCCCGGTATCGACCACGATGCGGCGCGAGGCGGTCTCCACCACCAGCGAATGGATCGACATCTTCAGCCGGCCCTCTTCGGTGGCGAAATGCGGGATCAGCCAGGGCAGCTTCTGGATTTCTGCATTGCTCGCCAAGGGCAAAATGAAGCGGGTCGAGCCGACCGTCTCCAATTCCACGATCTTGCTGATTTTGACCCTGCCGACCTTCCACTGCATCCGGTGCATCCTCATGTTCTTGCTTTGGCGGGGAACATGCGCAGTTTGGCCGTCAGGCGCAATGGATCATCTGACGCGGTGCGGCGTTATCGCGGGAACCCAAGGGAAAGCAAAAGGCCCAGCCATGCCAGAGCTCGCAATCTCCGCGGAGAAGGTCGCCTTCATCATCGAAAAGGCGCGTGAATTCGACGTCAAGCAGGCGGATTCCGATCCGGATTCCGGCTCGAACGCGACGGATGACGATGCGGTCGACGTCCTCGAGGATGACGGCTCCGATCCGGTCGTCAACGAACTCGGAAGTTTCATCGTGGCCATGAACGAGGACGAGCAGATCGATCTCGTCGCGCTGACCTGGCTCGGCCGCGGCGACGGCACGATCGACGATTGGGACGATTTGCGCGCACGCGCGGTGGAGGCGCGCGCGGAGTATCGCAGTCCCCGGCGCGAAACGGCGCATTATCTGCTGGGTGAGCCGATGCTGGGCGATCTGCTCGCCGACGGGCTCGACGAATTCGGCGTCGACTGGACCGACGGAAACCCTGTCGCCGATTCATCCAGTCCGAGCCAGCGGGACGAAGACGAGCCCACCAAGCAACAGCGGTGATCCCGGCCGATATCAGCGCGCGCAGTCGACGACCACGGTGCCGAGCTTGTCGCCTTTCTCGACGGCGGCGTGGGCCTGCGCCGTCTCCGACAGCGCAAACTGCGCCGCGACATTGTGGATTCGCGGCCCCGCCGCCAGCCATTTCGAGATGTCGGCCTGCGCCGCCACAAGCAGCGCCGGCGGCAGCGCGAACAAGACGAGCGAGCGGAGCGTGATGCACTTCTCCATCAGCTCGCGCATCGGCACGGTCGGCGTGCGGTTGCCGTTCGTGGCGTAGACCGCGATTGTCGAGTTCATTGCGATCAACTTCAGGGTCGTCGCGATGTTGCCGCCGAAATCGACATCGACCAATCGGTCGACCCCGCGTCCGCCGGTGAAGGCCATGGCCTCGGCAACGACATCTTCGTCCCTGTAATTGACCACGAGGTCGGCACCGGCCTGTCGCGCCTGCTCGCCTTTCATTGCCGAACTGACGGTCGCGATCACCTGCGCGCCGCCCCATTTCGCGAGTTGCACGGCGTAATGCCCGACTGCACCTGCGCCCCCGGTGACCAGCACCGACTTGCCGACGATCGGTCCGTCCGCAAACAGGGAGCACCACGCCGTCATGGCGGGAATGCCCAGCGTCGCGCCTTGCGCAAAAGAGAGATTGTCCGGCAGCGGCGTCACCAGATGCTCGGCAAGCGCGATATGTTCGGCCGCGGTGCCAAAGGCGCGGCCGTTGCGCTGGCCGTTGAACAGCCAGACCCTGTCGCCGATCTTGAACCGCGTCGCGCCATCGCCGGTCTGGTCGATAAAGCCCGCGCCATCGCTGTTCGGAATGACGCGCGAAAACTCCTTGGCGCGATAGCTGCCCCCGCGCCGGCCGACATCGGCCGGATTGACGCCGGAGGCTTCCAGGCGAATACGAACTTCGCCTGGACCTGCGACCGGCGTCGCCATCTCACCATAGGTGAGGACGTCCGCCGCCGGTCCTGTCTCCTCGTACCAGACCGCCCTCACAGCGTTCCCGGGAAGGCACCGCCATCGAGCAGGAGGTTCTGCCCGGTGATGAAGCCCGCCTTGGCGCCGCACAGGAAGGCGCAGGCGTAGCCGAACTCGTCGGGGTCACCGAAGCGGCCCGCGGGGTTGAGCTTGGCGCGCTCGGCCAGAACCTGGTCCGGCGTGATGCCGCGCTTCTCGGATTCCCCCTTCGCGGTACTGCGCAGACGGTCGGTTTCGAACGGGCCCGGCAGCAGGCCGTTGATGGTGACGTTGTTGATCACGGTCTTGCGCGACAGGCCGGCGATGAAGCCGGTGAGGCCGGCGCGCGCGCCGTTGGAGAGACCGAGAATGTCGATCGGTGCCTTCACCGCGGCCGAGGTGATGTTGACGATGCGGCCGAACTTGCGCGCCATCATGCCGTCCACGGTCGACTTGATCAGCTCGATCGGGGTCAGCATGTTGGCGTCGATCGCCTTGATCCAGTCGTCGCGGGTCCAGTTGCGGAAATCGCCGGGCGGAGGTCCGCCGGCATTGTTGATCAGGATATCCGGCTCGGGGCAGGCCTTCAGCACGGCCTCGCGGCCCGCCGGCGTCGTGATGTCGCCGACGATCTCGGTAACGGTCACATCAGGATAGGCCTTGCGGATGTCGTCGGCCGTCTTCTTCAGGGCCTCGGCGCCGCGCGCGGTCAGCGTGACGTGTACGCCGGCCTCGGCCAGCGAGATGGCGCAGGCGCGTCCGAGGCCTTTGCTGGATGCGCAGACGATGGCGCGGCGACCTTTGATCCCAAGATCCACTGTTTCACTCCCGTAATGTCATGCAGGTTTTTAAGATGCCGCCATTCTAGCCAACCTTGGCGCCGCTGATAAGGGATTGGCTCGCATCAAAATGCATGCACGCCTGCGCGGCGATGCAAATGCGCCTCATCAGATGCGCCGCTCCTGCTTGAGGCGGTCGATCGCGGAGGCCGCTTCCGGCGGCAGCGACTTGAAGCCCATCTGGCCGATCGTCGAGAACAGCGGCCGCAGATGCGAGCCGGCGAGAAACGGCGGCTGGCGGTTGGCAGGCACGATCTGGTCGAACACCAGCACCAGGGTCGTGGCGACGAGGCCGACCCTGATGGCGCCGAGCGCTGCGCCGCCGAGCCGGTCGCCGATGCCGGCCTGCCGTATCGTGTCGCTCAGCGCCAGGCGGCCGAGATATCCAAACAGCATGCCGACCACCACGAAGATTCCGAAGAACCAGATCCAGTTCTGCAGCAGCGGCGCATTCGGATTGCCTGCGATTTGCGGGACGATCAGCGGCATCAGCGCGACGGCGATGGGGGCGGCGAGGAGATAGGCCAGGATCGTCATGGCGCTGCCGAGCAGGCCGGTCCTGAAACCGAAGCCGATCGCGACTGCGAGCGCCGCATAGACGGCGAGATCGAAACTGTTCATGCGCGTGACCCTGCCATGGAACGAATGAACGCAGAACCGATCATTCCAGTTTCAGATCGTTAAAATCGTCTGTATTGATGGCCCCAAAGCTCAGGGAAAGCGTCATGTCAGACCTATTCGACGTCAGTCAAGAAACCATCCTCGTCACAGGTGCGAGCCAGGGCTTGGGGCGGCAATTTGCCAGGGTGCTGGCGGCGCACGGCGCGGCCGTCGCGCTCGCGGCGCGGCAGACCGACAAGCTGAAGAGCCTGGAAGAGGAGATCCGCGGCAAGGGCGGCCGTGCCGCCGCCGTCGCGCTCGACGTCACCGACACCGCATCGATCGCCAGGGCCGTCGATGCCGCGGAAGCCGCGCTCGGCCCGGTCACGGTGCTGATCAACAATGCCGGCATCGCCATCGAAAAGCTCGCGACCGAGCAGACCGAGGCCGATTGGGACGCGGTGATCGGCGCCAATCTCAAGGGCGCCTATTTCCTCGCGACCGAGATCGCGCGCCGCATGATCGCGCGCAAGCAGGCAGGCAACATCGTCAACATCGCCTCCGTGCTCGGCACCGGCGTGCTGAAGGCGTTGTCGCCTTACGCGATCTCCAAGGCCGGCATCATCCAGGCGACCAAGGCGATGGCGCTGGAGCTCGCGGGGCAGAACATCCGCATCAACGCGCTGGCGCCCGGCTACATCGACACCGAGATGAACCACGCCTTCTGGTCGACGCCGTCAGGCGAGCGCCTGACCAAGCGCATTCCCCAGCGCCGCATCGGCGCCGAATCCGATCTCGACGGCGCGATCCTGCTGCTGGCCTCGAAGGCCTCGCGGTACATGACGGGCAGCGTGGTGACGGTGGACGGCGGATTCTTGCTGAATTGATTGACTGTCGTCCCGGACAAGCGAGTTCACTCAGGCGTCGTCCCGGACAAGCGCAGCGAAGCGGAGCGCAGATCCGGGACCCATAACCACAGGGAGCAGTTTGGCGAAGACTCGTGGTTACCATCTCACGCCACGACTGCTCCCTGGGGTAATGGATCCCGGCCTTCGCCGGGACGACGAGGTGGAGTCACCGCATCTCGCCCCTGATCATATCCGCCGCCTTCTCCCCGATCATGATGGTCGGGGCATTGGTGTTGCCGCCGATCAGCGTCGGCATGATCGAGGCGTCGACGACGCGCAGGCCTTCCATGCCGTGCACCTTCAGCGCCGGATCGACCACGGCCATCGCGTCAGTGCCCATCTTGCAGGTGCCGATGGGATGATAGACGGTGTCGACACGCGCGCGCAGGATGGCGCGGATGTCGTCGTCCGTTCTCACGTCGGACGTGAACATGTCCTTCTTCTGCAACGCGCGCATGGCGGGCGTCTCCATCAGCCGTCGCGTGGTCTTGAAGCCCGCAACCATCGTCTCGAGATCCTCTGCCTCGCCCAAGAAATTCGGATCGATCATCGGCGCTGCCAGCGGATCGGCGCTTTTCAGCCAGACGCTGCCACGGCTCTTCGGTCGCAACAGGCAGACATGGCATGAGAAGCCCGCCTCCTTGTGCTTCTTGCGGCCGTGATCGTCGAGCATCGCGATGATGAAGTGCAGCTGGATGTCGGGCACATCGAGATCGGCCCGGGTCTTCAGGAAGCCGCCACACTCGGCGAAATTGGTGGTCATCAGGCCGCGCCGCTCCCCGCGGTAGCGCTGGATGGCGCGGAGCAGGGATGGCAGCCGGCCGAGCGATGAGTGGACGAAGTGCGGATAGTCGGAGGCGTAGACGAACACGAAATCCGGATGATCCTGCAGATTGCGCCCGACGCCCGGCAAATGATGCACGACGCCGATCCCGTGCGCGGCAAGCGCCTCGCCGTCGCCGATGCCCGACAGCATCAAAAGCTGCGGTGACTGGAAGGCCCCGGAGGCGAGGATCACCTCGCGCCGCGCGCGCAGCTGCTTTGTCTGCTTGCCCTGGATGTATTCGATGCCGACCGCGCGCCCGCCTTCGAACAGGATGCGCGTGGCATGCGCATGCGTCTCGACACGCAGATTCGCGCGCTTGCCCATGTGCGGATTCACATAGGCGCGCGCCGCGCTCCAGCGCTCGCCATTGTGCTGCGTCACCTGGTAGCTGCCGAGCCCTTCGTGGTCCTCCGCATTGAAGTCCTCGCGGATGCGGAACTGCGCCTCGCGCGCGGCCTGATGGAAGACGTCGTGGATCGGATTGTCCGCGCGCAGTCTGTTGACATGCAGCGGGCCGCCCTTGCCGTGATATTCGCCGTCGAAATCGGCGTTGTTCTCCGAGCGCTTGAAATAGGGCAGCACGTCCGCATACGACCAGCCGGCATTGCCGAGCGAGGCCCAGTGGTCGTAGTCCCATTTGTTGCCGCGGATATAGACCATGGCATTGATCGCCGAGGACCCGCCGAGCCCCTTGCCGCGCGGTTGATAGCCGATACGGCCGTTCAATCCCTTCTGCGGCACGGTATCGAAGCCCCAGTTCGCGGCCTTGTACGGCAGGGCGAGCCCGAACGGCGTGGTGATCCGCCAATTGTCGTTCCGTCCGCCGGCATCGAGCAGCGCCACGGATGTCCCCGCATCCTCCGACAGCCGCCCCGCCACCGCGCAGCCGCCGGAGCCCGCGCCCACGACGACGAAATCCAATGTGTCAGTCACTGATGTTCCCCCGTTATCGTCATTCCGGGGCGATGCGGAGCATCGAACCCGGAATCTCGAGGTTCCGGGTTCGCTTCGCGCCCCGGAACGACCACCCCTACGACATGAACCGCATCATCTTCTCCAGCCGCGCGATCTTGCCGCCATAGGGCGGATAGAGGTCGGCGAGGCGGTTGAATTTCGAGCGATAGAACACCGGCTTCAGCTTGCTGAAGGTGCGAAAGCCCCATTCGCCGTGATAGGCGCCGGTGCCGGACGCGCCGACGCCGCCCATCGGCTGGTTGATTTGCGCGAAGTGGAACAGGCAGTCGTTGATGGTGACGCCGCCGGAGATGGTGCGCGCCAGCACCTCGTCGCGCGCATTGCGGTCCTTGCCGAACCAATACAGTGCCAGCGGTCGCTCGCGGGCGTTGACGAAGGCGATGGCATTGGCCGGTTCGCGATAGCCGAGCACGGGGAGCACCGGGCCGAAAATCTCCTCCTGCATCACCGCCATCTCTGCGGTCGCGCCCACGATCAGCGTCGGCGGGAATTTGCGGTGCGCCTTCCAGTTCGGATCGTCCGCCTTCGCCGGCTGCAGGATCTTGGCGCCGCGGCGTGCCGCATCCGCGACGAGATTCTCCAGCCGGGCATAGTGCCGGTCGGAGATCACGGAGGTGTAGTCCTTGTTGGAGGGGTCGGTGCCGAACATGCGTCGCATCTGCGCGCGCACTTTTTCGGCGAAGGCCTGCAGCGAGCGTTCGGGCACCAGCACATAATCGGGCGCGATGCAGGTCTGCCCGGCATTGAGCAGCTTGCCGTAGGCGATCCGCTCGGCGGCCTCTTCGAGATCGGCCGAGGCGTCGATGATAACAGGCGACTTGCCGCCGAGCTCGAGCGTGACCGGCGTCAGATTGCGCCCCGCGGCCTCCGCCACCAGCCGCCCCACCCGGGTGGAGCCGGTGAACACCAGATGATCGAACGGCAGCGATGCAAAGGCTTTTGCGATCTCGTCCTCGATGCCGGTGACGAGCACTTCCGCAGCGTCGAACCGCGCGGCGACCGTCTCCTTCAGCAGGCTTGCGAAATGGGCGACGTGCTCGCTCGGCTTGATGATGACGCGGTTGCCGGCGGCGAGTGCGCCGATGGCGGGCGCGAGCGTCAGCTGCAGCGGGTAATTCCACGGCGCGATGATGCCGACGACGCCGAGCGGCTGCGGCATCAGCCGGTTGCGCGCGGGCAAAAATTGCAGCGCCGTCGAAACGCGCTGCGGCGCCATCCAGCTCTTGAGGTGTTTCGTGGCATGACGGATCTCGGAGAACACCATCATGGTCTCGGCGATATTGGTCTCGACCGCGCAGCGGTGGCCGAAATCGGCCGAGATCGCCTGCCGGAAGCGCTCCTCGTTGTCGGCAACGACAGTGCGCAGCCGCGCCAGCCGGTCGAGCCGCTCGGCAAGGCCAGGCGCCGGCTCGGCCCGCGACCGCGCGACCATGGCGTGGAAGGCGTCTTCGACGGCCCGAAGCGGGGCGCTCGGCGGCGGATGGTCCAGGGGGCGATCGGAGGGGCGATCCGAGGGACGTTCCAAGGCGTGGTCCATGGCGTTCTCCCCTTTTAAGTGGCGTTTCCGCCTGGTTTTGTGGCCGCAAGCTGGCCCCTTGTGGAACTTCTGGCAAGGGCGGCCCAGACAGGCCGCAAATTCGTCCACCGCGCTGTCATAAAGTCGAAAAAAACGTCCCCGCAGCCCTTTCCAAAGCCACCCCGGGTTGGTACATACCGCCCGCACCCAACGGGCTTTGCCCGGGGTTGCCTTCCAAGGAAGCCTTCGGGACGGACGAAGCAAGCCACGCGAACAGCGCCGGCCCTTCATTCACCGTCCCCGGCACTTTCACGAAGGCAAAGCAACGGTTAACGCGGGGTGGAGCAGCCCGGTAGCTCGTCAGGCTCATAACCTGAAGGTCATAGGTTCAAATCCTATCCCCGCAACCAGATATGATGCTGTAACAGCAGCAGAAAACCAGAAAGCCGCTCTTTCGAGCGGCTTTTTGTTTGCCTAGAATCGCCACCGAGTCGCCACGGCGCCCCATGCCGTACCGCCGGTTCGAATCCCACTCTCTCCGCCATACAGGCTGAAAAGTTCTTGTTCTTCAGCGCTTCCTTGCACCGGGTGTTTAGCGGCCCATACTCCAGCCCATACCGGTGATCAGACGGAGCGGGAGCTTTTGCCGCGTCATAAATTGGCAGCGGTACGCGCCAGTTTGTGCAATTTGAACCCGCCTTGTGAGGATCCGAGCGCTCAGACTTAAAAAGCAGAAGCCCGGAGCACGCCTGGAGTTGAGAGGCCCTAAGTCAACTTCCTGAACGCGGCAGGGCACTCGCTCCTATTCAAACCCCTTTGCTTTTAGAACCGCTTGGGCGGCAGGCGAGGTAAGGAATGTGACCAACGTTCTTGCGGCGTCAGTCTGGTTGCCGCCGGTAACGATGCCGGGGGCGAACTGGGTGTAGTTCTGAATTGTCGACGGCAACGGGCCAACGAATTCGACGGATGGTTGGGCCAAGACTTCGCTAACTTGATTGAACCCGATCTCAACGTGGCCGCTGGCAACGCTTGCGTACAGCACTTTTCCAGACGGAGAGAGCTTGGTCTTGGGTTTCATTTCCTCAGCGATGCCCAACCGTTCGAGCAAGCTGGCCATGTAGATGCCACTCGCACCCCCACCGGCCGGATCAGGATAAGTAATCGAGCTTGCGGCCAACATCGCACGTTTGAAGGCGTCGGCTGAACTGATGTCGGGCTTCGCGGCACCCTTGCGCACAAAGGCACTAACACCGACCTTCGCGATGACGATGCGGTCGCCCGCCATGACTTTGTCTTGCGCGCGAAGTTGGTCCATCAGTGGCGCAGAGTTTATCACAAGATCGGCAGCCTCACCCTTTTGAAAACGGTCCGCGATAGCGCCCGCATTTCCGTAAGCTACGGTTACTTTGTGTCCCGAGGATCTTTCAAAATCTGGGACCAGTACGTCAATCGCCGGGTGCAAAGCCACGGCGCAAAGAAGCTTAATCTCGGCACCGCGGGCGGCAAACCCAGTGACGCCGATAAAGGCAACTCCAAGTACGAGTTTTGCAGAGAATCTCAGATGGCGAGGTCGCGAGCGCGGCCCCCGATCTGAAGCTTTTGTCCGGATCGACCAGACATGCTTGGGTCGCAGCGGCGGCTTCGCCCCAGTCAGCTTGCCTTTGTTCCACGGCACGCGCTTGGGCGCGCGGGTCGCATTCAATTGATCCTGCATGGCGATACTCCTCGGCTCGGTTACAGAGGCGAGAAGCATGACCCACCGGATTAGCCACTGGAACCAGGTCGGCTTTCTGGCCAAAGCGGACCCCCAGGGCCGGCCGGGTGCCAAACGCCTGTCGCGATTGACCCGGAGCGGAAGTGGCAACGAGCATTTGCGACAGAATGCCCTGCGAAGAGCGCCGATCTTGATTAAGGTCAAAGGAAAGAGCCCAGCCAAACGTAAAATTTACCACCGCGTGAGTGGGTTGCGGGTTGCTTGGGGCGGCTTGGGTGGAGCTTGATGTCTTCAAATAAGGGCGTTGTTTTCGTCGTCGACGACGACCCCGGTATGCTGCGAAGTATAGGTCGAATACTGCGACAGTTCGGCTACGGCAGCCTGCTCTTTCCGACTGCGAGTGCTTTCGAAAATCACGCCGATCTTGACGAGGTAATTTGCGTTCTGCTCGACATAAACTTGGGCGATGGGTCAGGGATCGAAGTGAGACGGCGTCTCAAAGCGGCCGGGAATAATGTGCCGGTCATCTACATGACTGGAAACGACAGCCCCCTCATTCGCGAGACTGCACTTCAATCTGGGTGCCTTGCCTACCTGGTAAAGCCGTTCTCGGCCAAGTCGCTGATAGAGCCGATTGAGCGAAGGTCGAGTACCCAAACCGGATATCCGCCCTAGCCCGACCGCTAATAGCCCTTTTTCTTGTCAATCATCTTATTGAGCCCTTATCGTTCCAACACTCGGGTTAAGTGCCCGGACTAGGATGGCAATGCGTTTCTGGCCGACAGCCTTTTCATGGCGAAGTTGTCGCGCGCGGAGCTTCACCGCTGTGCTGGCCATCGCTTTGTTGCAGGCGACGGTGCGCCAAAGTCAGGCGGCCGATCCAGCAGCCAAACGCGTTCTGATGTTGCATTCGTTCGGACCACAATTCAAGCCTTGGAGCGATTATGCTCGCACGATTCGAGCCGAAACCATTCGTCAGGTAAAATCGTCGATTGATTTCACAGACTTCTCGCTCGCCAGCGCAAAATCGGACAACGCAGAGCCCGAAATCCCGTTGGTTCAGTATCTCCGGGCGCTCTATCTCAGGGAGCCACTCGACCTTATAATCGCGGTGGGAGCGCCCGCCGCAAGCTTTATCCAGAGGCATCGCAGCGAGTTGTTTCAAACGACCCCAATGATCTTCACGGCTGTTGACAGGCGCCGCGTCGATTTTAGTCAACTTTCGGAAAACGACACGGTCGTAGCCGTCGATCACGATTTTGCTGCCATTCTCAAGACTATCCTGCAAGTGCTGCCGGATACCAAAGCGTTAGCAATTGTGAACGGAGTATCTCCCAACGAAGTATTCTGGCACGCGGAAATACAGCGGCAAGTAGCTCCCTTTGCGAACAGGGTCGTCTTGAAATGGTACGATGAGTTGCCTTTTGCCGACATTCTCAAGGACGCAGCGAAGCTGCCGCCACATAGCGCGATTCTCTGGCATTTGATGAATGTGGATGCAGCAGGTGTCTCTCATGAAGAAAACGAGGCGTTGAATGCATTGGCTTCCGTAGCCTCTGCCCCCATCTTCTCTTACGACGGCTCCTTTTTTGAAGGCGCTCTCGTTGGGGGGCCGATGTTTTCCGTGTTGGAGAGCAGTGCAATCACGGCCAGTGTCGCGAACCGAATCCTTTCGGGGGAAAGGGCGGGGGACATCAAGACCCGGCCGATTGAGTTCGCGGCTGCAAAGTTCGATTGGCGGCAAATGCAGCGCTGGGGAATTAGCGAGAACAATTTGCCTGCTGGAAGTACCGTTTACTTCCGAGAACCGATGGTGTGGGAACGGTATGCATGGCAGATCGCATCTGTCGTCGCGATTCTTGTGATACAGGCCGGATTTATTATTATCCTGTTACGCGAACATCGTCGGCGTCAACTTGTAGAGGTGCAGTATAGGCAGCGCACGGCGGAACTTGTCCATGTCAATCGCATCGCCACGGCTGGCGAACTGACCGCCTCAATTGCTCATGAAATCAACCAGCCGCTCGGCGCTATTCTGACCAATGCCGAAACCGCTCAGGTGATCCTGAAATCTCCGAGCCCCGACATGGCGGAACTGAACGAGATCGTCGGCGATATCCTGCGCGATGACCGCCGCGCCAGCGAAGTCATTCGGAGGATGAAGAGCCTGCTGAAAAAAGCACCCTTTGAACTGAAGAGCCTCGACTTCAATGATCTCGTTGGTGAGACTGTCGAACTCGTTCTTGGCGTTGGACGAAAGGTCGAACTGGTTAGTGTGATCACGCCGGAAGCGCTTCCGATCCTCGGCGACCGCGTTCAACTTCAACAAGTCATTCTTAACCTTGTCACGAACGGGATCGACGCGATGAAGGAGATACCTACCGAAAACCGCATCATAAGCATGCGGACTGCGCGCGTCGAAAAATTTGCCGAGTTGTCGGTGTCGGATCGCGGGCCGGGCATTCCCGAAGACAAACTGAAAGAAGTCTTCGACCCGTTCTACAGCAGCAAAGCCGAAGGCATGGGCATGGGGCTGTCCATCGCGCGCACCATTATCGAGGCCCACAATGGGCAGATAAGGGCCGAAAATCGGGATCATGGCGGTGCGTTGTTCCGGATCAGGCTTCCTATTGTCCAATAGTTCGTGAACCATCTCGCGACCCGTACGACCGTACTTCTGCTGATGGCCCATCAGCGAAGTAGCGGCGCACCTCGTTGAGGTCCGCTTATTGGGCATAAAGGACTCTGGCGCGGCGTCGGCCCGGCAGATTTATGAGTTCACGGTCTAGCACTACTTTGGCAGAAAGTTGATTTTGCCGCGATTTATAGGATTCCCGAATCAAATTTTCAATGATTCATGGGTGGTCGGCTCTTGGAGGGCTGACCATGGCGGGATGGGAAGACGAACTTGAACGCTGGCTGATGCCGTTTTTGGACCGGCTGGGTCATAAGACCCGGCAGCGGATGTGTCCTCTGTATGTCGCGGGACTGATCGGTCCTGGCGATCGCAAGAGCGTTCAGCCGATGGCGGAGCGCCTTGTCACGGGCAACTACGATCAGTTGCACCATTTCATTGCGGACGGTGTCTGGGACGCGACGCCGCTGGAGACGGAGTTGCTTAACCAGGCGGACCGACTTGTCGGCGGTAGCGATGCGGTGCTCGTTATTGATGACACGTCACTGCCGAAGAAGGGCGAATGCTCGGTCGGTGTTGCGGCTCAATACGCGTCGGCTCTCGGCAAAACGGCAAATTGCCAAACGCTGGTGTCTTTGACGCTTGCGCGCGGTGAAGTGCCAGTGATGGTCGCGTTACGTCTCTTTCTGCCTGATAGTTGGACAAGCGACGTGTCTCGTTTGAAGCGCGCTCGCGTGCCGGTCGAACACCGAACGCCACGGTCCAAGCCGGAAATTGCTTTAGCCGAGATCGACCGCGCGATGGCAGCCAACGTGCACTTTGGATGTGTGCTGGCGGATGCAGGATACGGACTTAGCGCACCGTTTCGACAAGGGCTAACGGAGCGCGGGCTGGCCTGGGCGGTCGGCATCCCTCGACACCTGAAGGTGTATCCGGTTGATGTGAAGCTCATTTGGCCGATTACCAAAGTCCGCGGGAAACCACGAAAGCACCACGTGCCCGATATCTTATCGATTGCGGCAGAACAAATGCTGGCCAGTGCCAAATGGAAAGCCGTGAGCTGGCGCAGCGGGATGAAAGGTCGGCTGAAAGCCCGATTTGCTGCTCTCCGTGTCCGCACCGCCGACTGCCCTCCTCAGCGGATTTGGGATAAGGGTCAACAGCATCTCCCGGGCGACGAAGCCTGGCTCATTGGCGAGCAACGTGCCTCAGGGGAGAAGAAATACTATCTTGCCAATCTTCCTGCGGCGACGGATCTGCGCACACTGGCCGCCACCATCAAGGCAAGATGGATTTGTGAACAAGCGCATCAGCAGTTGAAGGAGGAACTCGGACTTGATCACTTCGAGGGGCGATCATGGCAGGGTCTTCATCGCCACGCGCTGATGACAATGATTGCCTACGCCTTCCTGCAGCATCGCCGCCTCGCACACGCGGGGCGGAAAAAAAAGAATCAACGGACCTCCGCCTCAGCCAACCATGCCCGCCGTTCGTCACGCCATCGTCGATCTCATTCTTCGGCCGCCCTCTCAGCGGTGTCCGCACTGCCGAAAACAAATCGTTGAAAAACACTGGCGTAAATGGATTCTGCCAAAGTAGTGCTAGGAATGCTGCTCATTACGGTGTTTGATAACTGGATGAAGGGTTACAGCATATTCTGCTGGGTTATGCTGGCGCTTTTCTCGATGTTCGCGATCCTAGTCAACGCACTGATGTTGGTGGTGCGGATCAAGCGGTCGAGCGCAACAGCTACACCCGCTGCAGTTCAGGGGAGCAGCCGCCCCACGAACGTTCGCTTTTTGCAAGGTCGCAGTTCGAAGGACTACAGGAAAAGAGACCCTCAACTAGCGTTGATGGCCTAACCCGATCCCAAGTTTCAACGCTTTCTGACGCAAGGAACCTACGGACCTCTTGGTCAGCTTTGCAATCTTGGTCACAGGAGTTCTTGCTTTCGAATGAGCCCGCAACTCCTTCACGTCCTCCTTGGTGTATTCCCGCCTGACTGTGTTCTTTGATTTTTTGGCCATGTCGACTCCGATTAACTGAGTGGCCTTCTATCATGATTGAGTTGATCAGCAACTTGATTGCACAGGGACACTAATCACGTTCGCCTCGCCTGAAATTCGGGCGTGATGCTCTAGTTCGCGACATCAAAAAAGGAACTGCAGCGCGTCGGCTGCTACGCCGGAGCGATCGAGAGGATTGGGCGACAGCAAAGTCCGGGCCGGAAAATTCCTGGGGGCTGCGAAGATTGTGAAACTGCGCGGAACCCAGGCCTGAAACTGTTGGACAATATTCGAGCCAGGCGGATCGAGCTTTCTTTTCGACATGCTCAATCGGGAGATTGAGTGCGTTGCAAAGACCTGCGGAGTGGGCATAAGGCGGCACGAATTAACCTCTCGTTCACCATAACGGCCCATCCTGCTCCCCATACTCAGTTCGCGCATGGGTCCGTGGCAATGTCGCAGCATCATTTTAGAAGAGCAGAGAACGTGGTTGGTTTTCACAAGCCTGCGCAAACGCACGCAGGCGCTCACGCCCTGAACCTCGTGCATCAAGCCGCAGACGTGTTGAGCAGTATCGAAGAGCAGGCACGTCAGAGCGAGAGGCGGGCTGTGGCAGCTGAGCGTGCTCACCAGGAGCTTTTGACAAATGCGGACCGCAAGCTCCTTGAGGCCTCAAGGGCCCTCGAAGAGGCCCAGAAGCGCATTGAGGGTCTACAGAACCGGGTCACAGCCTTTGAGTGCCGTGCGCAAGCCGCTGAGGCAGACGCGCACAGCGCGAAGCAAGCCTTAGCATTGGTCGAGGAAGCCATTCGTAGGCGGTTGCTGTTCACTAACGATGACATGAACGGTCAGATGGCTGCAGTCGCCTAACGGCACTCACTCTCGCAAGTGTCGCCAGGAGCCGAACGGGAAGATATCTGCTCATTCCTGCAGCTACCGGACACCGAAGAAACTGAAACGTGCTTCCCCGAGTGCGATTCAGCGAATTGCACCGTGCACCGTGAACGCTGAGCAGCACGGTATCGCGTACCGGCGGCTCAAAGGCAATGCTCAACCGAAAGCCGTGCTGAACCTCACATGGCGCCGCAGCGCACCGTCATCGGTGGTTCGTAACTCCGTGAGCTTGGTACGACGAGATGCACGGAATTTCGCAGCGGACCGTAGGGTTGACGCAAAGCAAAGTCCGGATAGGTCGCGACTGTGGAGAGTCGGAGCGGCGGTGCCTGAGCACCAATCGAACTCTCGATCAGAACGTATGCAGGAGCTTCATCTCGGCCGCCAGCCGGAAACTACGCTTGCCGGCCAGCGCTGTCGCTTCCCAAGACGCACCGTTGACCTCGTAACGGCCCGAAAAGCCAATGCCCACTTCGTACCCGCCGAAGATCGCGTCGCGAGCCGCCGTGTGTTCCTGGTTGACGATTTCACCGCGCCAGCGGTTATCCGCAGAGGAGTAAGAGCCGAGATAGTAGAAGAAGGCGTCTCCGCCCAGCATGCGGCCGTCCTCCAGCAGCATCACACCGGTTAGTCCGCCGTCAATCCCATCGAGCGCGCGGATGCGAAGCCCGTAGAGGCCATTCGGGATGCCGCCGTTGCCGACCTTTCCTGGTGGCGGCAATGACTCCTCATCCAAGCTGGTCATCACGGCATGCATCACTTGATCAGGGAGCCGGACCGGAGAGGCGTCAAAGTGATAGGAATCGCCGACCGCACGGCCGCGCAGGATCAGCTCGTCATCGTCCGCACCATAGAGCTGTCGCACCTCGGGATTGAGGGCATGGCGCTGCCCGGCTACGCGACCGACGATCACGCCGTCGATCTCTTCGTAGCTTCCGACGTGGGCGAAAGCCGAGTTTCCGCCCAGCATGCGGCCACCGCGGACATGCATGACGCTACGGTTCAGCACGGGACCGGCGCGATACTCGCATTTGTACAATCCGTCGAACACCAGCCCGGCCTCAGCTTATTGCCCAGCATAACCTAGCCGGACAGATGATGCGGTCAAAGTACTATCGCCGGCCGGCCCATCTTGTTTCTTGGACGAGCGGGACACCTTCTTCGCCAAGAAAGAATTGGTGACATGGACCAAATATACCCCGGAGAATGGGCATCACCATGAGGTTCCTTCCTCGATCCTCACAGAAGAGCGGTAGCCCCGACCGCTACGGGCAACGGTTCCGAACTGCCGATGGACGCTAACCACGATGGCCGCGCGCCATCTGGCAAATGTATATCAAGCGCTTTTCCGACAAAAAGCATCCCCCTCCCGCATCCAGCGCGAGCGAGTAACATTGTGATCTTTCGGGGCGTCCTGCTCTGGACCCCCTTCCGCAACGAAGTCGAAGCCCAAACCGATCAGCCATCGCGATGATGGTAACCCTTTGGGTTTTCGCCTGTAGTCGCGTATTTGGCGATTGCCCAAACCTTAGCCAGTTGAGGACGGCTTGGGCTGGCCGAAGGAACCTCATTACCAACCATATCGAAGAACCCTTGAGCAACTATCCGTAATGACGGGCTCGATTGATTACCGCCGAGCTGAGCCAGGAAATTGCTGCGCGTGTACGACTACCCAACCTGTAAGTAGTTGTTCTGGAATGACAGCTGCCATAACTTGCGTGATCGCAGTCCACCTTTGAAGGGCCGCTAAAAACTCTTACAGGGTGGAAATGGCCCGTACCGGGGCTCCTAAAAGTTCGGCGATTTGGTCCGCGGAGGACGAAGAGAAGCTCTTACACATGCGGGCAAGCGGAGCGTCCTTCAGCGAGATAGCTGCGGATCTCGGCCGTAGCCAGACTTCAGTCGAAGCACGTTATTCCAACCTAAAGAAGCAAGCTAAACTGCAAGGCTGAGCCGCATGGGCAATTGGCGCCTTGGGTGTCTGGGGAAGTTCTCGCGAAATTACCTGACTCAGCTAATGGAATGGTCCGGCGTGCTCCGGCCCTGCGGGTACGAGAAGCTGGCAAGGGTCGCCCAAGACAAGGAGCACGCTATGTCTCAGAAACTCCACGCTTCGTCCGCCGTCGGAACGAGATTCTTCTTCGCCATATCAGGTTAGTCAGCGGGGGCCAGCAGGCTGGGCTTTCCCCCTCTTTAAGATGCTGTCGGATGAAGGTCACGCCGACATCCTCGCCGTTTACCCACGCCAGTTCGCATCTGCGATAGGCAAGGCCGGTAGATGAGAGCACCAGGAAAAACTCATTCAAGGGCAATCCCCCACTGTGCCCTCGATCAAAAGCTTAGCTCCGCCTTCAGATACGTCTTTCAAAGTGCAACCGCGTTGCCATGTTCGTCGATTGCCATCATGCTCGCCGGAATAGCTCGCTCGAACGCAACCCGCCGCGCTCCTCGCTTGTCCGGCGCTCTCATCACGCGCCCTCCAGATCAGGCAGTGAGGGCACCAGCGACGGCATCTCCAGGCGTGAGGATACGAGCGAGGAGCTTGCGACCGAGCAGTCCCGGCCCTGTTCCTTTGCGTGGTATAGGGCAATGTCGGCGTCACGTGTGAGCGCCAACTCATCTGTGGTGGCATCGCGCTTTTCGGCGACGCCCACGCTGATCGTCACGTACTTTCGCTGCGACCGCGGATGTTGGATCTGCAAACGAGTGACCAGCATCCGAATCGCGTCGGCCACCTTCACCGCCCTTTCCTCGTTCACGCCAGGCAGGATCACCGCGAACTCCTCGCCGCCGTACCGCGCCGACAATCCTCCCGTGTTTGCGGTGGCGCTTCCGATCACCTCGGCAATGCGTTGGAGGCAACCATCCCCGGCCTGGTGGCCGAGTGCGTCGTTGAAGCCCTTAAACTGGTCAATGTCGATCAGGAGAACCGATAGCATGTCATGTTTGGCGTAGGCCTCACGCAAGAAGGCATCGAAGCTGCGCCGGTTCGCAAGCCGCGTCAGACCGTCTGTCGTCGCGAGCTGCGCCAGTCTAAGGTTGGCTGATGACAGCTCGTCCTCGAGTTGCTTCTGCTTCGTGATGTCGCGAAGCGTTCCGACGATCTCTAGTTCGCCGCCGAAGGACTGCTCCGCCAGCTTGAAGTGCGCCTCCAACCATGCGATGGCCCCATCTCCCCGCCGAATACGAAACCGAACCGAGCTGGAGGCGCTCGCATGCTTCACTTCTCGGCTTGCGGCCATGACCTTTTCCCGGTCGTCGTCATGGACCACGTCGAGACACGACCTACCGAGGAAATCATTCTCGGTCATCCCGAGCACAGCCACCACGGAAGGTGACACGTAGCGAAGGTATCCCTTTCGGTCCATCACGATGACGATGTCGGCGATGTTGTCCGCTAACAAACGCAGACGCGCCTCCCGCTCCCGCAGCGACCGTTCGAGTCCGGTCCTGAAGGTGAATTGGCTCCTCAAGAGCGCCGCCATTCCGATGATGATGGCGACCAGCAGGGCCGCTACGACCGCATCCGAGATGAGATCGGTGTGCCAGTTGGCCAGCACCTCGTTCTCTGATCGCGCCACCGTGACGACCACCGCGTATTCGGGGTCCAGCTCGTATGCGATGTATTTGGTGAGCCCATCGAACGGGGAGGTGATCTTATAGGACCCGCTCGGGCTTTCGATCAAGCGCTTCTGGAACAGTGAGGTGTCGGCGATCTTTCGACCACTTTCCACCACGGGCCAGCGAGCGAACATCGTTCCGTCCGCGGACAGGAGGCTAATGCCGCCTTGAGCGCCGACACCAAATGACGAATAGAAGTTGCTGAAGTAGTTGCAGTCGATCGCGGCGACCACAACACCTGCGAAGTCCCCGGTTGGAGTGCTGATCCGCTTCGACAGGATAATGGACGGTTGCCCGCTGGTTCTGGATATGATCGGTCCGCTCACGAGCATCTTGGGGCTGGGATCGTCTCGATGGTGCGCGAAGTACGCTCGATCGGAGTTGTTGTAGTCTGGTAGGCGCTCGAAGGACGAGTATCGCCAATTGCCCTCCGCATTCAAAACGCCGATCTCCCGGATCTGCGGCAGAGAACTGGTCGTGCTGACTAGGTGGGCATTGAACCGCTCAGGCAGCGGGCTCTGGTACTTCAGCAAGTCTGCCAACCCGGTCATGCCCACATCAGGGGCTTTGAGGGTAGTGGTTGCATGCCGGGCCAGCGAACGGGCCAGGTTACCTAAGTCCTCCTGTGCCCGGACCAGGGTGGCATGACGGGCCCCCGATACCTTCCACGACACGACGCCAAGGACGCACGCCATCATGACGGCCAGGAAGGCGCCGACGACGAGTTGGGGCTTGCGGTGTATCGCCTGGTGGAGTGATGCCACGACCGTATCACCTGTTCGGGTGCATTCGATATGACGATCATCATTTTTAGCTTCAAAGCTGCTAACAATCGTCGCCGAGGTTGAGGCGAATTGCAGTCTTTGGCTAACAGGCCTTTGAGAACCTGAGCGGAATTCGGCAGGACACGTGGTACTTAGGTAGTGCACCATGGCCACGCGGGCCGCTCCGCCGCCTTTGGATCTGCAGCCCGCGAGCCGCCCTAGCCGCACGCCGGACCCGAAGCCTGAAGCTTTCGCTGCCAGGCGCGCCGAGTGTCAATGGGCGCCGAACTCGGCCCGTTGAACTAACGGCGGCAATTCCTTTTCGCAGCTGACCAATTTTGCTTTGAGATGGGGTCCCGATCGGCGCCGATCGTGACCCCACCCCAACGTGGCTTTTTAATTTCGTTCAGACGGATACTGCCGGTACTTTAAGCGACGTGACCCCGGCGCCGATTCACACTCGCTCGAGCCATGGGTCAAGATCCACGTGAGTCTTCTTGCGGACCATGGCTTGGAAAGCGGTGATGATTTCGCGAGCTTCCAGCAGTCAGAGCCAATATTGCAGCCCGGATAACAGAACCGAGTGCCAATTCCCGATAGCGCCCGGTACTCCACCGGACATGCGCAGCCATCTGATTAATACTACCCTGTCTGGGATTCGGAACCCATTTCGTATGACGCGCGGCAACGAGCGGGGCAGCCCACCGATCCTGATTTGCAGCAAGTGCAGGCGGCCAATGGATTATCTTGCGATGCTGCCACAGATTGTGAACCTACCCGCAGTGTATGCTTACAGGTGCCTCCCGTGCCTGAGGATTGATACGATCATTATGGAGTAGCCCGCGTCGGCGCCGAGGCTATCGACACCCCACGACAGTAGCTCGACGCCGACCGATGTCACCAATCGATGATTCGCAGCCCGCTGGTCGGCGCTTCGAACTTGCCGATAGGCGCTAAGAGATTTCGGGCGGAGCACTGAATTCGCAGGCTAATTGTGGTTCGACCAGGAAACCGTAGCGCACTACTCAACTGCGATTGCCAGAATTCACGAACTTGCTCTCAGTCCGTCAGACAATGCCCGCGTCTGGCTCGACAATTGGCCATAGCTCACCAGCCGCACATCCAGGTCGAAGCGCTGGACCTTCTTGATCGCGCGCTTGATGGCAGTGTGGATCCATCCGGACGCGTTGCCGAACGCCCGCCGCGGACCAAGCGTGAGCAGCACAATATTCGACGCCCGGGGCCGGCGCCGAGGGCTGCAAGACGTGCAGTGCGCTCTTCTGCGCCGTCTTCACCAGTCATTCTGCTCGGTGCGTTGCACGTGCGAACCTGGCAGCATCACCCCGCCACTTTCAGCCTTGACCTGCTTATCAGACGGGCCGGGCATCTCGGCCAACGCACTGTTGAGATTGGCCGCCGCGGCCATGGTCTTCTTGCTGATTCCGACCTTGCTCCCCGCCAGCCTCATTTCTGCCCGGTATCGCAAGCGATGCTGCGAACGTTCTTTATGCATTGATTCCTCCGGCTCGGCGCCGAGATGACATTGATTGAAGTGATCGGCTATTTGGCGTCGGCTCTTGTCCTGCTCACGTTCTGCATGAGCACCATGTTGAGCCTGCGAGCGGTGGCAATTTGCAGTAACCTCGCGTTCATCAGCTACGGTTTCGGGGCGGGGCTGCACCCTGTCCTTATTCTTCACGTCGTCCTGCTTCCTTTGAACATAGTATTGCTCGTTCGCATGATGTCTTTGCTTCGAAAAGCGAAACTAGCAGCGGCAACGGATCTTTCTCCATTGTGGATGCAGCCATTCATGTGGCCGAAGCATTTCAAGGCGGGGGAGACAATTTTCAAAAAAGGCCAACACGCCGATCTGCTTTATATGGTGGTATCGGGCGAAGTCGCGCTTCCGGAGATCGAGCAGCGACTTTCGGCAGGTGATCTCTTCGGTGAGATCGGATTATTCTCTCTGGAGAGGCGACGCACGCAGACCGCAGTGGCAGCAACGAATGTGGACTTGCTTTGCATCAGCGACGAAGCATTGAAAAAGCTCTGCGAGCGCAATCCTGGCTTATCGTTGTACTTCCTGCGACTGACGGCTACTCGAATGACGCAAAATGCCTCCCGGCTGACTCCTATCGCCGGTAGTCAGTCCGACTGAGATCTTCGACCGGATCGCTTCCTGAGACTCCGCTTGGGGTCCAATAACGGACATGTTCTGCTTGGAAGAGATGGTAACCCCCAAGACGTAGTCATTCCGGCAGTCCCGCCTTGCGGATCCCCTCGATCGTTAGATGGTTATGCCGGTGCCACTGGGCGCCACGCTTCAACCATTCCGAAACCCGAAAATTCGGCTCGATCGCCAACAGGCGCGCAACCGCCTGCTCCACTTCGGCCTCACGTTCCAGATGAGCCAAGGCCGATGCAAGGCAGCGATAGGTCGTCGCGTAGGTCTGGTTCTGACGAGCGGCTTTCCTCGCAACCGCAACCGCCTCGTCGAAGCGCCGAAGCTCGATCAACGCAATTCCCATGGGCGCAAGCGCAAGGAAAAGCATAGGGTCGAGCGGGTTCAAACGAATCGTCCTTTCAAAGCTTCGAACTGCCTCCGCGGCCTTTCCCCCAAACAGGTAGGCATACCCTCGCATATTCCATGCAAGAGCTGAATTCTGATTGAGAACGACCGCACGGTCCACCATTTCCGCCGCAGTGGGAAAGTCCTCTGTCAGATAAGAGGTTACAAAACCGACGCTGGCCAGGAAGTCCGGATCATCTTCGTCGATGCTGAGCGCCAACGAAAAAAGACGTGTCGTTTCCGCAATCTCGCGGTTCAAGTCATTAGCCCAGCCCTGCGCTATTCTGAGGGCGTGACAGCTACCCGCCAGATGCGCGGCAAACCCATAATTGGGGTCGATCTCCAATGCGCGTTCGCTCAGCCGTAGCGCTTCGGCGAGCCCTTCATGGGTCATTGAGTGGAAATGTGGCTGCGCGCGGAGGCAGAGGTCGTACGCACTGAGGTCGGCTGGTCGACGCCGCGCCAACTCGACCTCGGCCTTTTGTACGGTGGGCTCAATCGCGGAGACTACGCCTTCGGTGATCATGTCCTGCAGAGCAAAGACGTCGTCTAGTCTACCCTCGAAACGATCCGCCCAGAGGTGTGCACCCGTCGTGGCATCGATCAACTGACCGGTGATGCGAAGCGTCCCCGTCCCCTTGCGCACACTACCCTCGACGACATAACGAACCCCAAGTGCACGCCCCACCTGTTTGATGTCGACTGCTTTGCCCTTGTAGGTGAAGCTCGAGTTGCGGGCGATCACGAATAGCGACTTGAAGCGGGAAAGTGCGGTAATAACCTCCTCAACGATTCCATCGGCAAAATATTCCTGTTCTGGATCTCCAGACATATTTTGGAACGGCAACACAGCGATGGAGGGTTTATCGGGCAGGTCAGGCCTTAGCGGGGTCTCAGCGTGCTTGGATATCGACGAAAGGTTGTCGTCGATCAGGAGCCGCCAAGCAAGCATCGGCTCGGCAATGTTCTTCAGCGACTGCAGACCCATTTGGTCGAACGCCAGCCCGGCTTTGCCGCGAATTTGGCGTTGCGCGTCATCGGAAACGCAGATGCCGCCCGGTTCGGCAATCCCTTCGAGACGGGCCGCGATATTGACGCCGTCGCCGAAAATGTCGTTCTCGTCGATGATGACGTCGCCAACATGAATGCCGATGCGAAATTCGATCCGCTTGTGTTGCGGCACACTGATGTTTTGCGCCGCCATGGCTCGCTGAATTTCAGCAGCACCCCTCGCGGCGTCAACCGCGCTTGCGAATTCGACCAACATGCCATCGCCCGTTGTTTTTACTATCCGTCCGCGATGGGCGGTAATAGTTGGATCAATAAGGTTCTTCCTGAGCGACTTGAGCTGGGTCAGCGTGCCTTCCTCATCTGAACCCATTAAGCGACTGTATCCGGCGACGTCCGCCGCCAGAATAGCCGCAAGTCGACGCTGCAGGTGCTCCTTTGTCACGCAGGGACCTCGGACGAGTTCAGCTCCGCAGATCAAAGCATGCCGGACTTTTTTCGGCTAGGCTCAATGTCCGAACTGGGTCACACAATGGGAAGAACGCAACCTGAGCAAATCCGGTCCCCATGCGTCACTGAGTGGACTTCTTGGGCTGCCACCGTGACTTCGGCGACGAGCCAGGAGCGGTCATCGAAGGCTCTTCGGTTCGGTGCCAATTGCGAACTTGAGACGCGCAAGAACGAAACACCACCGCTCACGATACCTGTCGTCTGGCTCTATCCTTGCCAAGGTCTCACTGGCCCTGGTCAGCACAGTGACCTTGGGCAGGAAGAGAATTGCAGTCGAGGCGACAGTGAACGTAGGCGTTCTGATGCGCGTCGCACTTCCATTCGACGGTCTGACCAGCAGCGAAACACGTGCCGGCGCAGTTAATCTGCGTCCCGCCAGTGGATCGAACTTGATAGCTCGTGACCGCGCTGATCTTGCGGCCCAGTTCATTCGGTCGCCTTGTGAAACCAGCGTCATCCGCAATGCAAAGCGGAACATAGGATAGAAACGCTATCCCCGCTGCCAGTGCAATGGTCGAAGGTGCTTTCACGGCGCGCTCCTGCTTGACGGTACGCGTCTTCGAATTTCCAGGCCGAGACCGATCGTTCGATTCATGGCATGACGGCCGCTGCCACAACATCGCCGCCGGTCATCCCCGAACCTGCTGCGGCGAGGTAAATCGCCACGACCGCAAGCACAGCGAACGCTGCGTATCCGAGGAGGATCAAGCCATCGAAATTGCGAGCTGTCGGTCCGTAAGAAGCGTTCTGGATCCTGTCGGTAATCGTCATGTTGATAATCCCTTTGTGAACAACGACGGTGGTCGCGTGGCAACAATGCGGGCAACTGGGATCGCGCGGAACGCTCGTTCGGAGTTGACGCGCGAACTCACTTCGATCCGCCAAATCGCACGATCTGCGCGTGCTGTCCTGACGCGCTAGACTGCGCGATCTCAGTGTCTTTGGCTCCAGCCTGAAGGTACCCCGCGCCGACGAGAACGAGCAGAACGGCGGAGTAGGCTAAAGACCATCCAATCTGCCATCTGCGCCACAGCTTGCGGTCCGCGGGACTTAGCTCTTCGAGGTATTGTCTCCGATGAAACTCGAGATAGTCGACCATATGAGCCTCCATCATCAGCCCGCGTCTTGCGGATCCCTGCTCGCCTCCACATCGTCAGACCAACAATGGTCAAACATCCGACCGTGTTAAGCGCGAAAATGGTCGCCATCACAGCGTCATGCGATACGATCATCGCATAGCTTACTGTCGCTATATTTGCGGCGGAGAACAGCAGCCACGTAAAGACTGAGACGGCCTTGGCGCCGCTGTCGTCGCGGTGAACGCGCACGATCTGGGGAAAATAGCCGAACAACCTTGCGGTGTTCAAAAGTGCAAAAGCGCCAAATGAGTAATCTGCCAAAGTCATTTTCTGCACTCCAATACCTGACTATCGTGGCCCGCTCTTCTGTGAACCAGCTCATAGGTCTTCTGGGCGAAGGAGCTAACATTGCCTCCCAGGTTGCCCGCTCAGTCCCGGCAGTTCATCGACGGTGGGTATGGTCAAATGTCTCGGGATGATTGGATTCCGATCAAGATTAATCCGGGCACGGAACGTGCCAAAGGCAAGGTCGATCCTGGCACCCGCCCGTTGCGCGAGTCTTCGCATTGGCCAATTGTCACCCATGTAGATGAGGTCAACGCTTCGCGCATCCAAACCAGAAGCTTGAACCATGGACGCATTCAGCAGCCGCCGACCCATCCCGCGCCGACGAGATGCTCGCTCGACCACGATCAGAAGCTCCAATACACGCGAGCTGTCCTGCCGATAAAGCTCCAGTATCCCGCGAAGCCTCTGTTCGGAGAAGATTCCAAGCAAGAGCTCAGCGTTTTCGAGCGCGGTAATCGCGAGCAGCTCGAGCTGCGCATCCGAGAGCGGGGCACCAAACCGGCAACAGCGGGTCTCGGCATCGAGTCCGAACAAAAATGTCCGCAACGACGGAAGCTGCCCGATGTCGAGCTGTCGGATGTCGAGATCAGGGCGCTGTGGATTGGACCACAACGGCACGTCCCTCTCAGCTCGCAGGCTTCCGCTAAGCGCCGCCATTGGCGTTCCTGTGTGCGAATGCAACGGTTCAAGTGCCGATATTCAGTTAACTTGGCCCAATGTGAAAAAATTCCCGAAGGCTACTCGAAATCTTTTTCTTTCACGGCTGGAATAAACGGCGACATTTTCGAGTCTCTCTCTGCCGTTGAATCCCGTGACGAGTTAGCCGTTCGCGCGACGCCTCTAACCTGGCAAGCCGATTGCGCCTGTAAATTGTGCAGCAGGAGCCCTCGGGCGGTCGGATGCGATAATCGCCTCGCGCTGCCCCAATTGCAGCCGAATGGTCCATTTGGATAACGTTGGCTGCCGCTGCGACCAATGCACCGAATTGCGAAGCTGCTTTTGCTTTGCAGATGACGCTTTGCAGGAGGCGTCCACCTTTTTTCGGACGGCTGGGAATATTTGGTTCCATATT
Organism: Bradyrhizobium sp. WSM4873; assembly: GCF_055811355.1. Taxonomy (NCBI): domain Bacteria; kingdom Pseudomonadati; phylum Pseudomonadota; class Alphaproteobacteria; order Hyphomicrobiales; family Nitrobacteraceae; genus Bradyrhizobium; species Bradyrhizobium sp. WSM4873. Next base: position 81,557 of record NZ_JBVVPS010000005.1, on the reverse strand, counting down.
GTAGTTCATTAAGCAGGGGACAAGGTTGAACCCTAACGACGACAGGAAGAAATTCGCGACCGTCGTTGCGCCCCATCTGGCCGATGCGCATGCGTTTGCGCGCTGGCTGACGCGTAACCGTGCAGACGCCGAGGACGTCGTGCAGGAGGCGTGCATCAGGGCGTTTCGGGCGTTGCCACGGTTCTCGGGACCGAATGCACGCGCTTGGCTGCTGACGATAGTGAGGAATACCGCTTTCACCTTGCTCAGGGAAAAAAAAACCGCGGCGCTAGTCGGGCTTGACGAACTGAGCGAGACCGAACGCTTCATCGTCGAGCGGGGAAACGAAGGGAATGCGGCAGGATCGCCGGAAGCAGCGTTGATCGCCGCCGCCGATGCGGCGACACTTGAGGCGTCCATCTCGGCCCTGCCGGCCGAATTTAGGGAAGTATTGGTCTTGCGGGATATCCAGGGACTCGAATACCGCGAAATCGCCAGCATCACCGGTACCCCGATCGGGACGGTGATGTCGAGGCTTGCGCGGGCCCGCCACAAGCTGATTGCACGAATGAAGGAGGAGAGTTGCTGATGCCGTTCTTCGACGAAGACGTGCATCTCATTCATGCCTACCTAGACGGGGAACTTGACCTCGTGGCGGCGCTCGCAATCGAGCGCAAGATCGCAGCCGACCCCGACTTGCAGAAACTCGCAGATGAAATCGCCGCGTTGAAGAAGGTGCTGGCTGAGAAATTCCCGCCGGAGCCGCTTCCTCCCCGAGTCCGATCGCGTATCGAGGCCGCCTTTGTACTGGAAACTAGGCAGCGAATGCCCGGTTGGGCCAAGATCGCGGCATCGCTCCTCTTCGCCGCTGCCATATCCAGTACCTTGACCGGAATTGCTCTCCGCGGGGCCGGGCCGCAGGCGATTGTAGTAGCCGAACTCTTTGACTCCCACCTTCGCTCGCTGATGGCAGCGCAGCTCACGGATGTTGCTTCCTCGGACCAGCATACGGTTAAGCCCTGGTTCAATGGTCGGATCACCCAGTCGCCTCGGGTCGTTGATCTCGCGGCTCAAGGCTTCGACCTAGTAGGCGGTCGGGTTGATGTCGTCGCCAGGACACCGTTGTCGACTCTCGTGTATCGCAGACGCGAGCACGTGATCAGCCTGACGGAAGTCACGCAGCGTGATCAGCTCGAGTTGCCGTTCGACCGGCGGGTGGAGAATGGCTTCAACATGATCAGATGGACAAACCGTGAGAGATCGTATGTCGCGATTTCGGATTTGAACACGAATGAACTTGAAGCCTTCGCCAAGGCGTTCCGAGGTGACCCCAGCTAGTGCCAGCCTTTCGGCCCCGCCCACTCCACCAACAGTAAAGGGCGAGTGGAAATGCCGAATGCCTAGATTCGACGATCACGCCATGGATATTTTTTCATAGCCGCCCCTTTACCATGGCCAAACGGGTAGACACCTCGTGCCAATTAGGGAACGTACTCGTCAGCGCGGAAAGTGAGAGCTGTTTCGACGAGTAAAGCTTTCGAACCCAAGCGAGTGAATTGCTTGTTCTTGTGAAGATGGGCCAAGAACCGACTACGCAGAAGGCGCGTCAAGTGTCAATCGGCGCCGAACTCGGCCCGTTGAACTAACGGCGGCAATTCCTTTTCGCAGCTGACCAATTTTGCTTTGAGATGGGGTCCCGATCGGCGCCGATCGTGACCCCACCCCAACGTGGCTTTTTAATTTCGTTCAGACGGATACTGCCGGTACTTTAAGCGACGTGACCCCGGCGCCGATTCACAATCAGGCTACTCGAAGCTGTTGATTGAGGGCCTACGGAAGGCGGGGTTGCCAGAGTAGCTCGCCTTCCGTGATGATCGAAAGGCTGCACCTTTGCAGCGCATGTGTCCGGTTATGGCCCATCGCGGACATTCAACGTAGTTGTTTGCACGTCCGCTAAGCGCGTCAAAGCGAGCATCGGCCATTGACCTGCTTCTTCCATAACAACTGGTATGCGAACACGTCGGCAGGAGTCCAAGCAATAAAGTCGCTACACCAATGGGTCATTGCCTTTCGGCTGCTGCAAGAACTTCGGCATGTGGTTACGCGGTTCACGATCACGCGGGGCGGGGCGTTCGGACGGGTCGCGGCCGAGCTTGGACTGCAGCTCGACGAGGTCGGTGAAGACGTCGGCCTGGCGGCGCAACTCGTCGGCGATCATCGGCGGCTGGCTGGCGATCGTGGAAATCACGGTGACCCGCACGCCGCGGCGCTGAACGGCCTCGACCAGAGAGCGGAAGTCGCCGTCACCCGAGAACAGCACCATCTGGTCGATGTGCTCGGCGAGCTCCATGGCGTTCACGGCGAGCTCGATGTCCATGTTGCCCTTGACCTTGCGGCGGCCGGAGGCGTCGATGAACTCCTTGGTCGCCTTGGTGACGACGGTGTAGCCGTTGTAGTCGAGCCAGTCGATCAGCGGCCGGATCGAGGAGTACTCCTGATCCTCGATGATCGCAGTGTAGTAGAACACCCTAAGCAGCGTCCCGCGGCTCTGAAACTCCTTCAGCAGGCGCTTGTAGTCGATGTCGAAGCCCAGAGTTTTCGCCGTCGCGTAGAGATTGGCCCCATCGATGAAGAGCGCGATCTTGTTAATAGTGGAGGCCATTTTTACTTTCGCGGAGGTACTTCATCAGGAAATGCGAGAAGGAATGCTTCGCAGAAGACTGAAGATGAAAGGCGGACACTTATTGTAGCATAGTTGCCATGGGCGATGTGCGCTAGACGGTTGAAAAGGGGATGTTCGATGGTGCCTTGTGACTCCAGGTCGCAGGCGGTTAATTGGTCTTTTTGCCCATACCGTTTTCAGGCTGGTCTTGCCATCTCGCGCGGTACTACAGTGCGCGGGCCGCACATAGCATCATCTCGGATGAAGGCAGAATTTTCGTAATTGGCGGAAGTGAGCGTGGCCGGCCTGCGCGCGCAATGGTCCTCGAAGATTCGCGTCAATCCTTCTTACCGGTTTAGACAGATGGCGTCGCCAACCTGGGGTCGTCACCTCTTCGGAACGAGGTTCGACAGCATCATCACCAACTGAGCCTGGCGATGTGTCCCCGTTTTCATAAAAACAGACTTCAATTGATTGCGCAGGGTCTGCTTGGAAAGTCCTCGCTCTGCCGCAAAACTCTCCAAATCCTTGCCGCTCGCAAGAGCCAATGCGAGCCGGGATTCTGCGGCCGTCAACTCAAAGGCCTCGCGCAGAGTCATCATACCCGCTGACTGCGTTAGGTCGGTGTCGGAGACAACTAGTATTGCGTGGAAGAGGGAAAGGGGAGAGTCGGTTAGACCAGTAAGCCGCATCGGGTAGATGACAAGTCGGCCGCCTGAAACCTTTTGCAGAACTATGGGCGCGATAGTGAAGGCTTTAAGGCTCCAGAACAGAGCTCTAATCGCGTTGTGCAGGAGCTCATTTGATTTCGGATCTTGGCAGCGAATGCGTCCTGCTGAAATCTGCAGGTCCAATCCGATGAGTCGCTCCGCCGCCGGATTGACGCGAACGACGTGGCCCGACCGGTCAAGCAGAAGTGCCGCGCGCTCGGAGAAATCGAAGGCACTTAGTGCTGATTCCCCTTTTGCCAGGCCGAGCGCTGCGCAAGTCTGAACGACCGAATCCAAACTGTTGGACAACTCGGAAAGAGCTTCCAATTCACTCGCGGAATAAGAACCTTGATCCGGTGTCCTTTGTAAGCTCAAATTCCAAACCAGATCTCCCCGGCCGATCCGGACGCCTGCCCAACCGCTGAGATTACAGTTCCGAAGGAACTCTTGATAAAAAGGCGAACGCTTGCGTGCGTCTAATGGCATGCAGTCGTCGTCTGTCGCCACTCCATTGGCCAAGAAGGCGGCCTTCCCGCGGTAGCGTTCGTCGCGGCCTTGCCATCCGTCACTAACGTAAACATTTGCGCTGCGATCCATGGAAGGAGTAGCAGCAACGATAGGCAATGCTCCGACAACTGGTAACAGGACCGCGCCATACGACCCGGTGCATTCCGCCGCCGTCTGCAATGCCTCTGTCCAGAGAGAGGGATCGATCGCGGCGGCGGCCAACACGCCGCTAAGTCGCTGCAGATCAAAGGGTTCCATCCACTATTCCGACGTCGTCGAATGTGCCGCAGCACCTCTAAAGGCGTAGCCCAATTGGGCCATGCTGCCTCAGGACATTCGTCTTATCAAGGGGTTGGGGTAGCCCCGCGAGACCCACTTCGGCAAGGCGAGAGCAAAATGACCATCATGGAAGTTGGCCACGGTCCTACAGGGGCTCGTAGCGACCGCCCTCTGGGCAATGCGGGCCGGTCCGCTGTTCACGAGTTTCGCTGTGCATGAGCCCGTATTCATGAACAGCTACGAACGCAACTTCTGTCGAAATAGAACCAGTGATCTGCCAACCTTTGACATCGATGTTCAGCGCAGGGGGCGACGTTGGGGCTGGTTCATTCGGACAAGCTCGGGCGAATGCTTAGTAAAAGGCCGAGAGCGCAATCGGGCCGAGGCGAGATATAGGGCGGCACGAGCGCTGTTTCAGCTATTGGCTTCCTCGCCCTACCAGAAAGCAGTCAAAGAAGCTTTGCGCGCCGGCAGACCTAGTTGGTACACTTTCCCACGTTAGCGCGACACGAGAGAAGCGACACCCATTGCTTCAACGGTCGCACTGGTACGAGCTGCCCAGCGGATTGCACTCAGGGATCGGCTGTCGAGTGTGAGCGGGATGCAGGCTTTGAGCAGGGATCTTCAAGCGATACGACTAAGGACGTTTGCGACTTGAGATCGACGCCGGCCGCCGAGTGCCTTATCTAACGTGCATTTTCTCGACTATCGCGTAGAGCAGCACGAAGATCGGTAAGAAGACGAAGAACCAAACCACTGACTGATCGGTTTTCGCGAATTCGCGGTTTGGGTTGCTGTCGGTCGCGTGAGGCGTTGTCAAAGGAGGTCGAGCGGGCCGCCGTCGTCTTGCGAGGCGGCCTAGCAGGCGCCGGACCGTCGCTTCGGGAGACGACTGCCGGTTCATCTTGATTTTCTGAGCGTGAACATAGACGGGAATTCTCGTACCCGCTCGATATTGACGTAACCGCTTCCGTTCAGCCATTCCTGCCAGCAATAGGCGAGGGATGCAGGATCGATGTTAAGCCCATTTCTCGCGATGGCGCGTCGCGTGCCCAGACGGCCCGCCCACTCCTTGTTGCCATTAGTTGGATCGACGCGAACGGCGACGTAAACGGCTGAGTCGTTCGTCAAAGCAATCTCCGCAGGTGCTTAAATGATCTGGCGTCAATACGGAGAGATTATCGGCAGGCCGATTTTAAGCAACGACGATCGTTGCTGCGGGTGCGAAGACCATCGTCCTGGCCGCGCGTGCTTCGAACTCAAGTGCCTGCGCACCAAGAACGACGATCAAAGATGAGCTTGAGATCGTGCGCAAAACTCAACCCGTCCCGCCGACAGATCGCGATCAATTTCGGAGAAGATAGGTCCGTGATCGCCTGCAAAGTTTCGGATAACAAACGCAGGCCTGCGAGTTCGACAGGTGAGTACATCAGAGTGGCGACGCCCAGAAGTTGCGCGACGACATGGAAAAATTGTACAAGGACGCTGCTCATCACTTCCCAGAAATCCACAACATCATAATCGGCTATTTTGGCTCGAGTCGCTGAGGACATGCGTTGACCATGGCCGTGATCGGAAAGTCTCGTTGGAGTCGTCGTCCCCCGCAATTGTTGTCAAGATTGTTAGCCACTTTAGGCTGTGGTCGGCTTAGCTCCTGGCGGCGGCTTCAATTTGAGAGGCTCCAACCCCGGTAAGGTGGCATCCGTGGGACGCGGTGGCTTTGGCTCCCCAGTGTTCTTGGCGCGCCTTCGTGGTCGGTCGCTGCGCAGGACGCGCGATCGTTCATCTCTGCGTGGGAGAAATTTTGATGCGATGTATTTCCATTTTCTGGCCGATGCCCTTCAAGTTTTGGTAGTCGCGCGACGCCGGGCATCCTTTGACGATGTCACTGACTCCGGGAGCCTCCATCACCATCTCTGTCAGGCATATTTCGTTGACACCGGCTAGACCTTGCACACGGGCGGCAATATTCACGTCCTGTCCGAAGTAGTCGATCCGATCGTTGAGCCTTACGGCTATGGCCCTGCCTCTGTGCACGCCGATTTTGAGGCCGAGCGGCCGCGAAGCGGTTTCGTTGAATCGCGACAGCTCTTCGATCATCTCGACGGATGCAAGAACGGCATCCTGTGAACGCTCGAAGCCAGCCATGACTGCATCACCGATTGTTTTCACGATCGTACCAGATCGATTCCTAATGATCTTATTCAAGATGTCGAAGTGCTGACGGACGAGAAAATAGGCATTCACATCGCCGATGCTTTCGTACAGCGGAGTCGAATCCTTTAGATCAGTGAACAGATAAGTGATGTCGGATACGGCTAGACTATCGCGCTCATCCACCAGTTGGGTCTTATAGAGTTCGCCGAAGCAGGGGGTGAGCAATAATCGCTTGCCGGAAAGAAAAGGCTCATACTCGACCAGATGGGGCTCAAACAGGGAAGGATACTGGAGAAACCAGAAGCGGCCTCGATCCTTGGTGCGGTTCTCAATGTGGATGATGTGTTTGCCTGGGCTAAGATCGGCCGTCTGTCGAAACGCAAAGCGTCCGTCGCCAAGGATCATATTTCTCGGCCCAGTCGGCCGATCAGCAACTACAAACCGTCCCGATTCGAGCTGGATCAGCGATTCTTGGCGTTCCGCCGGTTCACCGTTCGCGAAGAAGACCAGAAGAAGCTTGTGGCTAAGATCGAGCACCTCGAAACGGCCCGCAGTTACGTCGAATTCAAAGTCCAACCGCTGACCTGCCTCAAGATCGGCAAATCCCCGCGAGAGTGCCGCAACGAGTTGCTCGTGTGTCATTCCGTGCGGGGGCTTGAAGTCCTTGGAGAAGTTGTAACGGAGATAGTAATCTTGGACGGACAGCATGTCCGGATGACGATATAGGATGTCGCGAACCAAGTTCGAGACGGTAAAGGTGACTTGGATGTAGTCGTCAAGCGTCGCCTCATTGAGGGCGTTGCAGAACTCGCATTGGAAACGTGGATGAACCTGGTCTAGCTCACGAAAAGTGCCGGCAACCTGCGGGCAATAGGCGCAGATGAGCAGCCACTGCATCTCGAATAGGCCAACCTTAGCGGCGTGGACGAACAGCTCGATTCCTTCAGCGTCACTTAGGCGGTTGGCAGTCGCGTATTGGATAGGATTGACGCGAAAGAGATCATAGTCGCCAGAGCTGCGAATAAAAGCTTCGAGATCCGAAAGGGTCTGAGGCGCCCAGCTCGCTATCGACCCGAGCTCTATGAGACGCTGATTCAGGAGGCCTTCGTTGACTGGGGATGACCCTTGCATATCAAGTATGATACCTCGCTCCATGCTGGCAATACGGGTTAGTCGGCCATTCGACTAGCGACGCGACAATCGACGCGGTCCCTTTGTGTCCAACTGGTTTTGGTCGAACCGAGCCGGATAAAAAATGTCAGCTCTATTGGCCTGTATCAGTCGGCAATGCGACACTTTGATCGAATAGGCAATGTCTGGTCTTGTCCATCATGTCCATGAGAGCGGTGCGTTGACTCGAGGGCAAGCCGTGCGCGCTACGTTATGAAATAAGCTCAGGACCGGGCAGGCGCCCCTCCCTCGCATTTCCGTCAACGTTGATCGCCATATGAGCTGGATGCTTGGATCATGCGTCAATGGTCAACCAAAGCCGTTTGAACGACGCGGATTAAACGCGCGACGCTGTTGTTCTTTGGCTTCGTGTCTGCTGGCGTTTGGTTGCAGGGCGGCGCCAAAGGTCAGACTTTAGTCGCTCCGCCGCTTCCACTCGCTCCGCCGTCGAGCGAACGGGAGCCGGCACCTCGGACCACCCCTAAGAATGCCTGGTCGACAACGGCGGCGGCCAAAGTATCGTCGCCACCGGCGCCGGCCAAGAATCAAGGCCTTCGGCGGAGAGCAATGGCGGGCTGTCGTCGCGGACCGACGCTCTCCGGCCGGCAGCGTCGGACAAGGTTTTGTCTACACCATTGATCGGCGCGCCTGCGTCGGTCCTCAGCCCAGCCGGGGACTACCATGGCTTTAACGTCGGCACGGCTGACGATAGTGAACGTCAGGTTATGCGGCGCGAACCATGAAGTCCCGCGCAGCAAGACCTTCCTAGCCCAATTCGGGAGCAAACAACACCCGGCACAGCACCTGATTGAGCAAGAAGATGAGGCATTGAAGCGCAAGCTTACGATCTGCCGCGGCTGCAAGTAGGTGGTCGGCAATGACGGCAGGCGCTGTTGACCCATGGCAAGCGCTTGTTGATTCTCGCATGGGCCTATTGCGGATGAAGACTATGGCATGTGGAGGTCGCGGAGCAACGTAAAAGCGTGCCTCACAGGCAAGGCATTCCAAGTGCTCCGCAATGTCAACCCGCAATCCAGATAACATCGTTTTTGACCAGCAATCCGGGCATTCTCTCTGGTTCAATGCGTCAAGAGCATCTGCGTCAGTCATTTCGAGCTGGTGGAAACTGGCTGCATCAGACACCGAAAGAGCGACTGATGTGTTTCGCCATCACGATAGCAACATCCGTATAGCGGCCGTTCGACCAGAACTGATCGCAAACCAGCAAAAAGAACAGCGCACTAAGCGAAATCAGAATTCCCTTGCACATAGCGGACTTGTCCCTTGATGAGACTGCCAACCGAGCAGGTATGAACTGAGAGAGACGATACGCTTCTGAAGCCGCAGTTGCGACGATCTGCAATGATTACAGGCTGGCAAGAAGCCATTGCTAATCCGTTAACTGACGGATCCGACAATCTCTGCGGAAGGTCGGCCTCTGGTCCGAAGCTGCTGATCTCGGAGACGTTCGCTATTCGGGCTATCGTCTCGAACCCTCGCGTGCTCTCCCCTGGAGTCAACAACTATTCATTCCTGAGTCGGCCGACCGTGAACTCTGAGCTGTCTGAGCTGAGAGCAAAATGTGAATGTCTTAGGCGACTTGGTCAAACTCAGTCCTGGGGGCTCAAGGTGAAACAGTCACGCTCTTGAAGACGGTGCCGCCATTGTTGGACCGGCCGCTGAAGCGGACGGTCTGCGGGCCTCGCGAGGTGGCACTGAATTTCCAGATGGCGGAGCGCGTATCGGCCTCCGTTACAGTGCCAAGTGTGAGGCTGGCCGCATTTGGAAAATCCATCGCCACCCCATCCTCGCGGGTGGTCGAGACCCCGAGCAGGCTTAGACCGCTAGACCCCGCCGCCGCTGACACCTGAACTCCATATGCCTCGTAACTCGGGTTGAAAATGGTTGTCTTGATTGTGAAGGTCGAGCCGATCGCGGGAGACGTTGTGCTCGGCGTAGCCGTCATCGAAATCGCAGGCGTTGGATCGCCGCGAATAATTTTAGCTGCGATTGCCACCGGTAAGCCAAATGAGGGAGCTCTCCAGTTGATTGCTTTGAGCCGGAGAACGCCAGGAGGCGGATTGTCGATGATGAGATATTCGACGTTGTCGATATTAGACTGCGAGGCCCAGCCACCACATTGTCCAACTGCGTCCGGCGTGCAACTGGCGCCGGGATCGGCCCACAGGTCAACATCGTATGTCACCGCCTGTGACGCTCCTGCGCTCGCTTCGGGCTCGTCCCAAGTAAGCACAGCGACGACCCGCTTGGTACCCCGAGGCACGTCGATGTCGAAGAAGCCCCAAGACTTGTCGGTGATTGTCATCCATGCCCAATGGCCGCTCCAGCCGTTGGGGTCGAGGCGCGCCCAATGCGATTGATAATCGGAGACGCGTCCGAGCCCAAAATCACTGCGTCCGCCACCGGTGTTGTTTGCCGGACTGACCTCGTCCGAATGCAACGTAGCGGAAGCCATGAGATGGGCACGCAGCAAGTGCGGTCGATCTCTGAAATCAGGATAGTGCTCCAGCAACGTTGCCGCGATGCCACTGACATGTGGCGTTGCCATGCTGCATCCGCTCTTATCCGTATAACCATCCGTCGTTCCCGCCTGCGCAGAGGTCACGACAGCCCCCGTTGCAACGAGGTCTGGCTTCATCCGATTATCGCCGGTCGGGCCGCGGCTGCTGCTGCCGGACAATTCGCCAACTAGGCTTGATCCCGCGTCCTGCACGTTTCCGACTGTGAGCGCATTCTTGGCCACGCCGGGTGACCAGATCGATTGCGCGCCCGGACCGTTATTGCCGGAGCACACGATGTAGGCCTGGCGTGTTTCCCAGACCCGGGCGTCGAGCTTGCGCGATTCGGAATCGGTTCCAGTCTGCCCCGATCCGCTCGCCCCACCGCTCAGATTGATGACAGAGGGGCGTGGCGCGTCGCAGCTGGTTGCGTCCGCCATGTAGTCGATCGCGTCCCGCAGCCAAGAGTTTTGTCCGGTGTTGGTCGATTTCCAGATCTTTCCAACCCGGATGCGCTCACGCGAACCGACCGCAGTTGCGACGCCGCGGAACCGCGCTTTCGCAGTGCCAGTTCCGGAGATGGTTGCGAGGACGTGAGTGCCGTGGCCATTCTGATCATTCCAAACGCCCGCGGCGTCGCTCGTGAAATTAATCCCGCAACCGTTCTTGTTGAGGTCTTGGTGCATGGTTGCGGCCGCACTTCCCAACATGGCGCCGGTGTCGAGTAAGCCCAATACAGTTCCCGCACCCAGGAAGCCGGACGCACGGATGTAATCGACTCCATTCGTAGCCATGCTCTGATCGTGTCCACCGCCGCTCCGGCGCTCGATTTCGATGAACAGGATGAAATCCAAACCGGAAAGAATGCGGATCTGTTCGGGTGTTGCGAGAGCCTCATAGCTCCGCAACACCGGGTCGTAGCGACCCACCTCCGCACCCGTAGCTTGGACCCGTTCGGCGAACGAAGTTTTGGGATCAGGTTCGAACAGGCTGATAATAATTGGAAATCGAACCACCTCGGAGCCGAGACGCTCGATCGCAGATTTCAGCTCCGGCGCTAATTTTTGGTCGGGTGAGGGGTAAGACAATGATCTAAACCCGGGCAATTTGGCAATGCCCTCCAACGCCTGTGCTTGCAGGGGGACGCGGACCTTGAGTGCTGTCCCATGCAGCCCGAGCGATGCGACCCCGAACTCGCTCATCAGCGTGCGCTCCGTGGCCGCGTCCGGCAGGAAATCCATCAGCAGAAAGGCATAGGTCTCAGTCCGCTCCCCTGCCGCTAAATCCGATCGTATGCGCGGGTCGACCCCGGAGGCCGGTGTCATCGTTCCTCCCGAGAACCCAAGCTGATAGGCCTCAAATGATCGGACATCCGACGCGCCGCGCGAAGGATAATCGGCCGGAGGCTTTGGGCGATCCTTTGGCGCAGACAGCGGCCTGTTGGGCGCCTCCGTTTGGACTGTTGTCGCCTCGGCGCCCCGATGCGGAAGTGCATCGCGCGGCGGCTTGCGATCGACAGGGAAAACCAACCGATCCGCCACATCAGATTTGCTCGGTCCGAAGTCGCGACGTTTGGTGTCATCCGCGCTCGTGGCATTAGGTCGCCCAACGCCCGCCTGGCGCAATTCGAAGTTTCTGACCCCGTCCTGAACGGCTTCGAGCGAAATGGGGTCACCCTCGCCGTCCCGATTGATGCGCATAGCGCTATTCTGGCCGCTAGACGCGCCTTCCGCGGCAGCAACGGTCTGCGCGGACGCAAGCGCGACGGGCGCAGCAACCAATAAGGTCGCAACGAATGTTTTCAACCGCGCTGAACGGCAGCAATAGGCCAAACGCTTGGGTAAGAGGGTTTCGTTCATTGGCTTCCTCCAAATGAACATTCTTACAAGGCGACTTTGATCCGATTTCTGAATACTCGCAATGGCGCACAAGCCGTCAATCAAATTTGCTTCGCGCCAACATCCGACGCGGTCGCGCTCAATCTTTTGCGTTGAGCATCCTAGCAAATCAATAAATGAACCCTAACAGTACGACGGAAGATTATGCAGTGATTTAGCTCACAAGATTGCTAGTTCGATTCAAAACAGACAGGCTCGTGAACCCGATCAGCCCATCGTTCTATAACCACGCATACGCGAGTGCTGCCAAATCGAATTAATTGCCGCCGCGCACTCAAGCCGCGTTGGCCTCGGATTCAGTGATCCGCTGGAATTCGAACAGCAGCTCCTGAAAGTGCTTGGCGAGATAGCCGACCACCTTGCCGTTGCGCAAAAGCTTGGAGAGGTAGCCGACGGCCAGCACCAGATCCAAATGATCGGCGCCGTAGGTCTGCTCAGCGACCTTGAATTCGCGGGCCAGCGAGGCGGATTCCCGCTCCATCAGCGTCAATTGCTCATCCGAAAGGCCTTTGGGGGTGCGCGGCGTATAGCCGGTCGCCAGCTGGTTTTTCGGCGTAGCCGCGACCAGGGAGCGCATATAGCTGTTGGAAAAATTGTTCATGGCGATCATCAATTCCGCCACCTCGATTTGCCGGATAGCGCCCAGTTTGCGCAGCTCCGAAAAGGTGTTCAGCGTTAGATGCCGCTCCTTCAAGAGCTCGACTGCCTCGGCGCAAATGCCGTCCAGGAGTTTGCGGCGTCGCCGAATGCTGGCCACATCGACATTGAGAGCTTTGGCGATTCGCGCTTCGGAGACACCGTTTTCGACCGCTTTGAGGATCATCCGGTGTTCCTGGATGATCGCAATGCGATTCACTCGCTTGTTGTAGGTAAAGGCCTCATCCTCAGTGGACACCAGGCACTCAACCTCGAAAAGTCCGCGCTCCCGCAGCACCTCCAGCCGGAGATGGCCGTCCAGCAACAGATATTTGCCGTGGTTCTCGCGGCTGCGTGCCACCACAGGCGGCTCAACCAAGCCGATCTCGCCGATCGAGGCCGCGATCTGACGGTATTTCGGCGAGCGCTTTAGTTCCTCCGAGACTAGCTTGAGGGGTTGGATGTCCGCGAGCCTGACCGACAGGGTCCGCTCCTCAAAGCCCATCCGCACCGAAATATGAGGCCGGCGTGCCATGGCGCCTAGCCTTGCTCATGCAGGCGAAGCGCAAGGTTCTTTGGCATGGTGTCCAGCTTTTCGCCTTCCAGAAGGGTGAGGAACTCAGGCTCGGTCAAAAGCTTGCGCAAGGCTTCCAAAATGAAAACCAGCCGCGCTTTGGTACCGTTCGACTTGCGGATCAGAACGCGTTTCCGATCGACGTCCTGACGATAAGCTCGCAACAGCGCGTTTGAGCTGATCGGAGCCCCATCAGTCCGGCGCGGGCCGGTCTTATATCCCTTGCCGCGGCGGCGGCGCTGTTCGATCAGCTTTTTGGCCGCCAACAGGCGCTGGCCGCGTAGCAGCTTTTCCTCATAGGCTTGCTGCAAGACGGTCTGAATGTCGTTGTCCGGGGCTTGTGCGATCAGGACGGCGACGCTGACTGGCATTTGGCCGGCCTCAACCGCACGGAGCAGACGGTGCTCGCCTCCCTCCAGCAGGCTGCTAACACCCTTGACGTACTCGACGCTGAGCCCGGTCTTGCGTGCGATCTCGTCGGGCTCATAGCCACGCTGCCTCAGGCCCTCGATGTCGTGCAGGAGGTCGATCGCCCGATGTTGACGCCTCGCACAGTTCTCGACCAAGCTCATGATCGCGCTGTCCTCGTTGGTGGCGTCGACGATGACGGCAGGAATTTCGCGCTGCCCGAGGGCTTGATACGCCTCCAGGCGTCCCTGACCACACACTAGGTCGTACCGTGGCTCACCTTCGCCGGCTTTCCGTTTGACTGTGATCGGCCGTTTCAGTCCGAGCTCGGCGACACTGGTGACGATCTCCTTGAAAATCCGGCGATTGCGTGCGCGCGGATTGACGACATCGATGGACCCGACGGGGATAATCTCAATGCTTTGGGCCGATCCCATAGCTGACCTCCAACAATTGTGAACGCGCGGCAAGTTCAAACAGCATCTCAAGGCTGTCGAAGCGATAGGCGTCGAGCGCCAGGCCATTGTTTTCAGCCAGGGCAACCCGGTCGGCCTCCATCTCAAAGCGAGGCAAGAGGTAGTAGTCCAGAATTCCGCTATTCATCTGATTCATTCGAATGGCGACGGTAATGTCCGGACGCAAGCCTGCGTCGAACCGGATTTTCCAGCGATGCGAGCCAGCGATCGTCTGCTGTGATCGGACCAAGCACAGTGATGTCGTGAATTCATCGTTGACAGTGAGGAGGTCCGTCTCGTCATCCTGTTGGACCGATCCGCCAATCTCTTTAATGCCGCGGACGGTGGAGGCGATCAGGTCAGGATACATCCGGCGCAGCGCGCGATTGATCTCGATATAGCGATAGTCCCGGTCCGGCGTGAAGCCAATCAGTTCATAAGCTCGTATGAGGCTGCCAAACCGGGTGCGATAGGCGCTGCTGGACGGCCCGACCTCCAGTTCGTCTATGATTATCCCAGACAGATAGCCGTGCTGCTCCAACAGGCCGCGGAGCACATCCAGAAGCTCCTCATCGGAATAGCGCTTACAGCGTTCAACAATGATTGCTTGCGCGGATCTGAATGTATCATCGTCGATGATAGGCTCAAAAGCCTGATCGTGACGAACCCAGCGTTCAGGCGGATTATAGATTCGCTGGCCCTTGAGCTTACATGAGCACCTGTTCCAAACATTGTTGCCAATGTACTTCTCGTTGATGAGGATTTGGTGCACGGTCGCCCTGGTCCATGGCCGGCCGAGATCAGTGGTAATGCCTTTGGCATTGAGGCTGTCTGCATCTCCCGCTCGCTTTTGTCTTGCGCGACGAATGCCTCGTAGATGAACCGGATGGTCTCGATCTCTTGTTCTGGACCGGGGATGAGCACGATTCTGTCGGTTTGAATGCTCTTGTGCTCGCCGCGGACGAGCTCCGCCTTAGCAACACCATTTTGATCGATTAATTGCCGCCTCAGCCCAAATCCGGCCGGCCCGCCTTGGCGGTAGCCAAGCTCGATCAGGCGCCGTTGGCCGGCAAAGACTTTGACCGAGAGTTCTCGGCTGTATTCACCCGCCATCGCTCGCTTGACGCCCTTGACGATGGTCGAGACCGGGCTGCCGTCATTTTCGAATTGCTCGGCGCAATACCGGACCGAGATGCCCGCGCGTTTGCAGATGTACTCGTAATAGGCGCTTTCATCGGCGTCCTGGAATCTGCCCCAGCGGCTTACATCGTACACAAGGATGGTCGAGAATTCGGCCACTCCGGTCTGTACGTCCTCGATGAGTTGCTTGAGAGCCTGCCTGTCATCAAGATTGAGGCCGCTCTTGCCGCTGTCCTCATAGGTTTTCTCGATCCGAAAGCCGTGACGAGCTGCGTATTCGCGTATCGCTTGCGACTGGTTCGCTGTCGAATATTGTTGGTGATCCGTCGACATCCGCACGTATTCAGCGGCGCCTTTCGCGGCCTGGCTTCCCAGTTCGGCGCCTGAATGGGACGTGCCCTGCAACATGGTCGCCCTACTCGTGTCAAGAATGCATGGTCGACTATTGGAATTATAACTTAGCTCGGGGGGAAATATGTTTCCGAAAGCGGGCAAGAAGTTTCCAAACGGCGGAAGGGCGTCCGCCACTTACGCAAGTATGATTGCCGATATCCTGAAGTCGGAGCTAGGCAACAGCCATCAAGCTCAGAAGACATTGATGAGGTGGACGGGGGCGAACGAAAGAACTGCTAAGAATTGGCTCTCAGGCACGAACGGCCCTAGCGGCGAGCACTTGTTGCGGCTAATGCAAAATTCGGATCGGGTCTTCGAGTTCGTCTTAAAACTATCGCACCGACCCGCATTGCTATCCAGTCAAAGGCTCGCAGAGGTCAGGGACAGTTTACAGCTGACTGCCGATCTGCTCTCACAAGTTATCGAGGTCGAGGACAGACGAGACACGTCAAGTTGAACGATAGAATGGGTAGCCGATCCGAGTCTCGCAATCGATCTCCGGCCCTCCGCCCGTTTCCGAAGAAAGTAATCCTGATAGGCAAAGCCAACAGGACGAAACCTGCCGACGCATCATTCAGGATACATCGACGACCAGCGCGACCTATAGCGGCTACTCCGCCGGTTATGCTGGGTCGATTTGGGCGTGTGCAATTTGGCAGTATGCAGGACGTGGTGCCGACCGGCGCTTTTGGCCCGCTGCCCTCGGCTACGAAGTTAAGCTCTGATGCTTTCCGCAGAACAAAACTTAGCTCAGGTGAAAACCGAAGGATCACGCAGCTTCAACTCGCGCAGCACGGCATCGTAGAAGCCAGGAGTTTCAGCCTGTAGCTTCTTCATTACGCGCGCGACGCTGTCCGGAGTCAGGAGATCGCCCGGCTTGATCCAGGCCACGCCGCCGTCATCGGGTACGATCTCACCGATCTTTGGAATGTGCTTTGGAATTAAACTGGCGATGATCTTCGCCGTCTTGGCATGGGCGGCGAATTCGTCCACGAAGAATTGCGCCGGCACGCGGGTAATCAAGCCGTCGACCGGCAAAGCGACCGCGGTATGCAGCACATTGCTGCTGCCCTGCATCTGCTCTTCGATCACAAGATAGACGACGTAGCTACGCTCGGCCAGCTGGTTCGTCACCGTGACCTGCAGCTGGTCGCGATTCCAGTCGATCGTGTAGCTGAGATGGACGGTCTCCTCGTGCACATCACGATGCTGCCCGTCGGCCGGCGGCGATACCGGTCGTTGCCAGGCGAGTTCGGGAATCGAAGGCCCAATCTGGGTGCCGTTGCCGAAAACATTATCGGTCAAGATCATGTCCGGAATCCCCCCAAGCGGACCTCTGCTTTCTTGCCAGGGGTCGATGATCATCCCGCTCAGATGATCGACGTAGTCATCGTGGGCAGGCTCGGGCGGGGTGGGCACCCACCAGTCGAACGTCGTGGCCTTGATCGCAACTGTCCCGGTATTGCGAATGCGTTCGCGCGGGCTTGCGGTCCAATTGGCGACCAGCTCGGCGACGCCGGTCTCCGCCGTTCCATGGCTTACGTTCAGCTTCTGAAATCCCGGATGCTGCGGATCGTTCTCATAGGTACAAATCTGGTAGTCGGAATAGTCTGTATCCCGCCAACCGTTCTGACCCGCGCTGCTCTTCAGCGTCCGCAGCACGATCCGGTATTTGATTGGATTGACGCGCACCACCGACTGGGTCTGTACCAAGACCCTGCACATATATTCCTGAAACCGGCGCTTGGCAGTCGCCGTGATGACTTGGCCGGTATAATGCACCGGGTTGCTCTTTACAGTAACTTCGGTCTCGGTGTCTGGATTGCTATAAAGCTTGACTTTCCCCGGGATGACGGTCTCGCTCACCGACGGTTCAATCGCTTGGTTCCGGCACAACGCGGAAAGCCGCAGCAGCTCCGGATAGCCGCTCATCGCCAGCAGGTCGGCATAGTCGATTTCCGACTGCGCGTTCGCCGCGGTGGCGCACTCCTCGCGATTGACAATTTCATAGGATTGCGGGAACGAGCCCTTCCTGAATCGCGCCGGCGGCATCCAGCGTACATCCATCGTGCCGAGCTTGGTGGGGGCGGTGGCACTGGTGTGCGACGCCCCAGCCCGCATTTCGCTTGCCGCCAGCGCCGCCAGGAAACCTGAGAAGTACGCGTCGTCGTGATAACGCAAATCCAACGCGCCGACAGCCCACTGGCTCGCGTGCGGTTTCAGACGGATGGCGTCAACGATCGGCACGAGAGCAGGGTTTCCTTCGACCGAGCCGAACGTCATCGGAATATCTAGCGATCCGTCGTAGTCGTAGAAGATTTGATTGAACTGATCCGCCGTGTAGATGGTTCGCGCCAGGACATTCTTGCGCATGGCAGTAGCAAGTTCCTGTAGGTCGCTCGCGAAGCCAATCAGCTCCGCCCGGAACTCACCCGTGGTGCGATATTCCGGCGATATGCCTCGGATACATGCGAGATAGGTTCCAATCGCGAAGCTCGCGAAGGGGAACATTAGGCGATGATCAAAATTGGGCCCGTCCGATGGCATCGTGACGGGCACCATTTCCGGCGTGCCCGGCGGGTCGCTTTTGGCAACTCCGGGCAGGACGTTCAGCAGGGTGCCTAGGAACGGCCAGACCAGCGTGTGTTCGCCGCGCTGGAAATCCGCGAGCCAGGACCCGAGGGCAACGGCACGATTGAAACCATCGAGATGCTCAGTGTGCGCGTTGATCAACGTTCGGCGCTGGAATTGCAATTCCTCAGGCGTGGGATCCCAGTGTGGATCGTTCATACTCTCGGCGAAGCCGTTCACGACAGTGGACAAGGTGTCGATCTCGGAGCGCGCCGTTTGCAGATACTGCGCTTCCATCAGGTGCGCGAGTGCAGAAAAGTGCGTGGTCATATAGCGCTGAAGCTCGTCGAACTTCTTGTTGATCGCCGGATCTTCGTCCTTAAGAATCTTGAACAGCTTCAGCGCGCCTACCACCACGGCAAAGGCGGCTGCCACTGGCGCAACGTAGCTAGCGAGCTTACCGATGCCTGCCAATAGATCGAGGGTCTTCTCGACCCAGTCGAACTTGCCGAACTTCTCGACTAGCGCTCCCTTCTTATTGATGTCGACCAGCGCGTCCTTTAAGCTAGAGATCGCATCCTTGAGTTTTTGTGGATCGACCGGGAGCGTAAACGGCGCTTCATAAACCGGCACATTGGGCACGGGCCCGCTGCGCAACGCGCCGTTGCTGTCCAAATAAACGCCATTTCCGAGATTCAGCGAAAACACCGGATCCGAAACGGGATCAGCCATGCTCACGCTCCCCTCCCATGATTTGCAGGAAATAGATCACAAAGTTGTAGCGGCTGCTAATAAAATCGTAGGCTGAACTTCAAAAGGGTTTAAGGCTGATCAAGGCGGCTTTCTCGGACGGCCGGAATTAACGCACCGCGGGCAACGATCATGGACTTTGAATAGCTGGGTTGGCCTCGCCCCGCTTGCCGACATCCGCCGCTCCTCCGCTTCATGCGGTGCCTACAAGCTCAGCTGCACACGCTAGGACGCTCAAGCGGACCGAAGACTCGTCGTTGAGCGCCTTTGGAACAAAAAGGCCTCAAGCGACACAAACGTCGCGAGCCACGGCCGCTACGTCGCTTTCCGATGGCCGAGGTTGCCATACTACTCCTTCTGGAGATCGGCTTCGCAAAGCTGCGGCCTAGCCGCCCTCAGCGGGATTTGGACCACCGATGGTCACGCGTTCGCGCGCAATCGAAGGCAGTGGAGAGTCTAATGCCGAAAGGAGCGGGCAGAGCCTGCTGCCCTACTGCCGTTCGAGCGTAACGACGCCAGTCCGCAGGGTCTTGCGAGAAAGTTGCAAAAGCGCAAGTATTGGCTCAGTTTTGCCTTATCTTCGGAATGAACGCTAAGGAAAAGCGAGCCAACTCGCACAGTAGCGGGACGCGACGGTGTGGCGTTATCGCGTGCTGGGTCGATCCGCTCTTCACCCAACGGAAGGACATCGGATCAGATGGTTTCATTCGATTGGCGCGAACGCCCGCAAGCATCACCGTGGGGCGGGTTCTTCATTCAGAGCCGGGCTGGCCGAAACCGGAACAATTTCGAAGTCGTCATTCCTTGGCCGGATGGTGGTCTGGCTCACTTCTACCGGGACAATGACAACGCTGCTGCTTTGCAGTGGTACGGACCGACGCTGTTCGCGCAGGGCGCGCGCTATCAAGGCGTATCGGTCACTGAATCGGACTTCATGGTTTACTCGGGCACGCCGACCAAGAACTTAGAAGCTGTCGCAGTGCGTGAGGATGGAACACTGGAGCATTGGTGGCGAGAAAACGGCGGAGCGTTGACGTGGCGCCTCGGTTCGGTAATCGCGCAACGTTGTAGGGGTGTCCCGGCTATCACGTACTCGGGAGCATTGTTCAGCGACATCCCGCTTATCCCCGGCGCCCATAAAGAAGCGCACGATCCAGGGATGTTTCACGTTGTGGTCGCGACTAACGCCGGGGGGTGGGATTGGTACGTCAAAACGACCGACCCTACGTCGGCATGGACACAAGTGCCAAGTTTTCCTGGAGACTTAAAGCCTGAGGCTTACAGCGGTGTGCTCGTATCCAGCGGAAAGCTTGTTGGCATGGGCATCACCCTTACTCCAGTCGGCGCAAGCTCTACCGAAACGACGTACAAGGAGGTGTGGGAGGACAGGAGCTGCGCCCACCGCGGGTACACCTACATCATTGGCGTCTCAGAAGATAATGCGTTGCAGCTTTGGTGCGCAACAGACCCATATTTTCAGGAAATCGGACATGATGCCGGTCGCATCCAATGCGAATGGATCGGTGCCGACAGTATCACCATGCCTAGGCCCGACATCCAGTCACAAGAATTGCGGGCCTTCTACGGTCGACCATCATTGATCCAGGGCGATTACGGCCAAAACGACTCCGGTTTCGCCGACAGCGGTCACTATGGCAACTTAGAACTTGTAGTCCCGCTCAAAACAGGCGGGCTGCTGCATCGAGCACGAGATGTCGGACAGCCGTATAACCTTACGGTCATAGACAAAGGCTGGGGGCCGGCGACACAATTCGCCGGCAACACGCTTTATGACGAAGTGTCGCTCATCCAATCGAACTACGGACCAGACGATCACGGTAACCTCGAACTCGTCGCCCGAAACAAGTGCCAGTTCGGTTTCGACTTCTTCTGGCGCGAGGACGATCAGTGGCGCGGCCCAATTTATGTAGGTCGAGAAAACGGCGCCGTTCCTATCGGCACCAACACACAGGCTCTGAAGGTGCTGGCCGGAACGTTGGTGCCGGCGGACAAGCTCGCAGCGCTGGGATCCATCAACGTCTTGACCAGCATCGAACCGGTGTCGAAAATCGTGGCCTGGTTGGGTGATTCTGACACCCCATATCCTGCCTTGGCAGACGCTCTTCTGATTTTATTGGTTAGTCGACGGTTGACATCGCCGGCCTTCATCGATGTCGTCCGCGGCTTCTACGAAGATGATCTCGGCCAGCCGTCGCCGCGGTCCGTTGACGACGTGAACATGGAGGCACTGCGGACCGCTGTTTTGAAAGCCTCAAATGAAAACAACGGCACCGAGTTTACCACGTTTGACGCACTGGTCGGGTGACTGGGGCGAAGACAACCCGAGCGCTGACTATTAGAGGGCGTCAATCTGGTTGCTTTCGAAAAGGCAGCGCGGCCTTTTCGAGAGGTTTCTGCTCGGTTGGCTTAAAGCGGGCTCCTAACCAGCCGGGTCCCTCAGCGCCCTCGCCAACCGACTGCTAACCGCTGGTGCGCTCTCTCTCGCGTGCAAAGCAACTACCCACTGCTCATTGCAAACTTGCCCACGGGAGGGGTTGCGGGACGAAGTGGAGACTAACCAAAAATTCTTCCTCGGCGATAGCCGACGGCGGGCGCAAAACGGCCAATTCCCAGCAGGAAAGGGTGTAGCCTTTCCTTCGATCGCACCTACAGCGGAGAAACTTCGGTGCTGGCGCTCTCGTGTCGAGAGCATCTGGTGAGCAGTGGTTCCAGCAAGTTTCTTTCTAGATTCTCTCCCTCCAGCGAGAGAACTGCAAAACGTCTCGGTGCGTGCTCACCGCTCCGGTGATTTCTTCGATAGAGTAGCTCTTCGAGGCGCTTGCGTGTCAACCTGTCAACCGTGTCAACCCAAGAATTGCCCGTACTAGCTGGCGAATTTTCGGGGCGCGCTTGGGCCGTATGGGGGAGGGGGCTGGGAGGGACCCGCGGGCTCGAGGCAGATTGTATCGAGCGGACAAGTGTTCAGCCCTAGTCCGAAAAGCGGACGCTCTGCACGTGAGTCGGTTTGGTCTGCTGAGGGCCACGAGCAGTCGCTTTGCTTCCGTGTTGCCCGCCGATCCGACGCGAATGACACCGAATGTAGCTGCCAAACGAGGGGCGGCTTATTTCCTCCACCCAAAATTCCATGGCGTGGGAGAGTAGTTTATGAGAAAATCGGAGCAGAAGTGGGTTCTCAAATGGCTTTTGAAATCACACGCTCCAAAAGTCGGGTAGCTCGGTCGCTGCAGTATAGGACTGCCTCCATCTTTTGTGGAGTTCTCTTGTTGACAGTGTTCGCGAACGTTGCCTCCGCCGCCGATCCAAAGGCCGTTGTGGACGCGATACTGGGCGATGCAATCCCTAGACTCCAAGATGCGATGGTGTCGATGAGCCAAGGTTGCTCGGGCGGGGCCCACGGAGTACCCCCAGTTAACTGGGGTCCGTTGCAGGTCCACGGTAACACGGCTGTCAATGCATTCAGCGCCGCAAGATCGGCTTTGGCAACGAACCAGACGCCGGTGGCCGTGCAACAGATCAAATCTGGTTTGAGTGAGCTGGACGCATTAGTCAACGGTTTGAATATGAACTGTTCTGGGGGCGCGCACGGAGAGAATCCCGTGTCCTATGGCAACTATGTGACGTTCAGGGATAACCTGAAAACAGAACTACAGACAGCGTTGCGCTTCCTTTAGTGGTCTCCACTTCGTGCGTTTGAGCCTATTGGGTTGGATCATGTAACTATTCTTGGTAGCGGCGGCCCAGCGTGAAACGTCTGTCCAAGCTCGATTTATTCTCGATGCAGGGAGAAACTCGAACCGATGGGGAATCGTTGCGATTGCGGGCAAGGCAAGTTCTTGCGTGACTGCAAAGCATCGCAGGGTTGGGGAGACCCCGAACTCTGCGCGCGCTCAATCCGATGTCTACTGGTGCATTGCGTCAACCTTTTTATCCTTATTGGCGTGATTTTGTCCACGCCAGCGCTGGCGCAGTTCGATGCGCAGCATCCACCGCCGGATTGGATGGAGCGGGGGTTCGAGGCAGCGATCAACGATTTGGCTGCGACTCGGGGCGGGATCGAGATCGACGCTGATTTGTACCTATCCACGTTTGTGCCCCTCGGGCGCGCGGGCCCAGTCATCGACAGGTTGCTGCCTCTCCTCAGCGACCGAGACCCATCCATCCGCGCCACCGCGGTACAAGCCCTCGGCCGGATTCCAGCGGGTGAGCGCGCGGGCCCCGTCATCGACAGGCTGCTGCCCCTCCTCGGCGACTCGAATAGCTCCATCAGGGGCGCGGCGACGCAGGCGCTCGGTCAGATTGCGATCGGTGAGCGCGCGGGCCCGGTCATCGACAAGCTGCTGCCGCTCCTCAGCGACAAGGACCGCGCTATTAGCGCTGCAGCGGCACAAGCCCTTGGTCAAATTACAACCGCTGAGCGCGCGGGGCCGGTTATCGACAGGCTGCTGCCCCTTCTAGACGATCCGAATAGCTCCATCAGGGGCGCAGCGATACAAGCCCTCGGTCAGATTGCGACCGGGGCGCGCGCGGGCCCCGCCATCGACAAGCTGCTGCCGCTCTTCAGCGACCAGGACCGCACTATTAGCGCTGCAGCGGCACAAGCCGTTGGTCAAGTTGCGACGGGTCAGCGCGCGGGCCCCGTCACCGACAGGTTGCTGCCACTCCTCGGCGACCCGAATAGCTCTGGCGCAGCGACACAGGCCCTCGGTCAGATTGCGACCGCTGAACGCGCGGGGCCGGCTATCGACAGGCTGCTGCCCCTCCTCGACGATCCGAATAGCTACATCAAGGGGGCAGCGATACAAGCCCTCGGTAAGATTGCGACCGGCGCGCGCGCGGGGCCGGTCATCGACAAGCTGCTGCCCCTCCTCGTTGATTCGGATAGCTCCATCAGGGGCGCAGCGGCACAAGTCATCGGTCAGACTGTGACCGGTGAGCGCGCAGGGCCAGTCATCGACAGGCTGCTGCCCCTCCTCGGCGATCGGGATAGCTCTATCAAGAGAGCAGCTATAGAATCCCTCGGTCGGGTTGCGACCGGGGCGCGCGGCGGCCCTGTGATCGACAAGCTGCTGCCCTTCCTCAGTGACCAGGACGCCTCCATTGTGTACGCAGCGGCACAAGCTCTCGGTCAGATTGCGACCGGCGAGCGCGCGGGCCCGGTCACCAGCGCGCTGCTACCCCTCCTCGACAACCCGAATAGTCCCGCCAAGAGTGCGGTGGCACGGGCCCTCGGACAGATCGCCACCGGCGAGCGAGCGCGCCCAGCCATCGACAAGCTGCTGCCCCTCATCGGCGACCGGGACTCCGCTATTAGCGCTGCAGCCGCACAAGCCCTCGGTCAGATTGCAATCGGCGAGCGCGCGGGTCCCGTTATCCACGGGCTGCTGCCTCTCCTTAGTGATCCGAATAGCTCCATCGTGCGGGCGGCGGCACAAGTCCTCGGTCAGATTGCCCGCAGCGAGCGTGCGGGCCCGGCCATCGACCAGCTGATGCCGCTCCTCCACAATACAGACAGCTCCGTCAGCAGCGCGGCCGCTCTAGCCCTCGGTCAGATCGCTACCGGCGAGCGCGCGGGCCCGGTCATCAACGAGTTGCTATCGCTCTTGGGCAGCTCGAAAAGCACCGTCGTGAGGCGCGCAGCGGCAGAAGCCCTCGGTCGGATTGGACCAGGCGATCTGAGTGCTTCGTTATCCGCCATTCGCCTCATCAACTCTCGTGAGGACGAAGCGGCAGGGGTGCTTCGGGCGGCGGCGCATATCGCGACTGGAGCGGACGGCAAAAAGGACGGTAGCGAGCGGTTCCTCGCCTGGCTGGGAGCCCCCGACGCGTTGCCACGGGATTTAGTTGTGAACAATCCCGCGGAAGCTCAAAGAGTCCTTCAGCTGCTAACGGATCATTGGCAAGAGCTTTCAACATCACAGCGCACTCGCGTAGAAGCCGAAAACGCCGCGATGGCGGCGATCGAAGCGGCCTGCCAAACCCCCACCGAAACGAGCAGCCTCGCGGAGTTCGTTCGCGTCTCCATCGCGTGGCTACGCGACCTGCCGATCGAGGGCCCCGTTCACCGCTGCTGGACTTCTGACCAAAAGCGGACGGTTGAGGCACTCCTCGCCGACTTCAGGAAGTCCCATTCGACCCATGCGCAGGCGCTCGCCGCGATTCTCAGGAGTGAAGACATTGCTCCAATTAGCCTCTGGCTAAGCTGGTCGCTGGTCCTCTGGGCACTGTTCTGGACTGCTTTCCTTGTCGCCTTTCCCTGGTCGCGGACAATCCAGGCGATTTTTTTCTGGAATCCGCAGGCCCGGCAGTTTCTTAGCGCTGGCTTCGTGCCGCTCCTGCTGCTCGTCCTGCCGCCGCTGCGGCGGCGCCTGCTCGCGCCATTCCGTGACGATCTCATCGCGCAGGCAAGGCTCGATGAATTTGCCGAGCTCGGTTATTTCGCTGAGGGCCGCGCGCGCTTGAACGACGGAGAGCCCGTTTGTCTTTCCCAATTACGGTGGGCTCTCGCGGGGGGCGTTGTGCTTCAGGCCGACTCAGGGCTGGGCAAGACCAGCCTGCTGCGCGAGATCGCGGCAAAGGCGACGCAGCCGGTCGCCTTCCTCCATGCACGCGACTGCGCCAACGGCGTTGACGTTGCCATCTCCCGCATCATTCACGACGTGCAGGAAACGGGCTTCGTGCGGAGTCTCGTCCATACGCGCGCTCTCCAGGTGATCGTGGACGGCCTTAACGAGGTCGAAGCCGATACGCGCGAAAAGATCCGAGCCTTCGCCATGTCCAAGGGTGACGTGATCGTTGCGACCCAGCCGATCGAGTGGCGCCTGCCGGCGAATTCCCGAAAAGTCGAGCTTCTGCCCCTGGACCGCAGCGAAGCGACCGCGTTCCTCATGTCACGGCCTGTCGGTGCGGACCAGACGCAGCCGTGCCAAGGAGAGGCCTACAAGGACGCCGTGCGAAAGTTCGTCTCGAGCGCTTTTGATGAGCCGCCGCCGCAGATTGAACGTGGGACGGCGGAACTGATGCTGTCGAACCCGTTCGACCTTACTTTCGCGGCCGAGCTTCTGGCGCGGGGGCGCATGCCCTCGCCCACAGCACTGGTGGACGAGGCTTTTCGGCTCGCAGACGAGCGCTATCGGGAGATCGCCAAGGTTGCCTTTCCCCTCGATGCCTTTGGCCTACATGCGGTCAAAATGCGGATCGAGGATCGCAACAAGCTGAGCCCCGATGAATTCCCAGCCGAGACTTCATGCCTGCAGGAGCAGCGGCTTCTCGTCCCAAGGGCGATCAAAGGTGCCCACGGTGAGGAGAAGAATTGGCTCCTGTTCCGGCACGAACGCGTGTGGGACTTCTTCATTGCAGCGGCTTTTAAGGATCCGGACCTTTGGTCAAAGCACCTCGGCGATGCGCGTTTCCATGGCGTCTACCTACGGATAGCTGAGACCTGGGACCCCGATAGCGCCGAGAGGGTCATGACTCATTTGAACGTCACCGCCGCACATTCGGGCGATCATTCGACGAGCGACGAGTTCATCAGGCGGCTCGACAGGCGATTCCCCCAAATAAAAAGTTCGCGGAAGCTAGTGAA
The DNA here is from genome assembly GCF_055811355.1 of Bradyrhizobium sp. WSM4873. NCBI lineage: Bacteria > Pseudomonadati > Pseudomonadota > Alphaproteobacteria > Hyphomicrobiales > Nitrobacteraceae > Bradyrhizobium > Bradyrhizobium sp. WSM4873. The sequence goes on along the minus strand of NZ_JBVVPS010000005.1, from coordinate 55,146 downwards.
GAAGTTGCATGCCGGTTAGGAAAGGACCCGAAACCCTGGCATCGGGCACCATTAGCCCGCGTGCCTCCTAGCAGTTGAACTGCGTGACGGCTCAATGGACGGCTGCCTGGCCAATAGGTGGCCATAGTTAGTTGTCTGCACACGATGCCAGCTTTTTGACCCATAGCTGACACGGATCCCGCGGCGATGCCACTTTAAGAACGCCTCCACTAATTTCGCGCCCTCGTTGCCTACGCCGGCTGTTTGTCCCCACCGCTACTCGTTTCCGAACACATGTTCGGTGTATTCGGTAAGTTCGGTCAGATTTTGCGATGTATGGCTAGCGCATTTGTGGGGCGCGTTTGTGCCGTAAGGGGTGGGGGACCGGGAAGGACTCACGCCCGGTACCAAACCCCGATGGCCGGCGATGCCAGAACTGCGTTGGCATCGCAACATGACGAAGCAGTAGCATAGCCTCGGTCGACGCGAGGCGCTTGCACCTTGACTTCCCCGCCGAGCATCGGCGTCGCCCCTACCAAATTAAAGAGTTCTCGGCACGAAGTCGCAGCAAGTTTGTTCCCGCATCGGTCGCGGCCCAGGTCGTTACGGCACCGTCTTCAATCATGCTGGACGAAACCAGGCCATTTTTAAAGAGAGCAATCACGTCCGGATCGCTCCATTCGCTGACGCTGAGCGGAAATCGAAATTTGGTCAGGGCTTCCAGCAGGGTCCATTGCTTCGCATTCATACCACGGGCAAAATTGATCTGCCTCACTGTCTTCGCAAGGCCGAGTTGATCGATCACAAACTTTCGCATAGTTGGTTTCCATAATGTGGGGTGTCTCCACGGCACCACTAGGTCACTCCAAAAGAGACGACACTTCTGAGCGCGCGCGTATATGTTAAATGAAGTAGTGACTAGTGACGCTGGTGACATAGTCGGGGCAAGGGCTTTTGGGTCCGGACGTCTTTGGCGTCACCAGTCCCGTCACTTAATCGGTGCCGTCGCTGCGTTTGTAAAACCAAATCCGGTCACCCCGTTTGCGCTTTTGCTTTCTGACGAAGTCTAGCGATTTCAGGCAACGAGCGACGCGATTTTGCTCTCGTTGCTCCCATTGACCTGCCGGCAAATTAAATACTTCCGTCAGGATTTGCGGAATGGTGACGGACGATCGGGTCGCAACGAACTTTCCAATCAGATTGTCCCAAGGATCTCCTTCATACCGCGCCCGCTGTTCATCCGCGGCTGCCGCCTGCACGTCTTGGTCTTCGAACCACCACTTCTCGCCGCAGGCAAAAGCGTGCTGGGCTTCCGCCCAAAGTTGGTCGCGCACTGTTGCCAGCCCGCCGAGGTCAATCTTGCCGATCTTTACCGGCCAGAAACGACGTCCACCGGTTTCGTCCTTCAGGTAGGCGTCGGAATTCGTTGTCCCCCAGAAGACGCACGATCGCGGCTGTTCAATCACGCGACTTCCGTAAGGAGGCCGGTAGCGATCCGTCGTTCGACTAATGAACGCCTTGATCCGGCCGGCGTCGGCGCGGGACATCGCGTCAAGTTCCGAAATCTCGATAAGCCACGCCCCGCTAAGCTGCATTGCTGCATCTTTGCTTCCGAAATCGGCAATTTCGTCGGAGTACCAGGGTTCAAAAAGATGCCGAAGCAAAGTCGATTTCCCGAGCCCTTGGGCGCCCTCCAAGATCGGCATGGTGTCCACTTTTGACCCGGGACGACGAATTCGCGCGACGGCTGCGATGAGAGCGCACCGGCCCACCTGACTGTGATAGGGGGTATTTGGGACGCTCAAATAGTCGGATAACCAAGTGGCCAACCTCGCCTGGCCGTCCCACGCGCATCGATCCAAATACTCGACCACCGGGTGAAACCTCTGTCTCTCCGCGACAGCCGTGATGGCTTGGCCGGCAATATTGGGATTCACCGCGATCCCTTGGCGTTGCAGCCATTCGGCGGCGCGGATATCATCGACATCAGACCATGGACGCGGTGCCCAATCCTTGTCTGATTGTTCCCAAGGCGGTGCCCCGAGCAACATGATCCGCGTCGCAAATTCATTGAACTTGATGAGCCCGGCGAATGGCGGAGCATTACCAAACAAAGTGATGGCATTAGCGAGCAGGGGCTTCAGGACCCCATGTTCGGACCTCAGCAGATCTGCTTTCCAATCGGCCTGCGCCACATCGGATGGACCTTCAAGGACCATTCGAGCAATCTTTTCGTAGTTGTCCATTTTAGCTAGCCGTCGCCGATATCGGACGTGGACTTGCGGCGTCTTGCGGACATCCATTCGTTCAGATCGACGGAGGAATAGCGAACTGATCGGCCAATCTTAATAGCAGGTGGGCCGTCGCCAGATACGAAGAGCTTCGCCAGAGTGCTTTCGCCCAGCTTCAAGTATGCTGCCGCTTGCTTGCGGGTCAGCCAAGTCTCGGTCGTCCCAGTCACATTCAACTCCATTTCCTGACAACGCAGGAATATCGCTGCGTTGCCCCTTCATACCTTCGGAAATGGCCGCCGCTCCGACGTCAGATTAGAAGTCGCGACTAATGTAGGAATTACGGTTCCGAGTTGTAGAACCGTCTGACAGCTTGCTCTTCCGACGGAAGATTGTAGTCGACCTCTCCCTTCCCGAGCCGCTCATCCTCTCTGCGCCAGTCTTTGACAACGGCACGAGTGATCTCTGCGAAGGAAAAACCAGCTCGGTCTGGATAGACTTTCTTTCCTTTGATGGTAATGCGGTCCAAGCTTCGCGCTAACCGACGCTGCTTTTCTCCGACCCTGCGCTGCTTCGTTTTTGTAACCTTGGCGATGAACAGCTTGCGGGCTTCGATTTCTTTCACGAACGGATTAGAGATAACACGGTGATAGCCGGGTTCTCCATTCAACGAACTCGCGCTCGGTACAAACTCGCCCGATGGGAAGCTGTGATCATGAAGGGCGCTGGCTCGATAGCTGCGGACAGAGCGAACGGAAACGTCGTAAGTTACGCTTCCGTCTATGTTCGGGGCGATGTTGGAAGCAATCATTACGAACTCGGTCCAAACTTCAACGGGGATTGACCTTACAGGCGCGGCATCAATCGAGCCATATGCCTGAAGTTGGCCACTTCTAATGGCTTGTTCAACCTTCAAGAGACCGGTGAACAGTGGTGAACTCTCCGGATCATCAATTTCGGTGTTAGCCTCGATGAATTCGGCAACGTTCCCAAGTGACCACCAAATGGGATCGAGCAGGGAAAATGAAGTAGGCGACCTTACTTCTGAAGCTGAATAGCCGGGGCCATCCATCATTTCAGCGAGGATTTCGGGGGGCAGGTCGCCGGGATGTGGAACACCCTGTTCGAGCGAACCCTCTTCGTCAGTCCCGAGATTGGGCGGGATCTCCCCGAACCAGTCAGGGGCAGCAGATGAGTTACTCACGGTAATTCTCGATTATTCAATCAGGTATTGTGCTGGCGGTTCGGCAACCGATCACCCATCGCGATCGCTATTTCACTCGCTATGTGGTCCGATGCACGTCGAAGCGGATCATTGTCGAGATGGGCATACCGGGCGGTAGTGGCCGGCTGTGAATGCCCCAACAGTTTTCCGATGATGGGCAACCCAAATCCCGCACCGGCGCCATAGCTAGCGTGGGTATGTCGAAGATCGTGGATTCTCACCCCAGCCAAGCCCGACCGCGTACTCACAAGCTTCCAGGGCTTGTTGAGATCATGGCGCGGTTGGTTGGAAATATCGCCGGCAATCACGTAGTCATCGACCCTTGGAAGCTTCTCAAGAATAGCGACGGCCGGGGCGTTGAGAATAATGGCTTTCTGTCCCGTCTTGCTATCTGGTAACAGGAGCAGTCCACGCTGCAGGTCGACATACTCCCATTTGAGTTCGAGAATTTCCCGAAGCCGGGCGCCCGTGAGGATCAACAGACGCAGTGCGGCGGCCACATGAGGCCCAATTTTTGTGCGGCCGTTTTTCGGGATGTGCTTCGCGTTTGGTTGGCCTTGGTCCACGATCCACGGAATGCCTACCGTTTCGGCTTCACGAATTGCATCCCCCAGGCGGCCGAGCTCCGCTGAGCTCAGGAACCGTTCGCGGCGCTGCTCGCGAAATGCTTGGACGTGGGTTGCGGGATTGTGCCCCTTGGCGACGAGGCCGCAGACGGCCGCGTACCGAAAGACGGATCCGACGAACTCGACGACCCGATTCGCGGTCATCGGCGTCTCCTTGCCGATCTTCCGGTGCATTTTTGAGACGTCAGCACTGTCGAGCGCATCGAGCTTACGGGTGCCGAGGAGGGGAGCGGCGTGCTTACGGAGATAGATGCGGTAATTCACGACCGTGCGCGGCTTCAGTTTCGTCTCGGCCTCCTCGCTGAGATAGCGCTCGCCGAAGTCGGCGAATGTTGGCATGGCGCGTTCGTTCGACCGCTTGCGGGCGGGGTCCTGTCCGAGTGCCACCGCGGCGAGGGTTGATTTAGCCGAAAGGCGAGCCTGGTCCGGTGTCATGCTCGAGGTCGATCCGAGGACCATCCGAGTCTTGCCAACACTCCGGCCGCCGGCGCCGCTGCGGTATTCGACGCACCACCTTTTGGTGCCGGAGGGGAGCACCTTGACGCAAAAGCCGGTCAGTTCGCTGTCGTAAAAAATGGTCGGCTTGTCGACCGGTTCGATTGCGTCGATGGTCCTTTTCGTCAGCTTCAATACTGGCACGTTTGCCCCCCAGAATCGCCACCGAGTCGCCACCGTAACGGGAATGGCAGGATATCTCGGGAAATCACGATACCAATGTTCACTAGTATTTTGAGTGACTTAGGTAAAGTGGGGAGCCTTGGGATAAGTCCAGAAAACTGTGAAATTCATACTCATAACCTGAAGGTCATAGGTTCAAATCCTATCCCCGCAACCAACGCTCCCCTAGATTCTAGGGGTTCGGCCGCCCTCTCGGAAATCCTGAGCAGAGCGGCGAGTTGGCCGTAAATGTCGATCTGCACGGGTTTGTACCGGCCCCGTGGATGAACGACGACTTTCTCGACTATCTCCCGAATAGCCTCATGGGCAGCCAGACGGCTGTCCTCATCCGATTCCGCCAAGGCCTTCTTCAGGTCCCTGATCTTGTCGCGATAGGCGTTGCCGGCGTTCGGGTGGAATTCGACCGTTGGCGGAATGACCTCGGCAATCGCTGCCTCGATCTCATCGCGCTCGGCCTCCAGTGTCGCCAACCGGTCACGCAGGGCACGGCTGGGCGCTTCGCCTAGCAGAGCTTCCACCGCCTTTGAGATTGAGCCGTTGACGTTCCCGAGCCGCTTTTCGAGGTCGCGGCGCCGGTGGGCGGTCGAGCCGTGCAGCTCGCGCGCCATGCGATGATACTCGCGGACATATTCGGCGATCAGCTCGGGGGCCGCCAGGTTCTCCTCAATGCCTTTCAGGACCACGGCCTCGATGGCCTCGCGCGGCACCGTTCGCCGGTTGTCGCAAAGGCCAGTCTCTTTCATGCGCGTACAGACCAGGAGCGACCCGCGCTTGTCGTTGCCGCCAACGACATAGCCGGACCCGCAGCATCCGCACTTGACCAAGCCGGAGAGCAGATTTTTTGGACGCGTGGTGTACGATCCTTTGGGGCCGCTGCGATCTTGTCGCCGGGCCCGGACCTTGGCCCAGGTCTCGGCATCGATGATGCGCAAATGCTCCGCCTCGGCGGTCATCCACTGATCGCGTGGATTCTCACGGCTGATGCGCTTGCCCGTCTCGGGATCTTTGATGAAGGTCTGGCGGTTCCATATGATGCGCCCGGCGTAAAGTTCGTTTTGGAGGATGCCGTTCAGGCGCTTGCGGCTGCCAGCAATCGTCGACGCGTTCCAGACGCCCCCGCGCGGCCCCGGGACACCCTTCTTGTTCAACGCCGCGGCGATTTCCCGTGGCGAGTTTGCATTGAGGTAATCGCCGAAGATATTGCGTACGACCGCGGCTTCCAGCTTGTCGATCTCAAGCTCGCCGGGCCGCCCGGGGACGGCGCGATAGCCGTAGCTGCGACCGCCGTTGTGGCGACCATCGCGAACAACGCCCGCCTGGCCGCGCCGTGTCTTCTGCGCCAGGTCCTTGAGGTACAGCGCGCCGAGCAACCCCTTCACTCCAATATGGATGTCGCCAGCGATACCATCCTGCGCGGTGCGGATCTCGATGCCGGCGAAGCGCAGCCGCTTGTGGATACCCGCCAAATCTTCCTGGTCGCGCGAGATGCGGTCCAAGGCTTCGGCAACGACGACGTCGAACTTGCCGGCCTTGGCATCGTGCATGAGGCGCTGCCAACCAAGCCGGTTCACCATGCTTGCGCCGGAAATGGCGCGGTCATCATAGACCGCGACGACAATCAGCCCTTCGCGCTGGCAGATGGCGCGACAGAGCGCGACCTGGTCCTCAATCGACCGGTCGGTTTGCTTGTCCGAGCTAAACCTTGCGTAGATCGCCGCTTTCATTGTCGCTACTCGCGTCCGTTGTGCGGTGTTGTCGCTCATAATCGGCGATAGCTGCAGCGCGAGCAAGGGCACGAACGAATCGCAGCAATGCGTCGTTGTGCTTGCTGCATGGCGACTGGTCTCGTGCACGAGAAGCCGCTGCTTGATCCGCTCGATCAAGCGAGCGCACGAATAGCTCGGCCGGCGTCACCTCTGACGGTGGACCAGACATATTGAGGGCACCCCAAGGCACGATGGCCGCACACGCGACCATCCGGTTGAGACTGAAAAGCCTCCGGGACATCGAGCTCGGGTGTTGAGCGATCTTTGGGGTGCTGAGTTCTTCGGTCGGCGCGCTGGCTGAGAATGCGGCTCTGGATGATTGCCGGGCGTTTAAAAGCGCTTTTGCCGTCTTTGAAGTAGCTAGGTTCGTTTTCGAGCGGAAAGGGTTTTAAATTCGTTTGGTGCAGTCCTAGAGGACGGATGTCATCCTATCCTGCTTCTGCCTGAATCTCAAGACTCCTCGTGAGGACCGCTGTCGGTAGATGAGCATATTCTGGAAATGGTCGATGCACTTACACGGAACGTGGCCGCAACTGCTTCCTGTGACTTTCCGGCCAAGCATTGCTCCCGTGCAGCTTCACGGTCAGCTGCCGTGAGTTTTGGCTTGCGGCCGAACCGCACACCGTTGCGGCGTGCGCGCTCTCGCCCCTCGCGGGTACGGCGAATGATATCATCCCGCGTCTTGCGGGCGATGTAGCCGACCAGCGCCGCCAGCACCTCGCCGAGTTCGTGCGTGGTATCCGCCCAGGGCTCGGCCAACGATTTGTAAGCCGCACCGCGCGAGGTGATGTCGGCCAGTATGCTCAGCATTTTGAAAGGTCCGCCACGGGTCAACCGGTCAAGTGCCGGCACAATGACGGTGTCGTTCTTGCGCAGCCGACGGAGCAATCGCGCTAACTCGCGGCGGTGGTCGTTCACGCCGCTTTCTTTCTCGCAAAGGATTCGCTCGCAGCCCGCGGCCTCAAGCTGAGCAATCTGAATGTCCAGCTCTTGGCCTGATGTGCTCACGCGGGCATAACCGAAGATGGTCATTGCCGCCGCCCACCTGTTGCAAGACTCCTAAGTTTTGCAAGGTAATTGGCGATCGTAACGGAAGGCCACGGAACGGAGCGTTTTTCGTGAGTCAGCTCAACAGCTTGAGCTAGCCACTCCGTAGCGCCTCTTATTTTCATCCGTGACTGATTCTGCCCCGAGACGCTGGCATTCGTAAATCAGGATTTTTGCATAGAAACGGAAACCTTTTTCTCGGGGGGTTTCAATGTTTGTCGCAGCCGATTTGCTGCCGTGGCGGACTCTGCTCATGCGCGAGAGGGTCTTGCCGGGCATTCTCTGTCTCTCGCTTCAACTCACCCTGGTCGGCTCGCTGCCGACAACTGTACAGGCGGAGCCCGCAGGCTCGCGGATGCCGCCCACTCTCGGTGACTGGCGCTTCATCGTCGAAAACGGCCGTCCCGTCGCGATGGCCAAGCGGACCAAGTCCGACGGCGATCATCTTGCTGGTATGCGCATCGAGTGCGGCGCCAAGGGCAATCTCGAATATGTGCCAGTGGCCTTGCGCAGCGCCATCAAGACCCTCTGGGTCAACGGCATGGACGACATCAATTTCACCATCCCTCTGGTGAACGGTCGCGTGACCGGCGCCGACAACGCGATGCTGTCGAAGGAATTGCTGAAGTTCGATACGTTGGCGAAGAAGGACAATCAGAAGACCTGGACCATCGCCATGAGCATCGATGGACCGGAGATGGCATTGCAGGACATCGTCATGGGTGGCTTCGCCCAGGTGCGCGACTTGATGTTGAAGGGCTGCAAGCCATGAAGCTGCTTCGCCATTCTGCGATCACAGTAGCCCTTCTTCTTATGACCAGCGGCTGCTCGGCAAGCAACACGGTCGGCTTTCAGTGTGAGCTTCGAGACAGCAGAGGCAAGATGTCGCTGCATCTATCAGCCGACTTCGATAAAGGCCTCTTTACCGGTCGGGTCGGCGCTGCCGCGATGATGGTCAAGAAGCCCGCAGCGGTCGACATCGGTTCAGCGTCTGATCCAGCCAACTCGCAATTCCGCTTCAAGATCGACGCAAACCCCGGCCAGACGTTCATCATCGTCAGGCCCGGCGGTGATGCGATCATTTCGTCCTGGAGCGGCGCCACAAGCAACGGGTCGGGCCACTGCACGGTCGATACCTTCAAGGGGCTTTAGCCATCGCCCCTCATCAATACCCGCCGCACAGAGGTAACGCGGGTCACGAAATCAGCCCGGCATGGTGCCAACGCTGATAACAGGAGAAGTCCAGTGAGTATCTTCGGCAAACCTACGCACTCTGCGTCCTTCGGCGAGTCCGTCCTTGGTGGTTCCACACCTACGCATTCCGCTTCGTTTGGTGAGATCGCGAGCGGCGCCGCCGTCCAGGTCTCGAATGCCTCGGTGGGGCAGAAGCTTTCCGGTTCATCGACCGCGACGCACGCCGCCAGCTTTGGTGAGAGAGTGTGCGGCGACTCCACGCCCGTCTTCTCGAAAGACTGAAGCCTCGCGCTGTGCCAATGCTACTAGCTGCTACCCGTCGCCTGACCCGCGCGTGAGGCGGCGGGGTACGGCGCGAGGGGCATCCGGCCCCCTCTTGGCCGGACTGCACCGCGCGCAGCGCTGTGCGCGGAAAGAAGGAATTCTAAGGATATAAGGATAGGCCGCGTCATTCGTTTCACTTCAAAAGCTTGACTATGGTTCAGGTGAGGTCTGGCGCAGCGTCAAGTGAGGTCTAGCGCAGTTTCGGGTGAGGTTTGGCGCAGCCTAGGGTGAGGTCCCGCGCAGCAGCGGGTGAGGTCTGGAGCAGCGCTTTTGGCATACAGATCTTCCGCTTCCCAACAGCGGCCCTAGTATGCCGGTGAGGTCTGGCGCAGTGTATACGGGCAAGCCCTAGACAATCTGAAGAGGGCGCCAGGCGCGTAACGCCCGATCATCACCACTTCCAATCAATTCCACGCGAAATTCCAGCAGGCGCCCCTCAGGGCAGCTGCCCACGGCCTTCTTCAGGTCGCGATTGAAATACTTCTGCTGCTGCTTTGTTTGGAAGCGTTCTCCGAGTTCTAGAAGCGACACTACGAATGGTGTGCCGTCCTTGGGCACTTTCAGGGACAGAAAGCGGTACAGCGCGCGGTGTAGCGGCTGCGCGAGGATCATATAATCCCGGTTGAATGTCTTCAGCATCGGGACAGCCCGCTCGACAATGCCCGAGTAAATCCAGTCCGGAACGGCAACGCGAATGCGCGTAGCGGCCCCGGTATTCGTTTCGGCTAACTTCTCATATGCGCTTCCCACGAGCCGAAACTTCCCGCCGCGATACTTGGTGCCCTTCATCGGGTCTACGACCACCTCCGCATTCCAAAGGCGGTCAAGGCTGCCCAATATGTCTTCGCTGATCGAGCCGCCCCATTTGCGCCGTTTGAACCGCACAACTTCGCTAATGCTCACATCAAACGTGCGTGGCGGCGGCGTCGGGGTCGACGGCGAACGACCCGCTCTCTTCTCTATCTCGTAGCGTTCCAACTGGCTGCGGTACTGATTGGCCAAGTCCGCAAGCCAGGTCTGCATCATCAACACCAGGTCGTAGTCATCGATTGTCGGCAGCGCATGATCGCCAATTGCTTTTACGCGAATGGTGACGCCCTGCGGCGTCGTGTAGACCAGTTCGCTCCTCGTTTCCTTGCGCCGATCAAGGGTAAATGGCGTCATCTCCATGAGGTGCACATCGTCCTTAAGCGCCAGTTCTGAAAGCTCGGGGATGAAGAAGTCGCGTTGCGCGTCTTCGGGGGCGACGGCGCGCAGGATTGTCTCAATCGGTGCAACCTCGACCGGTCCTTCCTCCCCACGTACCACGACGCGGGCGGTAACCGGTCTTCCGCTGATGTCGGCCGCGATTGCCCTGATCGCCTCTAGAAAGTTGCGGTTGATGACGCTGGCTGAAAACGTCGTCTGGGCGGTGACGGTCAACACATCAGCCACCAATTCGAAGCCCGCCCCCCGAAGCCAATCTGCGAATGTTTGAGCGCCTAACTTCGCCTTGAGGCGTTCGGCGATCAAATCGTCCAGCTGTGTAATCGTATCCACGATTAGTCGTATTCCCGATTCTACGGGTGGGCGGGAAATTCGACTTCCAGCACTCGCCGGATCTCATCGGCCATGATCTTGCCTCGCTGGGCGCACGCGATTTTGACGCGGGCGTGCAGCTCGACCGGCACGTCAATCGTGAACCGCTTCATGGCGACTGGTACCGCTGCTTCAACCTTTTTCAGATGGGGCTCGACTCCCTCCTCTACCCAGTCATCCGGAGCCTTGGGTTTAGGCGCGGGCATCTTGAAAGAGACGGCTTTGGTGCTCATGCGGCGACTTTCCATACATTGTTATTTGAAAGGCTGGCGGCCAGCCTAACGATCTCCCTTGCGGCGTCGCTGTCTGGATCAGCTTCAATGACAGCCAGGCCGCGTGCGGCACTTTCGGCGTAGATGACGCGCTGGGTCAGAGATCGCTCGCAAACCGGCAGGTCGAAATTGGCAAGTGCCCCCACAACGTCACGTCCAATGGCCGTATTTGCGATTTTGCGATTAATCACAAATACGGCTTCTAGCCCTTCCTTGAACTGCCGGGCTTCCTTGACAAGTTGAACTGTGTCGGCCGACGCCCATACATCGTAGGGCGATGGCTGAACCGGGATGACGACAAGATCGCTGGCCATGATCGCGGCGCGGCCCAGCTCGCTTACACGTGGTGAACCATCGATGATCACCACGTCGTAGTCGCGAGCGATGCTCGGCATGTCCTTGTGTAGGGTCGGCTTCGGCATGCCGACAACCGCAAACAGCGGCTCGTCCTCTCTGGTTGATGACCAGGCCAGCGAGCTGCCTTGCGGGTCTGCGTCGACCAAAAGGACGCGTTGACCGTTTCTGGCGTAGACTGCGGCCAGGTTGATGGCGATGGTGGTTTTACCTACACCGCCTTTTTGATTCAGAATGCCAATAATCATGAATATCGCAATCGCTTATTTACGGCTTTACGATTGCACGTTTTCACGATCTTGTAGTGGGCTGTGCTCACTGGTTGGGCATCTACATCATTAGAATCGCAAATACGATTTTGTGATTCCGCGATTTCACAACGACACGATTACCAGGAAATCTCGACGTCAAAGCCAGTGGCTTGGCGGCCGTCCTCTGTGGTCGCAACCCGGCTATGCCACTCGACGGTGAGCCCGTTATTCTTGGCCCATTCTTTGAGGGTTTCCGCGCCATCGGTCTTCGTCAGATCGATTCCGTCGGGCAATCGGATGCGCAGAGCTTTGTGGCCGTTCTTGGCTGCGTTGTGCAGGGTCACTTTGATCTTGTCGCTGCGCAAATGCGTGGCGGCCAAATTCTCCAGCGCCGTCGTATAGGAGTTTTCAAGTTCGGGGATCAGTTTCGATAGAGGGGATTTCATGGCCTGCGATTCTGCGCCTTCGCGAACCGACTGCCAAGATAGGTATCGGTGATAGCGAGCCGACCATGCCCCAGCTCCTTCGATATTTGCATCCGCGCGCGGAAGTCCACCGCTTTCTCGGCGCGGCTCATGCGTTCATATGTGGCGCCGCCGGCTGCAGGGCAGGGACGACCAGCCAAAGTCCGGTAGCGCCACTGGGCGTACCAGTGCCGATGGCCGTGCATATTGCGGATGCCGGCACCCCAGGTCACATGCTCCACTTCCTTGCGGAAATCGATGTAACGCTGACCTTGCGGGATGAGCGAGCCGTCACCGCAGGCCTGGCGTAGTTCATTCAGCAGCGCGCGCTGGCGTTCATGCGTGACTGGAATGTCTCGCGCACGGCCACCCTTGCACCAGCTCGATTGCATCGCCAGCCGGTCGCCTTTGTCGGCCTGGCTGACCCGAAACTTCAAACTCTCTTCGAGGCGCATACCGAAGGCCATCTGCAAGCGTAGCGCCAACTGTGCGCGGTAGGGCAGGGCGGCCAGCTTTCCGACCGGTGTAGCGTGAGCACGATTGCCGTTGAAGCTTGAACGCTTCTCGATGCCGGCGCTGTCGTTATCGCGTGGCACGACATTGGGTTTCCGGACCCTGCCGGCCCACCAGCGCAGCCAGCCCATCCGGTTTTTCATGGTGCCGGCCGAGAGACCGGACGATCGCCAGTGCCCCAGCAGGGCCTCGACATGGCGCGGCTTCAATGAGGATGCGGCAGGGAGCTTGAACCCAAGCCCGCGTAGATCGCGCGCCATGAGCTGCAAGCCCCGGTGCCGCTGGTTACGCGTCAGGAACGACCCTTCGCCATCGCCCAGGGCGATGGTCTTAAGGTCGTAGGCGAGCGTATCCATCGTCGTTACTTTCGTTAGTGTTCATGACCGCCGCGACAGCCTTGGCATGTCGTGGCCCGCCAGTTTTGGCGGAGAGGTCGTGTCAACGCGGCGAGCGACGCCGCATTGCCTCGTTCTGATCTGTAATCGGTTCGCTACCGGGAATGCGGCCAGCTCCTTCGTGGCTGTGCATCGGCATTGCCAAATCCATAGCGCTTCCTTGTCACTACGTACCTCGTTTGGGTCCGCAGCCGGCATTGCCCGTAGGGATGCACTGGCGGCGGGATCGCTGGATCGCGTCCAGCACGTTTGCGTTTGGTCGACATCTCTTGCTCCATTTGAAAAGGTCGTGGCCGGTTGGCCGGGGGTGGTTCGTTTGGTCGTACAAGCCTGGCGAATTGCTTCTGGCACTCGCCGGCACTCATGCAGTGCAGAGCCCGTGCCTATCCTGCACGGGGTGCAAAACGGTTGTGCAATCGCGGCGGGAATCTGTCTGACAAGCTTATCGTCGTGCGTGCAGCAAGCGCCCTCACTACTGGAGCATTGCAGTAGTGAGGGCGCTTTCAGCACCTGTTGCCTGGCGGCATCGGGAAGGGGAGCCTTCCCAAACCCTTCCCATGGCCGCTTTGGGCTGCGCCATCCAACGGCCAGCGGAGGCCTCCGCACCACGCGCCGCCCGCTGTGCAAGAAGCACAGCGGGACATGCCGGCTATTTGAAGAGGTCGGGCTGCGGATCGTCGATGACGCCGTTGTCCGACTTGAACTTGGCGGTCGTCATGTCTTCCGAGGCCCAGGGGAATTGGAGCAGCTCGCACGTAGGGCAGGGCGAGTTGAAGGGCTCGGGGGCTTCGGTCGTCCACTGCATAAGCGGATGAGCCCAATTGCACTTGTACCAATGGCGATGCATTGGCATCAGTCTGGCTCGATCTGTTCGTCAGCGTGGTAGTTACTGTCCGTCAGGACTTCGGGCCGGTAGTGTGAGAGCTTCTCGTCGTCACACTTCGGGCAAACCCTCGCCAAGGGAATTCCCCTGGCATCATTTGCCCAGCGTGAAGCAAGCCCGCTGCCACAAGGGCAGGGGCGATCATCGAGCGGCATTGCAGCCTCCGTTAGGATTTCACCATCGTGACCTTGCAAGTCATCAGGTTACGGCGAGCTTCTTTGAGCCCGTTCACACGCCGATATCCCTCGTCGCTGCTCCACGGGTGGAATCGCCACGATGGTGAAAAGGTTGAAGATGTTTTTAGGGTAGAGGCGAATCCTGCACCACTTGGCGGTAGATGAAAGTGCTTCGCTGCCGATGCATGCCTGTCCGTTAGGCAAATAAAGAGCCTGACAGCTTTACGTCCTCTCTCGTTGGGGCAGCATCGAGGGCACAGCGCTTCGCTGGAAACACCCATCGTTTGAAAGGAAATTTGATGTCTGAGAGCCGAAAGCCCTCGCACGATGCATTTGCCGTGAGCGGTACGGGAAGAAACAGCACGTGGACCCGCATTGGCGCAGCATGGCCGAATGATGATGGCAAGGGCTTCAACATCGTTATCGTGCCGGGCCTCGCCGTCACGGGGAAGATCGTTCTTCGTGAGCCGAAGCCCCAAGCCGAACAGGAGGCTGACTAGACGCCGCCTCGCTAACCGAAGCGAATGAACTCCTGAGCGCGATTAGCGAACTCATCGAAGGGACATCCTGGCCTGACTGGCGCAAGGATGATTTCATCCGGGCCGTAGAAGCTCTGGCAGAGGCCCAACTCGTCGTTGAAGGGGCGATCGGTATGCCGGGTGACGCAGGATGCCGGGAGCGCTTTGCCGCCGCCTTCATCCTGTTTGCGAAATGCTAAGGCTCTCCCACGGGAGGGCCGCTTTTAACTCTGGCGTGTCCTGACGGTCGGGCTTTAGGCGTTGCCCGGAGCCACTGCGTCGTCTCCGCCCTTCGGGTCACAATCCCTCACGCGAAGCGCTTGTGAACTCTTCGCCGGAGGCACTCGGTCACGCATTTGCCTGCGGCATCGCTGTCACTAATGCGCGCTCCGGGTGCCTTCTTGACCGGTCTCGTCGCTGCAGTCGGTCCCGCATCCCGCTTCGCGGCGCTTTGCTGATGCTCTTGCGGCTGCATATTTGCCGGCCCTTGCCTTCGCGCAGGCTCTTTCGGCATTCCGGTCACATGAATGCCTGGATAACTGGCAGCGACGATTGCTCGAGGGGACAACGGGTGCCAAGGTGTCAAAAATTGACACAGACTGATTCGGGGGTCCAATGACACTGCGCCGCGCTCAAAAACGAACAGAATTCAAGGCGTTGCGCGAGCAGGCCGGTCTCACTTTCCCGGAAGCCATGGAGCTTCTGAAGCTCGAATACCGGACTGCGCACCGCTATGAGCGGGGAGAAACAAAACCCACGAGACTTGTCCTCGATGTCCTCCGCCAGGAAGCCGACAAGCGTCTGGCGGCCGAGGACGCGGCGACCGGGTTCCGGTTCATTGACCTGTTTGCCGGCATCGGCGGCCTGCGCTTCGGCTTCCAGGCGATCGGCGGCAGGTGTGTATTCACCTCGGAATGGGACTTGAAAAGCCAGCAGACCTACGCGCTGAATTTCCCGGACAACCATCCGGTGGTGGGTGATATCCGCGAATACTCGGCCAGTCCGGACAGGGTCCCCGAGCACGACGTCCTCCTCGCGGGATTTCCCTGCCAGCCGTTTTCGATTGCGGGGGTGTCGAAGAAAAATGCCCTAGGCCGCCCTCACGGCTTTCTTTGCGATACCCAAGGCACGCTGTTCTTCGACACGGCGCAGATCATTGCCCATCACCGGCCGGCGGCCTTCCTCCTGGAGAATGTCAAGAATCTTGAGCGGCACGACCAAGGCCGGACTTTCGCAACCATTATCAATGTTCTGCGAAACGAGCTTGGCTACCACGTCCAGCACCGGGTGATCAGCTCCGAGCCTTGGGTGCCGCAGAAACGCGAACGCATTTTCATCGTCGGCTTCCGCGAGCCCACCGATTTCGATCTGGAAAAGCTGAAGCTGCCGTCCAAGGAGAAAGGGCCGAAGCTGGGCGACATTCTCCTGCCTCCTGACGAGGTTGATCCGAAATACACGCTGACGCCGCATCTCTGGAAATATCTCCAGGACTACAAGGCCAAACACAATGCAGCCGGCAACGGTTTCGGTTACAGCCTGTTCGGACCCGATGACGTGACCCGCACTCTCTCGGCGCGTTACTACAAAGATGGTTCTGAAATCCTTGTTGCGCAGCCCGGTAACCGTCCACGCCGTCTGACGCCGGTTGAATGCGCGCGCCTCATGGGCTTTGAGACGAAGAAGCGCAAGTTCCGGATTCCGGTATCCGACACCCAGGCCTACAAGCAGTTCGGTAACGCCGTCGTTGTCCCTGTCGTTGAGTTTATCGCCAAGGCTATGCGGCCCCACCTTGAAAAGGCGCTCGCCGCCAGCGCACGGGCTCCCGCAAAGCCCAAGGAGCCGGTGCGAGCCGTGACGCGTCCCGATCGCCAGGTGGCTGCTGCACATGGCTGATGTGGTTTCCTCCGAGGTGCGCAGCCGGATGATGGCAGGCATCCGGGGGACCAACACCAAGCCCGAGTTGCTGCTCCGCAAAGGCCTGCACGCCGCAGGCTTCCGTTTCCGGCTGCATGACCGTCGCCTGCCTGGGCGGCCGGACGTGGTCTTCCCGCGTTACAATGCCGTGATTTTTGCACATGGCTGCTTCTGGCACGGCCACGACTGCCACCTGTTCAAGTGGCCATCGACGAGGCCTGACTTCTGGAAAGCAAAGATCGCCCGCAATCGCGAGAATGACGCGCGCACCTCCTCTCGGCTAGCCGAGCTCGGATGGCGTCAAGGTGTCATCTGGGAATGTGCCCTGAAGGGAAGAACGCGGCTGCCGGTCGAGAAGGTTATGGCGCGAACGGCCGCCTGGTTGAAATCGCAACGGCCGGCCCTTGAACTGCGAGGGCATCCGTGAGTTTCCGGCGGGGAATCCTTTCCGACTACTTCGAGGGTGCCGTCGTCAAGAAGCTCACGCTTGTCGAAACGGTCACACCAAAGTCCAATCAGCATGAATTTCAGGGAACGCGGCCGTTGCGTGCGCTCTTCGGCGACGCCGACCGCAAGGGTATCCCGACCCGGTTCATCTGGCTTGCGGACGAGCAGGATGCACTCGGCGAAGATGGCTTTCTCAGCTGGTCGAATGTCCGCAAGGGAAAGCCGCGGGCGCCGGAGTATCACCTCTATTACTCGGGCAACGCTGTTACCGAAGCGATGAAGCCGGGAGACAGCATGTTCTTGGCGCTCCGGCGTGACGGCGCAGTGATGGTGGTAGTCGTGCCCGCCGCCAGCACGGTGCTCAACCAGATGCTCTGGCTTTTCGGCTTTGATGAAGCGCCCGAGCAGGGGGAGAAATTCCGCCAAATCAGCGAAGCCGACTCTGCGCGGCTCGATTTCGCAGCGCGCTACATTCTCGACGAGCTTGGCATCGAACCGGAGGAGCCGGAGGCAGATGCGCTTGACGAGCTTGTTGCAAGGTTTGGCGCAAAATTCCCTACGACCCGCATATTCTCGGAATTCGCTCGCAACAGCCTCAATGATATCTCTGTCATCGAGGATCCGGACGGTGCCCTGTTCTCCTGGATGGAGAGGGAGGAGCTGCTGTTTCGCCGGCTTGAACGCCATATCGTTTCCGAGCGCATCCAGTCGGGCTTTGCAAGCAGCGATGGTGCCGACGTTGATGGCTTCCTGCAGTTTTCACTCAGTGTGCAGCAGCGCCGCAAGTCACGTGTCGGACACGCTCTTGAAAATCACCTTGAGGCGCTCTTCACGGCACATGGCGTCCGCTACGTACGCGGTGCCGAAACCGAGAACCGCAACCGGCCGGATTTCCTTTTTCCCGGACAGACCCAGTATCGTGATCCCGCCTTCAACCCGGCGCTGCTGACGATGCTGGGTGCCAAATCGACCTGCAAGGACCGCTGGCGCCAGGTGTTGTCAGAGGCCGAACGCATCACAAACAAGCATCTGCTCACGCTGGAGCCTGGCATCTCGGAAAACCAGACCGACGAAATGCGCGCAAAGAGCCTCCAGCTCGTGTTGCCGGCACAGCTTCACGAGACCTACCGGCCGTCACAGCGCGCCTGGCTGTTCACCGTGAATGATTTCCTGAGGCAAGTGAAGGGGAGACAGCGTCCTGCTTGATCAAAAGTAGCACGCTCGCCTGTGTGTCCGGACTCCATCTGCAGTTGCGAATCGCCTAGAGCCGGCAGGCGGGGGATTCCAGATGCAATGTTTTCATCCTTACTGCCCGGCAGGTGACGGGAAGAAGAGCTGGGATGAGGTCGTCGACCTGCCCGTGCTCAAGCTGAAGAAAAAGGACCGTGCCGGACTGCTGGCCGCACTTAACAAGAGCTTCGGTGCCCCGTCGGCCAAGCCGGTCGCCAGAACAATACCTGTGCCCAGCATCGCGGTGGGTATCAGTACGCCGGCAGTTTTCTTACGCGCGATGAAGCACGGCGGATCGCGAAGGCAATCTCCCGGCTTCCGGAGCTACTCAAACGACCGCAGTACTAGCCGGCCTCGCCGCCGTCTTTCGAAGGGCGGGGGGCGGGCGTGCGTACGGTGACCGGCGGTATCGGCCTGGTCCGGTGCTTCTCGTAGCGCGACGCAAGATCGAGCAGCCTCCGCTTGATGAAGGGGTCGGCTTTGTCGGCCAGGCTGCGGATCAATATCGACCGCTGTTTGTTGAATTCATCGTCCAGCATGGGATTACCAAATAATCCCGATTATACTGGCAGGCATTGTCATTTGTTAGTTTGAGTGGCGTATGGTTAAGCGTGCGAGGTCCCGTGTGCGTGCCGCAGGAGCGGAGATGCCGGGATTCATCAGGCCGCAGCTGGCCACGCTGCGCTCGAGGGCGCCAGCAGGCGACTATCTTCACGAGATCAAATACGACGGCTACCGCGTGCAGCTGCACCTCAACCGGGGGAAGGCGAAGGCCTACACGCGCAACGGTCTGGACTGGACCAAACGGTTTTCCGTCATCGCCGGCGCATTCGATGTGCCAGGTCAGGCTATCGTCGACGGCGAGGTGGTCGTCGTTCATGAGGGCCGCACCAATTTCTCCGAGCTGCAGGCCGAACTCGCCAGAGGCGATCAGGATCGTTTGTTGTACTACGCCTTTGACCTCCTTTGGCTGGACGGTGAAGACCTGCGCAAAAGGCCGCAGGTTGAGCGCAAGCGGCTCTTGAAAGAGCTGTTTGATGCTCACGAGCTGCAGGCGCCCGTGCTCTACAGCGAGCACCTCGAAGGCGACGGGCAGGAGCTGTTCGAGCATGCGGCCAGGCTGAATTATGAGGGCATCATCTCGAAGAGAGCTGATGCACCGTACCGCTCCGACCGGAATGAGGCCTGGCTGAAGATCAAGACCGTGCAACGGGGCAAATTCCCGGTGGTGGGCTTCGTCAAGGACCCGAGCGGCGTTGCCGCGCTGTATCTCGGCAAGCAGGAAGGCAAGGATCTCGTCTACATGGGCAAGGTCGGCACCGGCTGGTCGCGGACGGTCTCAAGCCAGATCCGCAAGAAGCTCGATGCGGTGATCAGCCCGAAAGCGAAGCTAACCAGGCCGGTTCGCAAGCCAAAGGCAACCTGGGTCGAACCGAAGTTCTACGCTGACGTGGAGTACCGGGACATCACCTCCGAAGGGCTGCTCAGGGCGAGTTCGTTCAAGGGGCTAACTACAAATAATTCTCGCAAGTGAACTAGCGCGGCCGGTTTTTCGGTGATTATTGGAAAGCCTCTCAATGGAGGCTCAGATGATCCAGATCAGCGTGCTCAAGTTTCTTGTCGAGAAAGGTCCGGGCAGAACCGAGATCGAACTGGCGCGCGCAATACACGGCGCGAGCGCTTACCAGCAGCAGGTGAACCAAGACCTGCGGATGCTGGTTGACCGTGGAGACGCAGTGCGTCGCGGTGGCGGTCCCGACGGCCCCTATAGATACTATCCGAGCTGAAACTGCTCGGCTGGGCCACACACATGCCGCGAAACTACGCGGCTTACGATACAATCCAGTGGCTTGCGTTTATCATCGACGCATGCGCTCCGCCTTGCTCGGCTTGATGCTGGCCTCCGTGGCTGGCGTTGCCATGGCCCAGGACTGGGGCAACCTGGCCGTCATCTCCTCGACGCTTGGCAACAACACCGGGCGGCTCTGCATCGGCGATCACGCGCGGCCGGGCGACATCGGGTGTCCGACCTGGGCACCGAGCCTGACCGCGGCAGGCGATCTCACCGTCAGCGGCAGCGTGACGGCCGCGCAATTCATTGGTGACGGCAGCGGGCTCACCAACGTCGGCGCAACCAGTACCGATCGCATCACCAGCGGCACTACCAGCATGCTGGCGATCAGCAGCACTGGATACATTAGCCTCACCCAGGCGGGCACGAATACAGGATGGTTCGACCCGACGCGAGGACTTGTGACCATCGGTGTCAGCAGCACTGGACCGATCAGTGCGACGCGCCTCTATTCCTCCGGCACTGCGAGCGCGCCGCTTGGTTTCTTTACTGGCGACGGGAGCAGTTTTGGATGGGGTACAGGCGCACAGACCGCCATGTTCGGGAACGGTGCCAGCAAATTCATCGCCTTCACCACCTCCGGCACCGAAGCCGTGCGCATCGTCAGCAGCGGCTTCGTTGGTATCGGCACCACCGCACCCGTCCACCACCTCGATGTCACCGGCGGCAACATCTATCTTCACAATTCCTACCCGACGCAGAGCTTCTTCTATATCGGACACAGCCCTTCACAATATGGCTTTCTCGGCTGGAATCCGCCCAATAACTACATCGAACTCAGCACCCCGGGGAACAGCAGTGCGTCCATAGTTTTTCGCCCGAGCAGCACTACTGCGATGACCATCAGCGCTAGCGGCTACGTCGGCATCGGCACCACGGATCCCGCTTACAAACTACATGTGAACGGATTGGCCGCATTCTGGGGCAATGGCAATCATGATGTCATCGTCGCCAACACGACTACCAGCAATACAATCGACTTGTTCAATGGGAATACTGGTGTCGTTGCCTCAAGGTATTTCATCTCCTCCACCAACAGTTGGTGGTCGGTGGGTGTCGATGCCAACGATAGCAACAAGTTCAAATTCACGGCCAGCAGCGGGTTCACCGGCAACGGCGACCGTCTGGCCATTACCCGCACCGGGAACTCCATTATGGGCATCAATACTGTCACGCCCACTGCCACGCTAGAAGTCTCCGGTACGATCAGCGCCACCAACTTGCTGGTCAACGGCATCAGTATTACCGGCGCTTCGATGGCCGACCGCATCGTCAGCGGCAGCATCAACGCGGTTGCCGACGTCTCCTCTGGTGCGGTGCGCGTAAGCGGCACCCTGGCGCTCAATAACACCGGCAGCGAGCCGTGCGACGCGGCGCACTACTATACGTTCCGCGCCAACCCGGTCACGCAGCGCTTAGAGATGTGTAGACCATAAGTCCTGTTCGTTCCTCGCAGAAGGTATCCGAGCGCTTCTGCTACCATCAGGCGGCCAGACGCTCCTTAACGAGCCCGTTCAACAGTCCCTCGGCTCCGTAGGCCTTCAGGCCTCGCGCAAGCGCTGTGTCAGAAATAAACACGTAGCGGCCACGCACCAGCAGGCCGCCATACATATCGAGGTCCAGCAGGTCGCCGGGGAGGACCGTACCGGCCATCTCCGCAGCTTCTCCTTTAGTCATGTAGCCCGCGGCGACTACCCGATCCCTCGGCTCATTGAGCGTATAAACGAGCGTCATTTCCCTCGCCAAACGCTCTTTGCACGTCTTGTTGATATGCGCGACCAACTTTCGAAGCTCGAACATTTTCGTTCGCGTAGTCCCGAAACTTTGAGCTGCTTCGGCCAGCTCTTCGCCCTTCGGGCTCAGGCGATCGTCGTCTATGGCATAAAGGATGTGCTCTCCGGCCAGGATCTTCGCGCCGTTTTCAATCCGCCGTTCGAGGATATCGTCGTAATAGCTGGCTCGGGTCATAAGGCACCTCTCGGCCTTGCAGGTTGAGGCACAATCAGCATCAGGTATAACTGCTTCCGCGCAATACAAGGACCGTCCTGTTCAGGGGGAAGAGCAATGCAACGAGCCTGCTTGTGCGCGGCTTTTCTCGCGCTGTCTGCGGTCGGCCACTGCCAGGCGGAGCCGGTCAGCGTAGACACCATTGCCGTGGTGGATGGCGACACCATTCATCTTGGTCCGCCGCGAGCCCGGGTGCGCTATCGGCTGGTGGGTTTTGACACGCCTGAGATTCGGACGCCGCGCCGAAAAGTGTCGGCCGACGAGAGGGTGCTAGGTCGCTTGGCCAAGGAACGGCTGGTCGAGCTCCTCCACAGCGGACCGGTCGACCTGACCGAGATCGCCTGCTCGTGCCCACCGGCTACGATTGGCACCAAGCGATGTAACGCCGGTCGCAAGTGCGGTATCCTCAAGGTCAACGGGGCGGATGTGGGCGCGACTCTGATCGCTGAAGAACTTGCGGTGCCGTTCGTCTGTGGCGAGACGCGCTGTCCTCCAATGCCCAATTGGCCGAAGATTATCGAATCCCAATTCCCTTCCAGGAGGACGGAATGACCGTGCAGCACGACGAAGCGCGCAGGTTGCTGCCCCTCATCGTGCACGCAGCCAAGTCGAATCAGTATCTTAGATATCAGGATGCCGCTGAGTTGCTGGGCCGACCAAGGGACAATGCCCGCACGGTTGCGCAGGTTTGCGATTTGCTGGATTCGGCCGCTGCGCTCGCCGACGTGCCTCTGCTGGCCTTGGTCGTCGTGCTCACTGCGGAAAACAGGATCAATCCGAAAGCTTGGACCGCGCAGGGCATTGAGCCAGGGATTCGCGAGGGCATCATTAAGCGTTCTAAAGCGCATACGTTCACGGATGCCGATTTCAAAGCAATTGCGCTTGCCCTGGAGCAACTGAAAGGTCACAGCAACCGAACGGCGTGGAAATATCTCGCCACCCTTATGCCCTCCGCCGAACGGCGACGGCGCCTGGCGGGAATGACGGATTTGGCGATTGCTGGCGACGCAATCAATGACCTGGACGAGCTTGGCTCCGAAAAGCCCGCCTATAAGGTCGTTCAGACGAAGCAATACGCACGAGACTCCAAGGTACGGGCTGCGGTCCGGGCACGTGCAGGCGGCAGGTGCGAATACTGCGGGGAGGAAGGCTTCCTATGCGATGACGGGACACGATACCTCGAATGCCACCACATCATCGCTCTGGCCAATGACGGGGCTGACTTAATGAGCAATGTCGTCGCGGTATGTCCGCGTGATCACCGCGAGGCGCATTATGGAAAGCGCCGGGACAAAATTGAGGAAGAGATGGTTGCAAAAGTGAAGGCCGCCGAGGCGCGTCGACTTGCCGAATAGACCGGCAGCGCCGGGTGAAACGCGCATGAGAGGTATTTGAATGATATTAATGGCTTATAGGGTGTAATTCCTTGGCGGGTACTCCTCCCAGCCTTCTAGAAGCTCACTAATCAGTAAAGCTGACCAGTGCTGACTAGAGCTGACAAGGTACTGACTACGAGGGAGTTGGCCTTGCCGGCTACTGCGCTTACCCTCACGACTGTTGATCAGCAAAACGAGGAGCTACACATGCGTGCTATGCCCATCGGCCATCGTCTCCATGAAGATCCTATCGAAGGTGGCAACTCGGCTGACTAGCGCTGAGGTTATACAGAGTCGGACGTGGCGGGGTGGCCGGGAACGTCAGCCGCTCCGCCCCGTAGCCGCTCAAGTTCGGCGTGAATTTCTTCAATCTCCTCGTTCAGCGAGGCCGTTGGAATGTGAAGCTCCATTCGTGCTGGCTCATACTTAACGAACTTTTTGAACAGCTGCCTCACCTTCTTGTAAATCGTCGCGGTTGGCGGGAATCGATCTTTTCTATCGTAGGGCTGCTTCAGCTTTACGAAGAGGATAGGTTTAGCCAAGACATTACGCGTATTGTAGTGAATATCTAGAACGACCGCCAAGATATGGGAAATCGGATATCCGCTCGGAAAGGGCGCGAGACAAGTTCCGATTGGGTCTCGGTCACTTTCGTAATCAATCCTGATTTCGATAGTGTCGTTGCGCGACACGACATGGACCGACCCGTTCGGAGTGCGGTTCTCGTACTCGTAATCACGCTGGACGATTTCGAGAGTATTCGAGCCATTCCCACTGAATCGAATTTCAAAATTTTCCACGTTTAGGATCGACTTGGTGCCGCTGCGCGCAATGAGGAAGCGCGCGTAATGGCCTGGCAAAAGTGAGCGGACGTCAAACTCCCGAGATTGCAAAACGGGTGTGGGGGATGGTGGTAAGCCGACGGCTAAGCGGGCAAGTTCGTAACGAGGGTGGGTATTCGGAATTATCGCGATCAACTGTTCTGGCGGCAACGTAAAGTCCGTTAGTGCAAAATGCACTGGAGGATCGAGTGCCGCGCAAAGCTCGATGGCTTTTATATATTTTTGTCTGGGCAGGGATGTCTGCGCGTTAGGTCCAACGTCGCTGCAGATGCGCGACCAGAAGCCAGTATCCTTGATCTCCAGCTTCTTTCTTAACTCAGTGAGATTGTCCAGACTGAGTAAGCGCATCAACATTGGCAGATTGTATTTTTCAGGCTTCTTGTACGGCCCGCGTCTAGTCAGCAGTTGGTCAGTCAATTTCGCCTCATCCATTCTGCTTCACGACAAAGGCAGTCAGGCCTCTGACGTCCAATCTGATAACGACTGATTACGCACTCGTAGCTTGAGACAACGCCGAGGTGAGACGATCTCCCTCGCGGATGTCCCGCAACACACGAAACGTCGTGTGGAACACTAGCATGGAATATTCACCATGAAACTCTTGGTTGCGCTTGCGAGCGCGCTTCTCGTCTTCGCATTTGCGGCTGCGCCTGCCACCGCCGGTTACGTTACGTTCCGGGCCGGGACGGGTACACCGTGGACCTATTGGACCATCTATTATCACACGGGCGGCAGCAGCAACCTTGCGCTTCAGGCCGGACAGAAGCAGTGCCAGAGCCAGATCGAGCCCGGCGACTCCTTCAGCTCATCGACGGCCGGCATTCCGGCGAACAACGCTCCCCGCTATCCCTTGGCGCCGTACATCAAGAATGCCTGCGAGTAGGATTGACGCCGTCTCTTTACGGACCTTCCAGAGGCAGGGGCCCGGTGAGCATGTGCTCTACCGGGCCTGTTTCATTGGAAGCAACGCAAGTCGGGCGCGAGGCAGCGCTAGATCGCCTCGTTGGCGCCTGCGCTTCATTCGCTAAGGGGAGGGCGCTTATAGCGCGATATCCAGCCTTAGCGATTTTCTGCGGCGCGGAAATAGCTACTATAGAGGCGATCAAGCGTGCTTTGTAAAACATATGCGAAAGGCTGAGAGAGGCCTCAACGCTTTGGCCCCACAAGCAAATGCATCGCGGTCCGGTTTGGGTTAGCGATATTCGGAGGAGCGATCCGGGCCTCTACCTTGTAAGACGCCAATGCTTCAACGAGTGCTTCGGCAGCGGGTCGTAGGCCTTGCGCTGACGCTGGGTCCAAGTGAATTTCCAAATTCTGAGAGCTAATATTCCCAGCGATTGGATGATTGCCGCGGCCGCCTATAACGTTGACGTTTGGACCTTGCGGTTGCCAATCTACCTGTTGCCACCCCGCGTTTTGCAGAATTTCCTCAATATCCCATGCGAAGTCCGCTTGCTCGATATCCCCCATGCCGAAGCCAATATCGAAGACGGTCCCTCGAAAGGTCGTCAATAATTTTGCGATCGCTGCCTTGTTGGGACTTAGCACGTACCGGCGCGGCGTCAGAAAATTCTTGAGGTTCTCATCTGCTGCGGCCGCGCGCTCGATTGCCTCGGCTAGTCGCTCCTCCGTCCTAATTTGCAGATCCTTCTGATGCTCCGATGATCGTCTGCCAAAGTGAACTTCGGCGTACACGCCGGCAGCAATGAGAGCGGTCGCTATAACTGGCCCCCAGGTTTCAATCCAACTGCTCCCATGCGGGTAATAGATGGCCAGAACAACTTCAGCCACCAAGCCAACAATAATAGCCCATGCGCCCCATTCTGCGCGGCCCTCCTCGCGATCGATGGCCTTTCTTAAATCGGTGTCTTCTTGCATGTGAGATCCTTGAACCGATGAACGCACAATTCCAGCCCTTCAATATATCTTTGCCTCCGCACCTTCAAAGTATGTCGTTAGGGTGCACCCAAATACCACACTGCTTAGCCTCAAAGAACATGTGTCATTGGAGTCGATTTCCGAATTTCTTGACAGGTGAGTCGCCGAGTCTCAGACTTCCTGTCACAGAATGAAAGCATAGGAGTTGACGGGGCAGATTGTCGGTTACCTACGGGTCAGCACGCTCGACCAGAAGACCGATCGTCAGCTTGTCGGCATACAACTTCACCGCACGTTCACCGACCATGCCTCGGGGAAGGACACCCATCGGCCAGAGCTGGCACAGATGGTGGCTTACGTTCGAGATGGCGACACCGTTGTGGTCCATTCGATGGACCGTCTGGCCCGCAACCTTGAGGATCTCCGCCGCCTGGTCCGGGAGCTGACCGGAAAAGGCGTCCGCATCCAGTTCTTGAAGGAAGGCCTTACATTTACGGCGGAAGCGTCGCCGATGTCTCAGCTGCTGCTCAACGTCATGGGCTCCTTTGCTGAGTTCGAGCGGGCACTGATCAAAGAGCGTCAGCGCGAAGGCATTGCGATCGCGAAGACGAAGGGCATCTATAAGGGGCGCCGCCGTGCATTGACGCCTGCCCAGGTCGACGAGTTGGTCGCCCGGGTCAAGGCGGACGGGAAGAAGGCTGTGCTAGCGCGCGAGTTTGGTGTCAGCCGCGAGACTGTGCACCGCTATCTGCGTGCCGCCAGGACTGCCGCGCAGGTTCAACGAAAACAAAAAGAGGAGGAAATCGCATGACTGCGCTCATGCTCACCCGTATCGACAATCATCGCAATATGGCGAGGTTCTACAAGCTGGACATTCAACCAACACTGTTCGGCGAGTGCTCGCTCGTCAGGGAATGGGGCCGCATCGGTCGCGCCGGCACGGTTCGGATCGAAACGTACCAGAGCCGGGGCATGGCTGACCTTGCCATGGTCGCGAATTGGGCTCGGAAGCTCAAACGGGGCTATCGCTAATCGTGAAATCGTAGAATCGTGGCTTAAACGCGGTTCCTGCGTCCTTACCGCCAAGCAATCCGCTTGGCGAAACGAGCAATGTTCTCCATAGCCAAAAGCAGGTAATCCTTTTCCCCGCGGCCGAAGCCAGCCTTCAGAAGCAGTGGCTGTAAGTCGCCTTTCCAGCTTTCGAAGATAGGTCGTGACGTCCGGCTATCCCATGATGCCCGACCAATAGGGGCCCATATGAAGTCGCTCCGCTCAATCGCCGCTTGCAAGGTGGCCTTATCATTCGAAAGCGTAATTTCCGCCAGTGTTCCCAGCAATTCAAAATGTTCAAACAAGCTGGTGTATTCAGCCTTGGTGAAGAGATAGTCCTCGGTCCAGCTGGAGAACAGTTTGTGGAGATGATCGCTGAGGGCCGTCTTGGCCCTTTCGACCTCAGAGACGAGCTGCCAAGGGTCGTTTTCCGTTCCTTCCCAGCGTGTGAGCAGGAGATGAGAGGCGATGGGCGTATTGTCCTCTCGGCCGGTACGGATCGGCGCCGCGAAAAGCTTGAACAATTCGGCAAAGCGCTGAGCCTTGAGGAGACCAATGCCATAAGCGTAAAGCAACAGCACCGCTGGATAGGTCCTCAAATTCGTCAAGAAGTTGAAGCCGCCCGCGGGTTCGCGAAAGCCCAGTTTGGTGATAACCTCTGATGCGTCGCGAAACTCGTCACCAGTCCCGTAACGCCCCATTACTCCGAAAATCCTAGCCAGCACTTCGGTCTGGGCCTCATAACGCGCCACGGCCGAAATGAAATAGTGGTTTGACCAGGCTCCGCCCGGATGAGTGATGCTTGTGGAAATCTCCTGATCAATCAGGCGCAGCTCACCACCAATCAACTCATCGAGCTGTATCCGAAATTCCGACTTGGCCAGATATTTCTTCGCACTCGATACCATCAACTCAACACTTCGCGGATTCGGCCGCTGAGCTTCCGCCTGGGCGGACACCAATGCTTCAACACGTTCAAAGAATGCGTTGGCCCCTTCGATTTTGATAATTCTGCCGGCGCGATGTTCAATCAGCGATTGGGCGACCGGAGAGGTTTGACCACGGGCAGCCCAGAACATCGGATAGCGGCGGTTGGGGGCCCGGGTGACTGCTGCGCGCAAGGCAGGGTCCCAATCCCCTGACCAGCCGCAAACGATCAGGCCGTGCTCATCAATGATGCGGTCAAGTAATGTGTTGAGTCCGGGGGTGTAAGAACCCAGCTCGGAATCCGTGTTGCGAATGCGTGTGTCGAGGTAGTCGCCGTGAATCTTGACGACGTAACAGCGGCTGTGAATCAGTGGCACTGCGCCTTGCAACGCATCCTCAGAGGCGATGACCGTTGGCTCGACTCCATGCTCTCGCAAGGCATTCTCAATCAACCGGTCAAAGTTCGTGGTGATGATCACTCGTACGTGGCCTGCGGCAACCAGACGCGCGATGGCCTGGTGGGCCCGGGTAGGGGTTTTTCTGCCGGCCGCAATGTCATCCTCATTCGGCTCGATGTAACTGTGCAGGACCGAACGCCGCTCGTCAGGCGTCGTTGTGAGTTGATCCAGCAACTCGGAATATCCAGGGTCGGTGCCGAACGTTTTCTTATACCAGCTCGCCCAGTCCGGTTCGCCGGTGACACCCTTTAAGGCAGCCACCCGGCGCACCAGGTCGAGCGTGACCTCCCAGCCGGTTGGAATTTCAGCGGGACGCGACACGCCAGAGCCAAGTAGCAGGCAATAGACGCCCTTATTCTCGTAGATTGAGAAGGCCAGCGCTGTAAGTGGATCGATCATACCGTTCTCGTGTTGTGTTGCGGTAATCTAGTTGCTTTCGTGCTGGCCACAACCAAATACACAGGGCGCTGCCGCCTGGCCTAACGGACGGCTGGCAATCCCGAGAAGTCTGGCTTGCTGTCTGGCAGTGGAATTCGGCTCGTGCGCAGCGCCGCATCAGCATGGGAATAGCCAGCCCGCATAATATTCAGCCGAACATCGTCTGGATATCTGGTCAGGCGCGTGGCGACCTCGGCAGCGTGCTTTGCCTGTTCAGCCGTGAATCCCAGCTCATTGGTGGCGCCATAGGATGCGATGGGTTCGCCGATGCCCCAGTAGGCTATACGCCGCTCGCCAGTGCGTTCCAGGCCGAACAACACCCGCCGACGCATGTTAACGCCCTGCTGCAAGGCAATGTTGCTTGCACGGACGGCCTGCGAGAGCCAGTTCGATCGGGGAGCGATGCTTGGTGGTGTTATCGAGCCTCCGTCGCTGACCAAGATGGTCTTGTACCGCTTCCAGACCGGCTCAAGCCCGAGATTGTCGTACACGCCACCATCGGTCAGCCGGAGCCGTGTTGTGTAAGGCTCGCGGTGAAGGTCAGAGCCGTTTTCCGGCTGAACTGCCCCGGGCGGGACATTGATGACGGCCGGCGATAGGTAAGGTGGAAACGAAGCGGAGGCGGCGACGACGGGCGCAAGCCGCAGCGTGGGATTGCGCCACATACCCACGCGGTAGTCTGCGGCATAGTCGCGAGCGAATCGCCACAGGACGCCGCTTTGAAGACTGGTTGCCGTAAATGAGAAGCGCGGGCGTTGCGGCAGGTCCTGAAGGGTCTTGCCGCGAAACAGCCAATGATCGTAGGCCAGAGCCGCGACGCCCGAGGCATGGACGAAGGGCAGAAAGCCAAGAGCGATTGCCGGAATGTCGATGTACTTGCGCGAAAGCGCCAGAATCGGCTCGGCCACGCGTTCTGTGAGGTTGGTGGCAATTCCGTTCTGGTCGAAGGTGAGCTGATCCCACCCGACGGCGAGCGCACCTGCCGCGAGCGACCCGCCTGACACGCTCGCCACCCGGTCCAGCTTGGCCAGCAAGCCAAGCTCGTTCATGCGGACGAAAGCTCCGAGGTGAAACAGCATGGCACGAAATCCGCCACCAGACAGGCAGAGCCCGATGCCGTCCTCGAGCTTTTGCCCGCCGAGAAAGTCCACGGCGACCGCTGCCTCTGGCGGATCGTCCTGCGAAGGCGCCTCGCTCACGTCGGGGCCTCTTCATCGTCGACGGCGGCACCCAGACAGATCCTGATGCCGGTATCGCCCGCGATAAGCATGACGCCGGGGCAGCCGTCCATCGACAACGTCGTGGCGAGCCAGCCGAGTTGAAGGAGATCTTTGCCGCTTGGATCAGTGCGCGCGCGGCGAGGGTGTGAGTGCCACTCGCCGACGTAGCGGACCTGATCAAGGGTCTGGGCAATGGCGGCCTCGACGCCCTGGCGCAACCCTTTTGTTCCCCGCTTGAATTCGGTCTCGGATGCTGCGCTATCAGGCGGCGCGGGCCATGCCTCGATGATGTCAATCCGAGCCGCGAGCAGGTCGACCACGCCAAAGAGAACGCCGCCGGTCTCTGCCGGCAAGCCGGCCGTTCTCATTTCCTGAATCCGGGCTTCCAGGCTGCTAGGCAGCGTGATGGTCCAGCCAAGGATGGATTGTGCCCGCACCGAACCGATCTCGCCGTGATGGACTGTGACGCTGCCATCCTTGGACAGCGACCAGACTCGCAGGTCGCTTTCTGGCTTGCCCACCGCTTCCATCACCGCCGCGGAAGCCAGCCCGGCAAGGATTTGCGCGCGAGCAGCGGGGATACGGTTGGTCACGGCGCGGCAGGCGCCCGCATAAGGCACCGCATCGACGGACTGCGACAGATGATCTTCCAACGCAGGGACTTTCAAGACGTCGGCGTAATAGTTCGCTTCGAGCAGGCGCAGCTCAATCGTCCGGTCCTGGCTTTCCATCAGCAACACCACCGCGGTGCCGGCGGGGTTGAAGAAAACGCTGGCGCGCCGGGCCCGGGTGGCGTGGTCAGAGAGCCATCTTGCCACCGGGACCGACGCGGCGGCATCAATCACCAGGTCGGCGCCTTGCAGGGCGGCGGCGACCTCATCTGCCCTGGTCGCCGGCTTGAGCACATCCGCGTTGATGGCATCGGCGCGTAGATCGGTGCGGACCTGCATCAGTCGCCGCGCGAGCGAGTCGGCCTTGGACATGCCGATCTCTGTGGTGGTGAGTTCAT
This sequence comes from Bradyrhizobium sp. WSM4873, assembly GCF_055811355.1. Classification (NCBI taxonomy): domain Bacteria; kingdom Pseudomonadati; phylum Pseudomonadota; class Alphaproteobacteria; order Hyphomicrobiales; family Nitrobacteraceae; genus Bradyrhizobium; species Bradyrhizobium sp. WSM4873. The sequence continues at coordinate 24,024 of NZ_JBVVPS010000005.1, read as the reverse complement.
GACGCGCGAGGTTGTGCGGCAGCAAGTAATCGGGGTCAATGAAGGTCCAGTGCTGGCCCAACCCCTGCCGCGCGAGCGTCTCGGCGACCATCGAGCCGATCGCGCCGGCGCCGATCTGCACGACCCGTCGCGGGACATCAACGGAGTTTCCGGCAAGATCAAGGGCCCGGCGCTGGTCAAACCCGACGTGCGCCACGGTCACGAGCACGATCATCCCTGCCAGCGCCTGCTCATCGGCTTTTGCAGGCGTAAACAGCCGGGCATAACGAGCACCATGCGCTTCGGGCGAGCGCCCCAGGAGGCCGAGGGCGACGCCGATCTCACCCAGCGTGGCCAAGGTGAGGAAGGCGACGTCGTCGCTTTCGCCGGTTGGGTTGCCGTCAGGTCCGATGATCGGCATACGCAGCAGCAGGCCAAGTCGCGTCTCGAAATTGGTCTGGCTGCCGGCCGCGCTCCACGCTGCGATGCGCGCCGTCAGCACCTCCGCAAGGTCGACGCCGCGAGCATTCAGCTCATGGAGGAGGGAGCCTAGGTTCGCAGGAGCGCGTCGCATCCGGCTCATGGCGCGCGGCTGCAGCGTCAAGGCGATCACCATGAAGGTGCCGGCCTGTAACCGCTGCAGCTCGCCTGGCTGCGGCTCCCGCAGCGAGACCACGACCGGGTTCTGAGGATCGTGGGCAAAGGCTATCAGTTCGCGCGTTCCCCCGTCGAAGGTGTTGCGCGGAATAATCAGGTGATAGCCTTCGCGCATAAAGAACGGATCGGGCGGCTGACGGAGGTCGTGAAGGCCGCCGCGTCCGGCGCGCTCGAACCATTTGATAATGCGGTGCAGAAGCTCGGCCGGCGTATAAAGCGGGCGCGCCTCTTGCCAAGGCCGGTCATCCACGCAGAGCGAAAAAGGAACGCCGTCTGGCACCCAGTTCTGATGGGGTGTGTCAGGGAAGTCCGTACGGAGGGCTAGCACCGAGGGCGCGTAGCTGCCGTCGGTCGTAAACAGGATGCCGATGGGCTCTTCTCGCAGGAGCTGATATGCCGGCCGCTGCGTGCGGTTGGTCCGCACCTGAATGATCAGCAGCTCACCTTCGGCGTTCGGGCCGCTGCGTCGGGCGCCTGTGATGGTCGCGAGGCCCTCGGCCTGGTTGACAAGGAAGTCGCGGAATCGGACCGCCATCGAGCCGGAGAGGTGCTCCGGCTCGACAGATTCGCCCCAGATGTGCAGCCAGTCGTGCAGCATCGATCAACCAGCGCGAGCCGGCCGCGAGGTCGCGATGCCGATCGCGGAGGGGGCGGCCAGCACCAGGCTGACCCCGGAGGCGGTGATCTCGACGACCAGCGGCTTCGGCCGGGACACCGACGGCGTCTCCATCGTCACCTTGAACTCGCCGTCCTTACCGTTGACCACGCGGCGGTGGTGTGCAGCCGCCTGGCGGTGCGGCGGCTGGTCGCTCTTGTCGCCGTCGCTGCCCTTCACGGGAATCGGGTCGCTCGGCGAGATGATCAGGCAACCCTCGCGGCCCTGCTCGAACAGCCACTTCACCTCCGGCACCGGCACCGTCTCGTCCTTGCCGCGGTCCGGGCCGAGCGAGAGGTACGAGCAGTGGTGGAAGAGCTTCAGCACGTCCCAGAGCAGCCGGCCTTCACGCTTGTGGCGCTTGGTGGTCTCGACGATCTTGGTGAGCGTCTCGTAGTCGGCGTCGGAGCCGAGCAAGCCGTAGCTCTCGACCCCGCCTTCCATGAAGGTGACCTGCATGACGATGCTGTCCTGGTTGCGGTCCTCGACCTCGCGGTCGTTGAGGCGCCACGCGAACGGGCTGTGCACGAAGAACTCGGCCCTGTCGGCGCCAGCCTTGTCGAAGCCCGGCACGGTCTGGCCGGCATCGACGATGCAGGAGGCGCGGCTCTCGACACTCAGGCCCCATGAGGCCAGGAGATCGTGCAGGTGACCGGGACGGGAGAACACCTTGATGCCCTTGCCAGCCCGCAGACGCGCCCGCGCTTCCTGCCGGATGATCCGCGCCTCGCCATTCGACCCTTCCTCGGTGACAGCCGCCGCCGGCACCCACAACTCCTTGATCTTGATGCGGCCCGCGCCCTGGTAGGCCGCGGCGTGCTCGAACCAGAAGAAGTCGCTGGAGCCCTTGATGTGGTCGTTGTCGAGGTGCGTGAAGCAGACCACGTCGAAATAGTCGCGATCGGCGTCCTTGAGGTCGCGGCGCAGCTCTTCCGCCAGGTCGACCCGGAGGTCGTAGGGATCCTTGGGGTCCCGCATGTTGGCGAAGTCGATGAGGACCTTACGGCTGCTCACGAGATCGATGCGGCAGGTGTCCGCATTTCCAAGAGGGAAAAACGTAATCCTTGCAGTCATTTATGCCTCCTTCCGGGGCGGTGCCGATACGCGGCGCGGTTGATAGAAGCTCCCGAATGCCACTCCAGCCTGGAAGCATGGCTTGTATGCCTACTCCGAACATAATGGAACCTGTACCGGGAGTCAAGGAACTGCTATCTTGCTACTCCGAACAAAGGGGAAGCCGTTGAAATGAGCGAAAAAATCGGAGCCAAGATCAGAAAGCTTCGGTTGGGAAAGGGGCTGACACTTGATCAGCTGGCCGAAAAGTCAGGGTCGAGTAAGTCGTATCTCTGGGAGCTGGAGAACAAGGACCCGCCGAGGCCTTCGGCCGACAAGCTGGCCGGCATCGCCAAGGCCCTTGAGGTCACCGTTGACTACCTCCTCGGCGAGGATACGCCCGAAGAACTGATAGCTGCCGAGGACAAGGCGTTCTTCCGCGAATATCAACGCATGACGCCGGAGCTGAAAGCCACGCTGCGCCAAATGCGCAAACTGCTGGATGACAAGTCATGAACTTCGACGGGTGGGGATCGCAGCGCTGGGCGATTCATCTGACCCAGCTTCTGAACGCCGCCAATCCGCCGGACCGCTATCGCTTTAATATTGCGGCGTTCGCGAAAGAGATCTCCAGCACCCTGTTTCCTGACGACCCCATCGCCGACGTGCGCAGCGTCGATCTCGAAGACTGCGAAGGGGCCTTGTTGCCATCCGATTCGGGCAAGCGTTGGGGCATCTACGTCAACAAGAAGGGCTCGCCGCGTCGTCGCCGGTTCACGGCGGCCCATGAGCTTGGCCACTACCTCGTCCACCGTAAGAAATACCCTGACGGCCTGCGGTGCGATGAGGCTGCCGTCGACGGGCGTAACGGTGTCGAGATAGAGCGAGAGGCTAACGACTTTGCGTCAACGCTGCTGATGCCTCTCGATGACTTTCGGCGCCGGATCCCGGCAAAATCGGAAACGGATTTCGACCAGCTCAGCGAATGCGCCACGCACTATGACGTCTCTCTGGTCGCGGCCATCCTGCGCTGGCTTCGGTACACTGAGCGCCGTGCCATAATCGTCGTCTCGCGCGATGGCTACATGAACTGGGCCTGGTCGAGCGAAGCAGCTCTCAAGACCAGAAGATACTTCAAGACCAGCGCCGCGCCGGTCGAGGTGCCGGCCCGCTCGCTGGTGGGGCAGTCTATCTTCACGGAGGAAGCCCGAGCCGGCGTGAAGCATGCCGAAGGTGTGTGGTTCGATGAGCCGACCAAGGAGATGACGCTGCGGGCCGAGCAGTACGACCTGAACTATACGCTGCTGCAATTTGCGGACGCGGTCCCCGTGTTTCATCACGATGGGCCCCGCGATCTGGATACTTACGACCGCTTTATGGGAGTCCGGGAATAACCCCCAAGGCGTCAGGATACGGCTTTGCCGAAACACATAAGGCTGTGATAGGATAGTCCCATGCAGACGGCTGACGTTATCTCCCGCTTGAAATCCCTAGAGCCCCAACTACGGGCCTTTGGCGTCGCCGGGCTCTACATCTTCGGCTCTTACGCCAGAAATGAAGCGGGCCCCGATTCCGACGTCGATGTGTTTATCGATCGGGCTCCGGGTGCAGAGCTGGATCTCGACGCCTTCGTGGGCGCATACGACGTGCTAAAAGCGGCTTTGCCGGTCAATGTGGATTATGGCACGCGGTCGGGACTGTCCAAGTTCATTCGGGATGACGTGGAACGCGAGGCCATCCAAGTTTTTTGATGGCGCCCACCAAGACGCCCGTTGTCCGCCTTCTGCACATCATCGATGAGGCGGAGGCCATTAATGTCGCCTTGCAGGGGCTAACCCTGGAGCGCTTCCAGCAGTCATGGGTGCTGCGGCGCGCCGTCGAACATGGATTGCTGATCATTTCGGAAGCCGCCAAGACGCTGCCGGCCGACCTCAAGGAGGCGGCACCGGACATCGCCTGGCGCAAGATCGAGACCCTGGGCAATTTTCTGCGTCACGAATACCGCGATGTTGAGCCAGAATTGATCTGGAGCATCACACAGGACAATTTGCCGGGCCTCGTTGCAGCAGCACGTCGGCTTGTATTGCAGACCAGGGAAACCGAGCCGGCCTAGGGCGGTCGAACCCCATTTCGTCGCAAATACGATTTTGCGATGATGTAATTTTACGGCCGAGTTTATTCGCCGCAGGAAACAGGTGACCGATGCCATTTCCCAAGAGCAGAGCCAAGGTGCGCGCTTATCACTTTATCGATCGCGACTACGGGCTCGATGACCTTCGCAAGCGCCGCCTCAAGATCGCGACCATCGCCAACCTAAATGATCCCTTTGAACTGGTGCCATCGTCAACCGACAAAAACGTACGGGCCCGATTCCGCGCCTGGCGAACCAAATTCGATAAAGCCTACGGCATGCTCTGCTTTAGCGGCCATTGGAGGAATCCAGTGCAATGGTCGCACTATGCCGAGAGGCACAAGGGCCTGTGCTTCGGCTTCGACATTCCTGCGAACCTGCTCACGAAGGTCCGCTATGCCGCCAAGAGGCTTCCCGCCCGCGTCGACGTCATAGAGGGCGGTGGCTTTGATGCGCAGAAGGAAATACTCAAGGTCCTTTCTACCAAATACCAGCACTGGCGGTACGAGAACGAGTTGCGGCTATTCACGAGCCTCAAGGATCGAGATCCCAAGAGCAACCTCTACTTCGCGGAATTTTCCCCGAACATGGCGCTGAAAGAAGTCATCGTCGGTCCATTGTCGACGATCACACGTGCGGAGCTGCTATCAGCGCTGGGCGACCAGGCAGAGGGAGTCGAGGTGTACAAGGCGCGACTGGCATTCAAAACTTACGCAGTGACCCGACAACTCGACCCCTCGAAGTGGGACCAGCTCGTTTGTCGTTAGACAGCGCCGCCGCTCCCTATCGACGTACCCAACGCCCGGCTGACTCATGAACGGACGGCTCCCACAACCAACCCTGTCGAGAATCGGGGGATCAAGTCCCGAAAACGCTCAAATCTGCGGCTGTCGGCTTGACCCTCCAAAAGCATCCGTTCTAATTTTGTTCTCATGGGTGCGATTCTGACCGACCCATGCCCTTTTGAATGACGACACCAGCTGCCAGGAACCGGACAGGCACCATGCACGAGATCCTCTGTCCCCACTGTACCAAAGCCTTCAAGGTGGATGAATCCGGCTATGCGGATATCCTGAAGCAGGTCCGTGACGCCGATTTCACGGAGCAGCTCCACGAAAGGCTGGAGCTGGCCGAGCGCGACAAGCAGAGCGCCGTTGAATTGGCCAAGGCCCAGGCCCGCAGCGATCTGCAGAAGAGCACGACTGCGAAGGACGCTGAAATCCAGGAGTTGAAGGCCAAGCTTGAGGGGAGTGGCGTCGCCCAGAAGCTGGCTGTCACGGAGGCGCTCAGTGCCGTCGAGAAGGAGCGGGACAGGCTCGCGAACGCCCTGGCCGAGTCGGAGCGCGAAAAGAAGGCTGCGTCCGAGCTTGCTGAGGCCCTTTTGGCGGGCGAGGTGCACAAGGTCTCTGCTGCCAAGGATGAAGAAATCCAAGAGCTGAAGGCCAAGCTCCAGGCTGTCGAGCTTGAGAAGAAACTCGCCGTGACCGAAGCGGTCGGCACGATTGAAAAGGAGCGCGATGAGCTGAAGAACGGCATCAAGCAGGTTCAGCTTGAGAAGCAGCTCTCCGAGAAGTCCCTCAAGGACAAGTACGAGACGCAGATCAAGGATCGCGATGACGCGATTGAGCGCCTCAAGGATATGAAGGCCCGCCTCTCGACCAAAATGGTCGGCGAGACCCTGGAGCAGCACTGCGAAACCGAATTCAACCGGGTTCGCTCGATGGCCTTCCCGCTGGCCTACTTCGAGAAGGACAACGATGCGCGGACCGGCAGCAAGGGCGATTACATCTTCCGAGACTTGGATGACGCCGGCACCGAGATCATCTCGATCATGTTCGAGATGAAGAACGAGAGCGACAGGACCGCCACGAAGAGCAAAAACGAGGATTTCCTCAAGGAACTCGACCGCGATCGCAGCGAGAAGGGCTGCGAATACGCCATTCTGGTCTCATTGCTTGAATTGGATAACGAACTCTACAACACCGGCATCGTTGATGTTTTCCACCGGTACCCGAAAATGTACGTCATTCGGCCGCAGTTCTTCCTGCCGATGATTACGCTTCTGCGGAACGCGGCGACCAACTCTCTGAAATACAAGACCGAGCTGGCGCTCGTGAAGGCGCAGAATATCGACATCACGCAGTTTGAAAGCCAGCTGGAGACGTTCAAGAACGGATTCTTGAAGAACACTGATCTCGCTTCCAGGCACTTCCATACAGCGATCTCGGAGATCGATAAGTCCATCGATCACCTGCAGAAGACGAAAGATGCGTTGATCGGTGCAGACCGCAACCTGCGCCTGGCGAACGACAAGGCGCAGGATGTGACGATCAAGAAGCTGACGCGGTCTAACCCGACGATGGCGGCGAAGTTCGCAGAGCTCAAGAGCTCGCCCGCTGAAGCCGCTGAGTGAGATCGGGAGCTTGGTCAACGAGGCGCGTGGCTGCCCGAACTGGTTCGGGCGCTACAAGCTAGAGCGGCGGCGTAGTTCAGCAGTTCCCAGCGGGCGATGCTTTCCGGCTCCGCCTTGCGCCTTCCGCTTCGATGACTACGCGATATTGCTCCTCGTCAGCGATCTGGGTCCAGTTGACGCGCCCTCGCAGATGGTCTTCTCGATGATGATCCGATCGATTGGGCAATGCGGTGGCTCGGAAATCTGGCCGAGGCACCAGTGGTACTTGAGTGCGAGATTCAGCAGCTTCTGAGCAACGCCATATCTGTACCGTCCGTCTCGCAAGGAGCCCGGAAGAGCCCCTGTGCCGAATTCCACTAGTTGCGCAAGGTTGAGATAGTGCTGCTGCTCCGTGCAGGGGCTCACGTAGTGCGGAAGCAGATGGCTTGTTATGAATTCCTGAAGCTTGTCGCGTAGTTGACCCGTCTGTTTTGAACCTGGCGCATACAAATTGGCGCGCTGCACCGATGCTGCCCAAGCGAGCGTCCAGAGCTCTGTCAGCACAAACTGCTATTCAGGTCCAAGCGGGTGCATGCGTGATCTATCCGAAGTCTTTGCCATGAGACGACCTTAGCGCTCCCTAAGATCTCTGCACCACTCGGCCGGTAGGGTCGGGTGAATAGGCCCGCAGCGCGTGCCGGCAAGGGCATCCACCCGTTTCCAACGCGCGCCGCAAGAGAGGGGCGCCCGTCGGAGCCTCGGGCGGAGCCTCCCTGTGCCTGCCCGCTAAAGCTGCGAGCCTCGAATTCTCCCGACCGGCCGCGATGGCGCAGCCGATAACCAAAGGGAGACCCAAAATGGCCAAGATACTCAACGTCAACGACCTCTGCGACGCAATCGCGGGGTCAACGCTCGATCGGCACACCCAGCGGGCAATCATGGGTAGCATCGAGGCTGCCGTATCGCGAGCGGCTATCGTGATGGCCGAGCACTACGGCGTGATCTCGGCGCAGGCGGAGTATGAACAAGGCTTCGGCGGGCTGTGCGTCAATTTCCGCCCGGCATTCGAAGGCCAGGACTGCCCGGACGTGATCAATGCAGGCGACGAGGGCGGAGACTGGCCGTGAGTCAGCAAAAAGGCCCCTGGTCAGGGGCCTCAAGGCCTCGGTTACAGACGAGGCCATGAATGCATCCTAATGCACTCGCAAACGGTCGCCAAGGGGCACGACGTATCAAGGAAAATGCAGCTCACGCCCGTGCGCTTGCGCGCCCGGTCGGTCGCTGCTTCTCCACTACGATCAATCAACGAAAGTTCGTCCCCATGGAGTTACAGACATGGAAAATGACCCTCACCCTCAAATCCTGCCAGAATGACCTGGAATGGATGCGTTGCTGGCTTATGGAAAACGCACCGCCAATACCCAGCAGCGACGCCGAAGTGGTCGCCCAGTTCATACAAGTCGTGGTGACTACTCACGACGCCTGGCTATGGGTCGACTGCCTTGTTTCGGTCGGACAAGCCCCATCTCTGAAGGCTTCGCGATTTCACGAGACCTCCTGCGCTGACCGGATTGCATCGGCTCTGTGCCTGGCGGAGCAAATGGCGAGCCATTGGCGCGACGTAGACCTGAACAGGGAATCGACCGAGACCCTGTCTGACCTGATGTGCGAGCTCGACGGGCTCGGCCACCTCGGTTGCATAATCAAGCTGCTCCGCGCAGCTCTTGTTCATCATCGTGAACCATCACCAATCAACCAATGAAAGCACGACCCAGGAGTTACAGACATGGAAGACCACCCTGCTCATCAAGACGGACCCTCAAAGCCTTCAGGATATCCGCGAGTGGTTCGCGGAACATGCCGCTGATGAGCAGCTGCCACGCAGAAACGACGACCTTCTGGCCAAATACCTGCGGTGCCAGCTTATCGGCAATAGCGAATGGGATGGCGTGAGTCTGGGCATCGACCTTCGTCGCCCTCATCCCGTGCGCCTCCCCTGGCAGCACGCCTTTGAAGGTGACCCACCAGCGCCCGAGGTCATCCGTGCCGACCGTGACCGTGCACGCCGCCGCCAATTCGCGGTCGATTGCTTCGCGCTCTTAGTGTTGCTCATCGTCGGCGCTACCGGTTTTGCTGCCTACCACACACGCACTCAGCGGACGGACGCGTTGCCTTCCGGCTACACTGCGCGGGATGGGTTGGCATCTCTCCGCCAGTCCGAACTTGCCCAAGGCTTATCAATCCCATGATTTGTTTCTTAGGTATGTACGAAAGGGCGGGCGCTGTCGGGGGGGGGGGGGGGGGGGGGGGGCGGGGGGGCCCGGGGGGGGGCCCCCCCCCCCCCCGCCCCGGCGGGGGGGGGGGGGGGCCCGCGCGAACCCCAAACGGGCCAGCGCGGGCGGGGCGCGGGGCCGCGGCCGCGGGCGG